>JBEBTF010000055.1:0-21212 GCA_040393865.1 Planctomicrobium piriforme | reverse complement strand
AGTTCCGGATCAAAAAATCCCGAGCTGATCACGGGCTTCTTCGCTCATCCGTTCTGCTGACCACGGCGGCGACATCACAAGCCGAATTTCTGCCCCGGTGACACCGGGAACCTGCTCCAGCGCATTCTTGGCCTGTTGCATAATCTGAGGGCCAGCGGGACAGGCAGGACTGGTCAAAGTCATATTCATTTTGACCTTTCCATCCTCTTCCTGGTCAACGTCATAAACCAGTCCCAGATCAACAATATTGACCATCAACTCAGGATCAATCACCTGCTTCAATGCGTCCAACAGTTCCACTTCAGTCGCCACAAGTCACCTATGCCATAATCAGGACACTGTCGAATTGACATTGTTGATTGTAGATCAGCGGCAATGATTGCGAAAGCACCCGCCTGAACTCACCTGCCAAGAAAGTACCTTGCGTTCCCGAACACTCAACCGGATACTTCAGTAAGAAGATCAAGTAAAGGTTCGCGCCGCGAATTGATACAGGGATGAACAACAGATGAAAACCGCTCCACCGGCATCCAAAGGTCCATCGCCTGACGGAAAGCCGAGTCAGAAACGGTCTGATAAGAACTCCAGTTCAACATTCTGGTACCTGCTGATTGGCGGGATCGTTATCATCGTCGGGTGGACTTGGCTGCGAGAGCAAAGCCTTGCAAAGCCAATGACTTTCGGCGAATTCGTCCGGAAGATCGAAACCGGTGAACTCAACAAATCGAACGTTCACGAGCTTGTCATTGGCAGACAGTTCATTTCGTTCCAGAATCTCCCCAAGGTCGACAAGACCAAAACCCCCGGACCTCTCGACATCCTGCCGGGGATCTCGCTGAATGAGACTCCAACCAGCGAAACAACACCAGACAAACAAGAGCAGACCGGGACACAATCGGCCCGAAAATCGGATTCTGTCAGTGAGTCTGAAACAGCTTCAAAACCGCCTGCACCGACTGAAAACGAACGCCTTCAACGATACCGCATCTCAATCGTCGGGATTGCAGACCAGAAGATTTCCAACTTGAGCGATACCCTCGATCAAAAGGGCATCGACTATACAGGAGCGACACCAGACACCGAATGGGGAACCGTTCTCTCCATTTTGTTGATGCTGTCGGTCCTTTTGGTCTTCATCCTCTTTCTGCGCAAACTGGGGGGACCTGGGCAAGCAATGTCGTTTGGCCGCAGTCGTGGTCGCCTCTATGCAGATGACGACGTTCGCATTACGTTTGAAGATGTGGCAGGAATTGACGAAGCGGTCGAGGAACTCCGCGAAGTCGTCGAGTTTCTGCGAACCCCCGGAAAATATCAGGCCCTTGGGGGACGCATCCCCCGCGGTGTCTTGCTTGTCGGACCGCCCGGAACAGGAAAAACACTGCTTGCCAAGGCCGTTGCCGGGGAAGCAGGCGTTCCATTCTTCAGCCTTTCCGGATCCGACTTCGTGGAGATGTTCGTCGGGGTCGGTGCGGCACGCGTTCGCGACATGTTCTCGCAGGCAGGGCAAAAATCCCCCAGCATTATCTTCATCGACGAACTGGACGCGTTAGGCAAAGTACGTGGAAGCGGCATGGCCGGCGGACACGATGAGCGAGAACAGACGCTCAACGCGTTGCTGGTCGAGATGGACGGGTTTTCTTCAGACCAGAGCGTGATTGTCATGGGGGCAACGAACCGCCCAGAGACGCTCGACCCCGCACTGATGAGACCAGGCCGATTTGACCGCCACGTGCTTGTTGATCGCCCGGACTATAAGGGGCGCGCTGCAATCCTGAATGTGCACACAAAGAAAATCAAGATGAACGACGATGTCGATCTCGGTCGCATCGCACGCCTGACACCGGGGTTCGTCGGGGCCGACCTCGCCAACCTCGTCAATGAAGCGGCACTGCTGGCAGCGAGAGAAGACAAAACCTCGGTCTCGATGCATGAATTCGAAGAGGCCGTCGAACGCGTTGTCGCTGGCCTTGAGAAAGCATCGAAGATCATTCTGGAAGAGGAAAAGCAGCGCGTTGCCTACCACGAATGCGGACATGCGTTAGTGGCGTCGAGCCTGCCGCAGACCGACCCTGTTCACAAAATTTCAATCATTCCTCGTGGCTTCGGAGCGTTGGGGTACATGCTGCAACGCCCGGAAGATGACAGACATCTGGTCACTCAAACCGAAATTGAAAACCGGATCTGCGTGATGCTCGGGGGCATTGCCGCGGAAGATGTGATTTTCGAAGAAACATCAACCGGGGCCCAGAACGACCTCGAACGGGCAACCGACCTCGCTCGCAGAATGGTGATGGAATTCGGGATGAGCCCCAAGCTGGGGCGAGTGAATTATCGTGAATCCAAGAGTTCGCCATTTCTGAGCGGAGCTTCATCCGGAATCGTCGAGTCGATTCACAGTGAACACACACTGCGAGAGATCGATCTGGAAATTCGACGGATCATTGATGAATGCATGGAAGTTTCCCGAGAGATCCTTCGCACACGTCGGCCGGTTCTCGAACAGATGACAACAGAGCTCATCGAACGGGAAGTGATGAATGCCGAGCAACTGAAAGTGATTCTGGAGGCCCACAAAACAGGCCCCCAACTGAAGCCGGGAACGTCTGCCGCCCGATCGAATCACGCTCAGGAGGACGCGTCGCAGGCAAATTCGCAGAATCGTGCTAACCCTTTGCAACTCGAAGGTTAGACCGCTCTCAACGCACTTCCGGATCAGCAAGTTTTCGTTTTTCAATCAGAACGGGCAGGGTCTTAATTCACGAGACTCTGCCCGTTGCCTTTTGGCGACCGTTTTCAACTCGAACGAAGATCGCCCGAAGTTCATCTCAGGCAAGGCTCCTGACAGCATTCCCAGAATGCCACCCCACAAGCGCAACACCTTGTGTTGTTTTGCGTTGAGATGGAAACTGACGAGTCAACAAAGAGACAACTGGCTGTTCTCGCCTGACGCAGAATGATTTGCAGACGATCTGGTGTGTTCATGGCAATTCGCGTTGACCGGCTTTCTGATCGCGGGGTACACTCCGCAGCGCTCGTCCCCGAGGATTCTTCACGACGACGAAACCTCGAAATTGAATCATACTCACCACCTGTGCAGGATGCCGATTGGTGAACTCCGCCGCCCAACACCTCATTCCGTTCTCTCACTTTGAACGTCTTCGGGCTGGACGTGAGATCTTGCGTCAAGAGTCTGACGCTCTTCAAAATCTGTCGCGGCAGCTCGATACGTCGTTCTGTACTGCTGTCGAAACCCTCCTGAATTGCACTGGCTGTGTGATCGTCTGCGGCATGGGCAAAGCAGGGCTCATCGGGAAAAAGATTGCAGCCACGCTGTCATCAACCGGAACCCGAGCCCATTTTCTTCATCCGGCAGAAGCCGTTCATGGCGACCTGGGTGCGATCCATTCCTCCGATGTTTTTGTTGCTCTTTCGAACAGCGGCGAAACCGAGGAACTCCTGCAGATTCTCCCGGCGGTCAAAGAATTTCAGGTTCCGATCATTTCGATCACCGCGACTCGCCAGAACTCACTCGCCAGCCATTCCAATGTCGTCATCGAAATCGGCCGACTCAAGGAAGCTTGCCCTTGGGGACTTGCACCAAGCACCAGCACAACAGCGATGCTTGCCGTCGGGGACGCACTGGCCTTGGTTGTTGCTCAAGCCCGTGGGTTCAGTCCGCGAGAATTTGCACGATTCCACCCCGGCGGAAGTCTTGGGTTGAAATTGAAACCCGTTGTCGACCTGATGCGGCAAAAAGAGGAAATTCGAATTGCGTCTTGCGATGCAACCGTCCGTGAAGTCATGACAACGACTGCGAAACCGGGACGCCGAACCGGGGCAGTGCTGCTGGTTAACAATGACGAAACGTTGGCAGGAATTTTCACCGACAGCGATCTCGCTCGCCTGCTGGAATCACGAAACGATGGTCGACTCGACGAGAAGATCTCGGAAGTGATGACAGTCAACCCGATGACGATTCGTGACAATGCCGTTCTCGGCGACGTCATCGATCTCTTCGCACAGCGTCGCATCAGTGAAGTGCCAGTGCTCGACAGCGAACACAAACCGATTGGGCTCATTGACATCACGGATGTCATTGGTTGGCTGCCGAAGGAATCGGGTGAGTGAACAGAAAGCTGCGGACGACTGAATTCTCACCATTCCCGCTGAAATCCACGACATCGGTAGTGGATCTCCGGGAATCAGATCGCAGTCTGGCCCAAACTCTCGGCCTCAACACATTCGTGATCACAGAAATCGGAGTTCGTCAATGACCCGATTTCTGGTTGCTTTTGTCACAATGATGACGCTGCTGGTGGCATCCCGCATTTACTCTGCGGTGATGACTCCCATGATTGCGATTGCGACGTCGCAGGAAACGGACTTCAAAGCAGAAGAAACAGCAATTCGCCCACCTGCCATGTTTGATCAACAGGCGATGGAGCATTTTCCTGAAGTCAAATGGACTCATCAGGCGGAGCATGCCTGGCAAGTTGCAGAAGCGGTCACGCTCTATTTCCGTGAACACCATCGTGTTGCAGGCAGCGGCAACACATTGCAGATCTCTCCAATTGCCGTTCTTTGGAAAGATCCAAAGCGACCGGGAAGCCCTCCTTACCGATTGGTCGCCGAGCGGGCTCAGATCAAATTTCAAAACTCGTTTTTCGACTCTGCCATCTCTCTGACCGATGCTCAGCCAGGTCGTATCGTCTGGGGATCTCTGGAGGGGAATGTCAGCATCGATGGCCCGGATGGTCTGAAGATTCAGGGATCGAACTTCAAATTTGACGAAGAAGCCCTGCAGCTCTACAGTGACTTCCCGATCAAGTTCGAATTCGGACCGACTCCGCAGGATCAGCGAAAGATTGCAGGAAGCGCCAACCAGTTACAGCTGACTTTTCTCCCAGCGACCGAGTCGATTCTGGGGAAGGATATGCCGCGCATCTCCGGGCTGTCCCAGATTCTTCTCCGCCGAAATGTCGTCCTCGACACAACGTTTGCACAAAAGGGTGAAGGACACCACCTCCGGCTCACGAGCAATGGTTCTTTGCTCTACGATGTGACCAAACGAGAGTGCACAATCGATGATCAAGTTCAGGTTGTGCACGCCACAAATAAGCTAGGCTCCATCTTCAAAGACGCCATCACATGTGAATGGCTGCGATTGCTCTTTGACCAGCAGGACCCGAAAGCCTCGGAAGAAGGTTCTCTCCAGAAATCTTTCGATGGGCTCATTCTGAATTCCATTCAGGCTCAAGGTTCGCTTGCCGGAAAGGGAACGCGGCTAAAACTGACATCTGATGAACATGAGATGGCAGCCGTCATGCAGGATCTGAACTACAACGCCATCCAACGTCGAGCGGTTCTGGTTGATCAGGAACATGTCATCGTTCAGCGTGGCGAGACAACCTTCCAGTGTCCACAGATCGGAATTCAGCACTCCGTCGAAAAAACGCTGGAGTACCTGGAATGTCGCGGACCAGGACAAATGGAAGTCTACGAAGAACGATTCGGAGATCACCCATTGCTTGCACGCTGGGCCTCTAAGGTCACGGTCCAACCAGATCCGGAATCAAAGTTCCATATCGTTCACGTGGAAGAGAGTGCTCAGTTCAGCGTTCCGGATCAATTCGGACTCGGGTGTGATTCGCTCCAGCTTTGGGTCGATATCAATCGGCTGCAATCTCAGAACAATGGTCTGGAATCCGGGGGCAACGCACTTGCGAAGCCGCTCCCCGTTAAACGAGTCCGGGCCGAAGGTCGGGTTCGAGTTGAATCAGCACTCCTGAAAGTCGCGAGAGCCAATCTCATTGATGCTCTGATTTCGCCCGGTCTGCTAGAGGCGAAAACGCCGGGCGCTTCATCTCCGGAATCAGAGTCGCCGAAATCCGCTGAAGAAGAACAAACTCAATCTCCGTGGATCGTGGAAGCGGACCAGATTTCCCTTGATCTGGTTCACGACTCGGGGAAAGCATTGTTGGATTTCCGCCAGATTATCGGGCAAGGGCAAGTTCTGGTGCGGCATACGCCAGACAAGCCGATGACCGTCGGAAGCCAGACTCTGGAAGGCCCCATTACACTCTCTGGCAGTACGTTCACAGCCGATAATCAAGGGGGAGTCCGACAGGTTCTCACACTCCGTGGACAGACCGATCCACAAGGCCAGATTCAGAAACGAGCGAGCATTTCGCTTGGAACTGCGAATGTCTGGGGAGGGCAAATTACACTTTCCCGTCACGAGAACCGGATCGACATTCCTGGGCCGGGCGGAATGAGCCTTCCGATTCCTCAGAGTGCTACGTCGGGGTTCAGTCCTTCCACACCGAATTCTGCTCCCCACATCCTCGATATCATTTGGGGAGAAGGGATGAAATTCGATGGATCGGCGATTCGTTTCTGGGGAAAGATCACAGCGTCACTCCCTGGGGAACAGGAAAGCATTTCACGACTTCTGTGTGAAGAACTGACCGCAACGCTCAACCAGAAAGTCTCTTTTGTCGAGCCACAGAGTCGGTCCGGAAGCATCGGAATTGAAACCCTGACAGGTCGGCACAATGTCGTCCTTGAGGCATTCGAATATCAACAAACCAAGCTGTCCGCCGTCCATCGTGCGGAAGTCGCCACATTCGAATTGAATCAAACGACAGGTGATTTCAAAGGGAGCGGCCCCGGAGAATTCCACTCATGGACCGCCGGAGACCAGGTGCGGTTTTCTCCGAGCGAATCTCCACAGGCCAACCAACCTGCCAAGGCCAGCAAAACAAACTGGCGGTATGCCGGCGTGAAATTTGCCGGAAAGATCGAAGGGAATATTGGACGTAACGAGGCCATCCTGAGCGACCGTGTCGAAGTGATTACGGCCCCGGTCCCGAAACCGATGGTGAAGTTCCAGAGAAACCAACTTTCAGAGAAGACCCCGGAAGCAGAGAACGCGGTCTGGATGAAGTGCCAGCAGTTGCGAATCGTTCGCAAGATGATCGGCCAATCGAAGACCGGAATGGTAGAAGCCTTCGCAACAGGCAACGCAGAACTGGAAGGGCATGTCTTCCATGCGTACGCAGACGAGCTGACTTACGATGAACGACGCGGGATGTTCGTGATGCGTGGCCTCGGTCGAGACGCAACGCTTTATCATCAGCGTCAGATTGGTGAACCGTCCCGCAATTCATCTGCTCAGGTGATCAACTTCAATCCGTCTAAATGGGATATCTCGTTTGGCGGTCTCACCGGCGTCAACGGAAGTTACTAGAGCAGTTTGCTCTACCGCGTGCCCGCGCAGCGGCCGTTTCGATTGATGAAACACTACTCGCCGCGTGGCGGAAGCGTGGAAATTATTTTGCAAGGTGCTCTAGAAATCATTCCTGACACAGTTCTACTTCTTCCCGGCGGCTCGCTGTTTCGCGAAGAACCGCTGCAGAATCTCTCGACACTCCGCCTGTAAAACACCTCCGAATGTCACCGCGCGGTGGTTCAGCCGCGGGTCTGACGTGATCTGAAACAGAGTGTGACAGGCTCCACCTTTCGGGTCGGTTGTCCCGTAAATCACCCTCGGAATTCGGGATTGAACAATCGCTCCCGCACACATCGGACAAGGTTCGAGCGTGACGTAGAGCGTGCAATCCAGGAGACGCCAGGACTGCAATGCGGTCGCCGCCTGTGTAATCGCAAGCATCTCGGCATGTGCTGTCGGGTCATTCAATGTTTCGCGTTGATTGAATCCAGCTCCAATAATGCGGTCTTCAAACACAACAACCGCTCCAACAGGAACTTCATCCATGTCGAATGCCTGTTGCGCCTGATCCAGCGCCTGTCGCATCCAGTATTCGTGTTGTGCAAAATCGAGTGGGTTCATCAAAGCAAATTCATCCCGTAAAGGTCACCGCGTGCCAGAAACACCATCACATTCTGAGAACCGGTCCGAGAAACTCGCAGTTCACCGGGCATTGCTCGACGCGAGGCGAGGGAATGATCAGAATAGGAACTGAACCGCCTTGCCTCAATTGACTGGTGTGGCCGGAGCGAATAACTCCACGAACACCATTTCATCATTCCAAATTCAGGAAGCGTCGCAACAGATGATCTGGAATCGCGTGATCGGCCACAAAGCTCAGGTCGAAATGTTTCGCCGAGCCATTCAACGTGGTCGGCTCGCTCATGGATTTCTGTTTATCGGCCCCAAGGGAATCGGCAAACGCCAGTTCGCCAGAACGCTTGCTCAGTGCCTGTTTTGCGAACGCCACAAAGATGAAGATCTCGACGCGTGCGGAGACTGCCCGAGTTGCCGTCAGATTCAGGCAAACACGCATCCAGACCTGTTGACGATTGGACTCCCGGAAGGAAAGAAAATTCTCCCCATCGGGTTGCTGATCGGTGACGACAACAATCGGGGAAAAGCAGGGCTGTGTTATGAACTGGCCCATGCTCCGATGACCGCGGAACGACGCATCGCCATCATCGATGATGCGGACGCAATGAACGAAGACGCCGCCAATGCGTTGCTGAAGACACTCGAAGAACCGCCGCCCGGGGCAATCCTGATTCTGCTGTCACCCGACAGCGAAGCCGTTCTTCCGACAATTCGCTCCCGGTGTCAGCCCATGTTGTTCTCTCCATTGAACAGAGACCAGATCATTCAGTTATTAACTGCGGAAGGAAAGCCGACGCAGGAAGTTGAAACCGTGGTCGACATGGCCGAAGGCAGCCTGGAACTTGCAAGACGATTACTGGAACCTGAACTGATGGGCCTTTGGAAAGCGGTTGATCAGCAGATGCAATCCGTGACGAAAGACAGCCTGTCAGCGATCAAGAAGATCCAGACGGCACTCGAAGAATTTGGAAACGACACCAGTGTTCAACGGGAATGTATGCACTGGGTCGTTCGTTTCACCGCCGAATCACTCAGAAAACGACTGGCAACAACCACCCAGCTTCGAGAACTTGACCGCATCGGTGATCAACTGGACCGCTGTTTTCTGGCCGAGCAGCATCTTCGCCAGACAATGCCCATTCCCCTTTGCCTTGAAGCGTTGTTCATGGAGTTAGGACGGCAAGGGCGAGAACCTTAACAGGGTGCCAATCGCCGCTTCACTGGAAACCAAAGAAAATGGCCTCTGTTGATCAGAGGCCATTTCGATAATCAGTTTGCTTGCTCTGCTGGTGCTGAAGGCTTGTCGGCCGGAGCATCAGCTGGCTTTTCAGCCTGACTCTCTTCCAGCTTCTCCGGTTTCTCCGGGATTGGTGGCCGAGCTGGTTTTTCGTCTTTCTTGGCTTCTCCAGATTCTGGTGCTGGAGCAGGGGATTCTGCTTTTGGTTTCTCTGGAGCTTTCATTTCCCCTTCAGGCTTTGCATCGGCCTTGTCAGCAGGTTTCCCTGCAGGAGCAGGCTGCTCCGGTGCCTTCATCGACTCAGGTTTACTCTCTCCAGATTTCTTCTCTCCGGATTCCTTTGTTTCTGGCTTTTTCTCTTCTGGCTTGCCAGCTGGCATTTTCCCTTCCGGCATCTTCTCTTCAGGCGGCTTTGCTTCTGCAGGAGCGTCTTTCTTCGCCAGTTCCTTATCCGGATCGAGACCAGCCAAACGGAACCACTCACGAATCAGCAGAGCATCCCGACGCGGAGCAAGTCCTGGAGGCGCTCCATTCAACAGACGAGCCGCAGCGGCATACTGCTTTTCAGCCACCAGACAATCTGCACTCCACTCGATCCCGCTTCGGACCAGACCAGTACTTGTCGCCTGAGTGCTGAAGAAGCGGTACAGAGTATTGAACGCCGGATGGAATTTGCGTGTTTCGTACTGAGCAACACCAGTCCACAAAGCAGCGTACTCTGCAGCAAGGTTGTTCGCTGGAGACGGAGCCATCTTCGCGGCAGAGCGAATCGGCAAATAGTCTTTCATGGCAGCCGTCTGATTGCCTGACAGCTGTTCGACCCGCACAAAGTGAAGCGATCGATCGACAGGCACCATCTTATAGTTGCCTTCCTTGTCGGTCTGAACAGGAACATACGGCCCCTGGAAGACTTGCAACAGGACTTTCAAGGTGCTGCCTTCGGCCCCTTCACCGCGAGTGGCTTCAAAGGCAATCAACTGGTCCTCTGAGAAATTCCAGATCGAAACATCTTCGGCAGACCAGGCTCCTTTTGAACCTGCATCAATGATGCGCTGACGCAAGCCAGGTGAACGCAGTTCGCTTTCCACCAGACCATCATAAAGTTCAACAGTGAACTTGGACGGCAACAAGAACTGCAACTGTGCCATACGAGGAGCCCAACTGCAGCTTGTGCCAATGACTGAAACCTTGATTTTCTTCAGATGCTCGGACTTCAACGGGTAAGGATTATCCGGCAAGTCCAACTGACGAAATGGCGCGTCTGATTCCAGAACCTGAGCCAATGTCGCAGCAGGAAGCTTTGGCTTCTCCTCTCCGGTTTTCAGCGGAGGAATGGGCATCCCCAGACGCGGGTCAAACAGCAATACGCCTTCACTGGGATCAATCACACCGATGAGCCATTCCTTCTGTACTCCTTCACCTTGTGGAGTGATCAGGACCACATCGGTTCGCATCTGACGGAGAAGCTCACAGAATGTCCATGCGCGATGCTCAGGCGAACCCATTCCTAAAACCAGAGCCTCATATGGAGTCAGAGGAAGGTCCTTGAGGATCTCGTCCGGGACAAGCATCTGATTTCGACAGACAAACTGAAACAGGATGGCATACCGTTCCAGATTGTTCGCCTTGGCTTCGGTGAGATGTGCGACGACATCACGAAACAGGAGAGCGTTTCGGATGTGAGAAGCGTCTTCAGGCAGGAACGTCTCACTCAGAGTTCGAGTCAGTGACTCTCCGGTCAATAATGACTTGGCGGCTTCAATCTCGGCCCCCGCTTTAGGAGAATCGACTGCGACCTTGCATTCCGACTGCCATGAATTCAAACGATTCACAATTGTGACACGGTCAGAGGAGACCCCCAGCCGGCCCGGCAACAGCGCTTCCAGCAAACTCGCGAGTTCGTCTTCACACTTGCGGCTGGCACTGTCGTCAACATCAGAAGCTGCCTGACGGGCTTTCTTCTCCACGTTGGCCTGAGGCACCATCAGCACGAAGAGGGCGGCAATCCCTCCCAGCAGGGCCAGACTTCCCAGCACGCGAACTGCCAACCCACCACGACGGAGTGACTGATTTTTCGGCATCAGATTGCACCTGCAATAAAACAATTCTGGGCAACAACGTGGTCAATAAAACGGTCGATCGATCCGTGCCCGGAAGCAGCACTGGTAAACGGAGAATATGCTGCCTGACACACTTGCGACATGAATTCTAAATGAATTTTCAAATGAATATATCGATTCACCAGGGACCGCTGTCAGTTCTTTCCCAATCATGGTCTCAAGAACATGATTTTCGAAGTGCCGTCAATTTTCCCTGACAACAACATTTCCTGATTATAGAGACTGACATCGCCTATTTCTTCCATCCGGGCTCCAAGGTCAGAACAGATTTTCCGCGACCTTACAACGTTGTCATCCCAAGTTTTCATCCCAAGACATCTCGAACTGGTCTTCCGAAATCTCAGCCCCAAAGCCCCCGACGATGAAGTCGCAAATGGAGAAGAAAACAGGCAAGCAATCACCGAGTGATTGAACTATCATATCCCGCCTGACGTGTTCCGTCTGACGTCATGTTCGGAACAGATGATTTCAACCGAAAATTGATCCAACATCCCCAACAGAATTCTGTTGGATGTTCAATCCAGATTGCGCCTTTGAAAGTGATTTGCGTTTCGAGGGTCCAGGAAAGTCGAAAATGAAGATTGGTGTCTTTGGCGGAACATTTGACCCCATCCATATGGCCCACCTGTTACTCGCCGAAACAGCCCGTGCTGCTCAGCAACTGGATGAAGTCTGGTTTATTCCAGCATTTTCGCCGCCACAGAAGCAGGGAAAGCAGATCAGCAGCCCACGAGACCGACTGGAAATGGTCAAGCTGGCCATTGCCGGGCATGTGAACTTTCGTGTCAGCAAAATCGAGATCGAACGCAAAGGGACCAGCTTCACCGTGGAGACACTGCGTCAGATTGCCGCAGCCCATCCCGAAGACGAACTCTTCCTTATCATTGGGGGCGACTCCCTGTCAGACTTCTTAACCTGGCGCGATCCGGCGGAAATCCTCAATCTGGCCACCGTCATCGCAGTCAATCGGGGACGATCCGAACTCAGCATTGAGCCCATTATCGCAGAATTGGGCGAGAAATACCGAAGCCGTTTTCACCTTTGCCAGATGCCACCAACTGATATCTCAAGCAGCGAAATTCGCCAGCGGGTCGCCGACGGACAAACCATTCGATACCAGACACCACGGTCGGTCGAAATGTATATCGGCACCCATAAACTTTATCAGGCCGAGTCATAATCCAAAGTCGCACCGCACAGTCACATTTCGAATCAGCTTCAAAAGCAAAAGCGGACTCCTCAACACAGGAGTCCGCTTTGTTTTTAGCAGTTGATCACAGCAGGTCTGTCTTACGGAGCAGCCTGTTCGCGAACGGTGATTTCGCGGAACAGAACATCTGTTGTTGGATCATGTCCCTGCAAGCTGAAGTGACCTCCATCAACACGCAACCCCTTTCGTGGGTTCTCGTCCGCAGCGCGGGTGTCTTCCCAGTTGACGACTTCAAAGCCATCCACCCAAACCGCCATGCGAGGACCGGAAGCAACCAATGTGATCGTACACCATTCGAGGTCGTTACTGACAACACGACGCGCTTCAATGCGACGGAAAATTGCACCGGTACCAGCATTGGCAGCTTTGTTGCGGTCGCCATCCTTATAGCCGTTGTGAACCTGAACCTCATACCCATTTGAAGGTGCAGCTTCAGTCCCAGGCAACGCACGGAAAAAGAACCCGCTGTTCAAGTCTTTCGCCTGTGTCTTCACCTGAGTCTGAAAGACAAAATCTTTATATGCCTGCTCGGTTTCCAGAAACCCTGCGCCGTTCACGGCGTGAATGGCCTTGTCGGCAACAGTGAATTCACTCTTCGAGCCCGGCACGACCCGCCAGCCGGTCAAGTCAGTTCCGTTGAACAGTGAGGTCTGATTCAATGGCTTCAGATTCACCTTGCGGAATTCAATTTTCCCCGAGTTCTTCTGCAAACCAATGTAACCGCTCAAACGCAGAGCAGGGGTCTCATCAGTGTATTCCAGAACACTTTTTCCGTTGTAAAAGACCTGAACAGACTTGCCTTGGGCAATCATCCGCAAGGTGTTCCAATCGCCAGCCGACCCTTTGATTTCTTCGGTTGCCTTGGCACGCTCCACCAGGCTTGCAGTGAGGTAACCATCTTTCTGAGTGTCGGCAATGTTCACTTCATAGAAGTCCTCGGTGATCGACTTCGGATCTGCATTACACCGCAGGAAGACACCGCTGTTGGTTCCTTCAGCAGCACGGAACTCGCAGATCAACTCGAAATCACCAAATGGAACCGAGGACAGCAGGACACCGTTCGAACCGGAATCCGCAGTGATGGCGCCATCTTTCACGCTCCAGTTGATGTCTTCTTTCGTGCTCTTCCAGCCAAACAGAGACTCACCGTCAAACAAAGCAATCCATCCAGCCGCCGCTTCTTCTGGTGTCAGCAGCTTCTTTGCAAGCACTGGATTCGCAGGTGACTTATCCTCTACTGCAACGGGAGCCGCCTTGGCATCTGTCGATGACGAACTCTTGTCTGCTGGAGCAGAAACAGGTGCTGGTGTCGAATCGGGAGTCGGTTGAGACTTCTCGGCTGGCTTATCACATGCAGACAGGCCCAGGACAACAGCAAGCGAAAAAGCAGTCTTTAATCGCACAGTAAGCTCCCATCAGGATTCAACGAAAGGACAGCCGAATCATGATAATGAGAGCAACAAGTATCAACGACATAGCACAGGACAAATTCGAAGAAATGCCCTGATCGATTCCAGAGCAGTGCGGCGAACTCCAAACGTAAACACTGCTACGAAGTCAAACTGGTCAACTTACGATCACGATAAACACAAAAAGGACCTGACTCGAATTCCGAGTCAGATCCTTCAATCTTGCCCCCCGCGATGCCTGCCGACTGAGAATCACACCCAGTGATGGGGATTCAACTGACAGCAGGTAAAGCGAGAGAAGCTCAATACGATCCGGCTTCAGTCTCAGGTGGTCAAACCGAGGTGCGGCACTCGTCCGCTTTCGATCTGACCACTCACCTGAGGAATGAAGACAGTCGCAAAATTACTCTGGCTTACGATTTTGGCGGAAGATGAAGTCTTCGAAGCGCCATTCGGAAGCGTTGTTTTCTTCGGTGAAGCTCTGGAACAGTTCGCCCATGAGTTCATGGAAGCGGTGCTGCTGGATGGAATAGAAGTTGTGTTTTCCATCGCGGCGTGGCTCAATCAGACCAGCGACTCGCAGCAGAGCGAGGTGGTGACTGACAGCAGGCTGGCTCTGTCCGAGCCGTTCACACAATGCCGAAACGTGAAGTTCTTTTTCACGTCCGAGGAAGAACAGAATCTTCAGGCGTGTTTCATCTGCCAACAGCTTGAAGACCTGCACGAGATCCTTTTCGAGCTTCTGTGAAAGCTCAGGAACGCGTGGGTTGAATCCAGTGCGAGCGACCGGTTCGCTCGGACGTGCAACAGCGGGCTCTGCAAATTGGGTAATCATATCTTGATCCTGTGGTTCTCGATCCGGAGGAATCGAAGGAACTCCTGCATCACTGGCCGGTAAGCCGGACGCTCGGGGAACTTGGTCCTCGTTCAAGTGGAACCCTTTTCGACTTTCAGCATGAAAGAGAGTGTAAATTCTGAATTGGTACGGAATCGGTTGGCAAATTCTGCTGACTCTGAGAAGCCTGATCGCTGGTATTTGACTCTCCTGAAATCAGGTCAGTCACTCCATTGATCACTCATTTTAGACTGTTTTGAAAATGAGCACTCCATGAACAAGTCCAGTCCGAAGCGGCCTCAAACATCGTACCTGGTATACAGCCTATCAACCGTATAATTCCGGTCGTGAGATCTCAGGGACAAGAAACACATCCTGTCCAATCCCTTTGACATCGAAAGTTTTTGTCGTGTCGGGGCAATTATCTACAGCAGTCACTGATACGTCAATCACTTCTTTTGTGAGTTTATCAGTTCCTCATAAATCAGAACGCTCATTCACGGACTCACAACCTCACCCTGCAGCATGAGATAAGTCACCGAATACAGGGTTGAGACCAGTGAAAAGCCGATAAACGGCCCCACCACCGGGATGGAAACCGAGAGGAAAAAGATTCCTACATGAATGAAAACTAAGGCCCAGGAAATCAGCATGTGTTTGTGACTAATCCTGTACGATTCAATAAAAGAATTAAAAATGGAATCATTCGTATCAATGATGACCCGTCCGACCGGCCAGAACAAAACCATCGCCGTCAAACCGGGGACCAGTCCAATCAACAGTCCGCAACAAACCATTGTCCAGTAAAGACATCCGCTGATCGCCACGCGTGAAACCTGGCGGTCAATTCTCATAAGTTCCCTGACTCGGAGCGGTTTTCCACGAGCCATCGCCATGAAATAGCGAAAATTGCCTGCAGCCAGCACGGACAACAACCAGATCATCCCAACGGACGAGATCACAATGAAGGCAAATATCGCAAGATCGTGCCTCCATTGCATTAAGAACGACGCAAAAAATGAAAGCGTCAGAATCACAGCGATTCCAAACGTCATCAGGAAGGCGTCCAGGAGCCCAACCAATAAACAATCACCCAAGTGTCGAGTATAAAGCGTCCACGTCACCTTCAGAATGCGAGCGAGGCTGACAGGAGGAACGAAAGCGGGCTTAAGAGCGTCCGAATCGTCCTCAGAATTCAACTCAAAATCTGGCAATTCCGGTGGAGCAGAATTCGCTGATTCGTTCCGATAGAACGAGTCATCATCTCGAAATTTGGGTCTCGAAGTCGTACCGGCCGATTCCCACGAATGGGAAACAGTCGGTCCCAAAGTCCCCAATGGAGCACTGCTCATCCGTTCAGAAAGAGGAGCCATGCGTTGATTCAGCTCCTCCTCAAACGAACGAGAAGAACTGGTCGCCTCGACTCCTTGCGCTGCCGGAACCTGCACATCCGTATCGCAGACAGGGCAGGTGATCAGCTGCCCCACCCGGATTAAGGGGGTTCGGAGAATCGCCCCACACCCGTGACATGAAAAATCAACTGTCACTGAACTCAAAACTCCAATTACGCCCTACTGGATGGGCGTGTTTTGACGTCTTCCAATATTCCTCTGATCAACTACTTGGCTTCTGCAGAGACCGCAGGTGTGTCAGGGTTGATTTTCAATTTCATTCGAATTGATTTCAAAACCTTATCACTTGGATTGCTCTTCTTCTCTTCGCTTTCCAAAGCCTTCTTCCAAGCCTTCACTGCGTCTTCGTGTCGTCCCAGCTTTTCGAAACAATCGCCGAGATGGTCAATAATCGTGCTGTCCCCACCGTTCTTGGCTTCTGTTGCTTTTTCCAGCGCGACCACTGCCTCTTCGTATTTCCCCTTCTGGTACAAGACCCAGCCCAGGCTGTCGAGGTATGCGTAATTCTCTGGCTCTGCTTCAAGCGCCTTACGAATCATGGTCTCGGCCCGATCAAGATTCTTTCCCTGATCGGCAAAGAGATATCCAAGGTCATTGTTTGCCTGAACGTTCTCAGGATCTTCGGCCAGAATATCTTCCAGTACCTTCTCACCTCGCGCCATGTCTCCTTTTTCCACATAGATATTGGAGATGTGGAAACGGCACTTCAGCGTCATCCGCTTGTCACCTGCGTAATTACTGACAAGTTGCTCAAACAGAGCCAGCGCTTCGTCCCAGCGTCGGGCGTGATAGACGATCCACGCTTCCTGATAGAACATTTCAGGAACGCTTGGCTGCAGTTTTTGTGCGGCGCGGATGGTTTCAATCGCTTCGGCTGTTTCTCCCTGAAACGCCTGGGCATAACTGAGCAGATAAAGGAATCGCCATTTCTCCCGCTGCATGCCTGTCGATGTATGAGCAACAGCTTCCTGAAGAACTTCCTGCGCCTGTGCGTAATTCTGTGAATCGATCAGATGGCTGCTGAGTTCGGTATACAGCATCGCCGGCGGATCGTTCCGCATCGAGATCGCGTATTTATAAAAGTGAACGGCGTCGTCCGTCCGGTCACTTTCGCTGGCCAGTTTCCCGAGAAGATACGCCTGAATGAACTCCAGTTTCGGTTCATCCCCTTCTTCGAGCGTTTTGGCATATTTCGTCAATGCGCCAAACGCCTTGTCATCTTTGCTCAGCGTTTTGATTTCTTCCTCAAAACGATTTGCGAGATCGCGAATATCCGGAGCAAGTTGCTTCAGAACCGCGTCATCATCAGCACGAGGAACCGACGAGAAGGATTTCGCGAGAACCGGTAACAACTTTTCCGGTTGTCCCTTCTGACGATAGATGGACAGCATTCCAACCAATGCACGGGGGTCAGTGACGTTTTCTCGCCCGTTGGTATAAAGTTCGGCCGCCCGATCAAGATTGCCGGAATCCAGCAAATGATCAGCCAGAAAGTATCGCAGACTTTCATTGTGAATATCGAGTTTGTGCAGTTCTTCCAGCTTCGGAAGCAACTCGTTCTCACGCTTCAGTTCAACCAATAGCTCTTTCAGCAACTCATAGGCCGCACGCCCGCGAGTCTGCATCTGTGCGTCAAAATAGTGCTGGAGTTCCGTCAGCGCCTTCTCGGGATTGCCAGTCTGACGGAAAACCGTCGCCAGATTGAAACTGTGCAATCCCGGCTTCGCTTCGCGGTGCTTGCTCGCCTCATCAAAAGCTTTGAGGGCAAGTTCTGGCTGTTTGGACTGCAGGAAGACGTCGCCAAATTCATCAAATTGCTTGCCAGCGTCAAGTAAAATCCGATCTCGCAACGCACTGTCGAGCTTCGGATCGGTCACGGCGTCAAATACGAGCTTGTACTCTGCTGCAGCTTTTTCATAGTTCCCCTGCAGACGGTAATACAGACCCAAATCGCGTCGAAGTGCGAGATCCGGAAATGATCGTGGCTGAACATTAGGGAGCTTCAACGCTTCTTCCAGAAGCTGAATTCCGTCCCCTAATTGATTCTGGCGACCAAAAACAGCGGACATTGCTGCAACCAGATCAAATCCTTCGGGGTTCTGTGTCGCGGCATCCAGCGTGAGCTTTCGGGCTCGCGGAAACTCACGGCGTTGCAGCAGAATGGGCAGGGCCCCTTTATATGGCTCAATTGCCGTCGGATCTTTATCGACAGCCGCAAGATAGGCATCCAGCGCGTCGGAGAACTTCGCGTTCTCCTGCAGAATGCGGCCTTTCATGTACAACGCCATTGCAGCACGGCGTGCATCTTCATTTGGAGCAACCGGAGTCTTGGGTTCGAAAGGTTTTAGAGGCTCATCACCAATCTGAACCTGTAGCCCTTCGAGCTTTTTGGAAGCTCTCTCAATTGCCCGATCCGCCTCTGCTGCCCCGATCGGATTTCCGCCAGATGCAGTGACACATGCCAGAAGTATCCAGCTTGACCAGGTTCGCCCACGCAGCCGCAATGTCATTGCACTAACCTCCGATGTTCGGATTCCGACAGACCAGACTGCCGGAAATCTCAGATCAGCCATCATAACCTGTCGATGACTTCTGAACCAATCCCGAAATCGAGACGACGGAACTCATTACAGAATTATGAGATAATCTCGATCGGAAACTCGCATCACCGGCAGAGAAATCGTCCTAAAGCCTTAATAGCACCGGCAAACAAGACAGCGGCCAGCGCATTTCCCCATCAACTTGGGAGACTCGTACAGGTGATCTCACCAGCTCCTCAGTTCAGATTACGAATCCCATTTCTCAACGACTTTTCTCAATAAGGCGATCACACAATTCGCCGGGGGATTCGTTCCCGATCAGCAGAATTTCGTGACACTCTTCAAGATTGCGGAACCATGTATGCTGGCGTTTCGCAAACTGACGGGTTCTCGTCTGGATCAAGTCGATGGTCTCCTCCAAAGAGGGAATTCGCCCTTCGATCCAGTCAATCGCTTCGCGGTAGCCTAACGCCTGACGGGCCGTTCGACCGGGAGGGAGCGAAGCAGCCAGCAATTCACGAACCTCGCGTTCCAATCCGAGATCGAACATCTGCTCGACCCGCCGATTGATTCGGTTCGCAAGCCAGTCTCGCGGAGGATGCAGCCAATAAACATGGCGTGGGCGGTCCGCTTCTGAAAGTGGGTGTTCCTGCTGCAGAACAGATGCCGGCATTCCTGTGAGATGATGAATTTCCAACGCCCGAACCAGTCTTCTGGCATCGTTTGGGTGAAGTCGTGCTGCCGAAGTCGGATCGACCTTGGCTAACTCCTGATGCAACCAGTCTGGCGATCGGCCTTCAGCCTGAGCAGTCATTTCATTACGAAAATCCCAGTCTGCTGGCGGTCCTTCAAATACGCCCCGCAAGACAGCGCGGAGGTAAAGTCCTGTCCCTCCAGCGAAGATCGGGACGCGTCCTCTCGCGAGAATCTCCTGACAACTCGCTAATGCGGCTTCCAGATACTGAGACGTCGAATAGTCTTCATGAGGATCGACGACATCAATCAGATGATGCGGAACCTGTCGCTGCTGAGCTGCATCCGGTTTCGCGGTCCCAATGTCCATTTTGCGGTAAATGGCCATCGAATCGAGCGAAACAATCTCCCCATCCAGTCTCTCAGCCAGATGCAGCGATAATGCACTTTTCCCTACGGCAGTCGGCCCGGCCAGGAACCAGCATTTTTGCAAAACGTCAACAGGGAACTTCATACTGTCTGCACTTCACCGCAACACGTCACTTCCGTTCATCTCAAGCATGTGATGATGCTGATAAACGTCTCTCGGATTATAGAAGAGTGGACGGAAAATTGGGGAACGGCAGAACAGTATTTCGCAATTCTCCCCCTTCGCGATCACTGGATTACTTTTTGAACATGCGACTCAACCCCGGCCATCGCAAGACACACCACTTCTTATCCGTTTTGGGGACAACGCCGGAAATCGCCCGACCGTTCTCGGTAGTACAGGCCTCTTCAGCTCCGCCATACGATCCGTAATACTGAGGATCGACATCTTGTGACGGAAGCGAATACGGGATCTCTCCCTGCGGCTGTTCAGAGGGAATCGGCAGTGGCAATGGCCGGTCTTCGATCACATCGAATGATGGAGCAGGGGGGATCGGTTGGCTCGGGGTTGGCTCAGGATCTTCAAAGTCCTCTCCATTTGGACCAGAGAACAGACTGAAGAGGGAAACTCTGAAGATTCCGCTGGAGCGTTTCGATGACTCCGGCTCTAGCCGTTCCGCCTGCACCGCTTGAGATTGTTGCGTTCCTTCGCGCCGCCCGAACTCCCGAACGCGGTCGATGAGTTCCCTTGGAGCGGAAATGCCGTTGCCCGAGGATTTGTTGACAGGGGCTTTAGGAATCGTCGGAGCAACTTCAGGGGGAGCAAGCGAAATCGAGTCGTCGATCAGTTCGATCCGAGGAGAAAGCACAACCGGCCCACGAATCAACGGGCGTCCCCGAGTCGGCTTTGCTTCATCTGCCTGGGTCGAAGTACAGACCGACGCCAGCAATGAAAAGCAAATCGCTTTTGAGATCGTTGTCCGACCAATGCCGGTCTTGAACCCGTTGAACATACTCGCATGTTCCTCTGACTTGAGCATTTTCAACTGCTGTGCAGCCGCTCGACAACATTCTCAAAAACAGACTCACAGCGTGGGAATGACACGTTCCTTATGTGGACGCTGACCTGCATCTCTTTGACAGAGCTTGTGTCACACTGCCCGTGGAACATCACTCCCGGTTGGAGGTTCAATGACGCTCCTCACAACACCGGCAATTCAGCCAGCAGGATCAGAATTCGGTTGGCGGTCACCCAATGAGAGAGTGTGACCAAGTAAGAACCAAACCTCCGGCAATCCCTGCCGATGGGATCGCGACACAAGCGGTTTCTTCCGAACATCCAGCAGACGGATATTCATTGAAATCGGAAGAGATGAATGAGGACGTAAAACTGGCGCATCTGTGCGAGACATCAACAACGGGCACGCAGCGCAGCCACGCTCACCAGCCAAGGCAGCTGACACGCTTGAGTGCATCGGTCGACTAGACCGTATCGGTCTATCCTGTGGCCGCGCAGCAGC
>JBEBTF010000054.1:0-21310 GCA_040393865.1 Planctomicrobium piriforme | reverse complement strand
ATCACGTATGTTTATGTTCAACCACTTTGCGGTCCGAGTTGTCTCCACAATCCGACTTACCAAGTCCGGTTGCCGGCTAGAAAACGTTCAATAGCCGTCTTGTTGTTCTGACTGAAAAGAACAAGGCTCGTTGCAGTAATTTGCAGCGAGCCTTTTTTCGTTTGGAAAACGTAATCTGCGATTAATTCTACTCTCGCTGCATTCTTCTTGTTCCTTTTCTCTGTGAGAAAAGTTGAGCTCCAATCTGCTATGTCGTTCTTGAAGTCGACTTCCGGGGATCTGGGGCAGTGCTGGGTGCCGCGGTTGGGGATTGATGATTTTTGGATGCCGCTGCTCTATTCGCAGCGAGAGCGCGGAGGGGGTGACATGATTAAGGAAAGCTCATGGCCCTGTCGCGAAGCAGAAAGAAACGGCGGCTGATCAATGAAACGGGACACGTACGCAATCCATCCTGTTTCCGTGGATTGAACCCTGTTCAGCAAACTTCGCCAACCCGACGTTCGGCACCGCTCGCAGAGCGTTGGCACTCAGGTATTTACCTCATTTCTGGCACCCGGCACTATTAATTTGCAGGTGATGTAATGTCAGCTTACGTGATACGTTTTGATCTCAGTGGAATCATGTGAATTGTGCGGTAACTCTGGACAGACACTTTAGGGAACTGTAACTCTCTCTTTACTGATTCGATCTTCGGGAGATGTTATGTTTTGGCCGATTGTGTTGCCGTTTCAGATTACTGTTGTCCTTGTCATCCTCTTGGTTGGGACACTCACCGTCGTTGCACCTCGACTGAAGTGGAATCGTGTTAAAACGTTCTCGATCGCCTCGGCCTCAGCGTTCTTCCTTTTTGTGCCAGCATGTATTGGGATTCATTACATCGCAGATGTTTTCCGTTTTGGAGAGTTCCATTACACCTCCTATGCGGATGTAAATGACTTTCGGGTAGAACGTACGCTTCCTCCAGGGGCTCGAAACATCACTCTCGTCAAATATGCATCTGGCTTTGAGGCGAAATACTCGATTTCTGAGTCGGACTTGAAAAGCTTTCTTGATCTGCTCTGGGAGCAGTTTGGCGAGCAT
Source organism: Planctomicrobium piriforme (assembly GCA_040393865.1). GTDB lineage: Bacteria > Planctomycetota > Planctomycetia > Planctomycetales > Planctomycetaceae > Planctomicrobium > Planctomicrobium piriforme_A. Next base: position 20,230 of record JBEBTF010000054.1, on the reverse strand, counting down.
TCTGCGGTGGAACGTGAGAATCCGGATTGGAAGGTGAGGCGATACGACCCGATGGAATTGGTTTACTTGTCGAATAGATGGGCGTTGCCTTTAGCGATGATCCCTTTGTCGACGCCAAGGGCTGCGAATGGAGCAGGAGCAACGATTTATTACGATCCGGTCAATCAGATTGCTTATCATCGTGCCGGTTACTGGTAAAGTTGTTTGATTGAAGGAATTGAGATTTGCTGGAGAAAGTGCAGGAGATACCATCAGTTAGAGTCGCAACGCTTTGGTTCTCCGGGAATTCGGCGAATCAGGGCCGTGACTTTGGATGATTCACGTTCGAGCGTCGCGGTGAAGTTGTCGGTGAGCGCTTATTTCGCTGTTATGATTTGAATTGCTCCCGTCTTTGATGTGTTTGTCGGATCTGTGCCTGTATGACTGAGTCGCTCCTCAACGCTGACGAATTTCAACAACCGCGGGAGCGCCCAATTCTTCACCGAATTGTGAGGTGGAGTATTCTGATTGGCGTGTTCATTGTTCTGCTCGCATTTTTGTTGGCTCCTCGTCGATATGTACGTGAAGCTGCACAGCGACTGAGGTGCGGGGAGCATCTGAGAGTGATAGGACTGGCATTGCGTCAGTATCAAGATGACTGGGGAGCGATTCCGCCTGCTTACACCGTTGATGCAAAAGGCAATCGGCTTCACAGTTGGCGATCATTGCTCCTTCCTTACTTGGGCCAACAGGAGCTTTACGACAGGATCGACTTCTCGAAGCCATGGAATGATCCTGCCAATAGCGTAGTCCGTCAGACGCCGCTGGACTGTTTTCGATGCCCCACGGCTCGGATTCGTTCGAACCATACGAGTTATGGTGCCGCAGTCGGTGAGGAATATGCGTTTTCCCCCAAAGGTCCACGTCAACTGTCGGAATTCATCGACGATACAGGGGCGACAATTGCACTCATGGAACTCCCCGTTGAAGGTTCATTCGAGTGGATGGAACCACGAGATGCGGATGAGAAGACACTCAGTCTGATGGCACGAAACCCGAGTGGCCATCATCATCGAGCATTCAATGTCTGGATGGTAGAAGGATTCTTTCGATCAATCTCCGAGAAGGTATCGCCTGAACAATGTCGAGCGTTGCTGACAATTTCCGCTGGTGATGATGCAGGGGAAAAGTTCACTCCATAAGAATGCGATCGAAAGATCTCAATGAGGGGCTAGAAATGTCCGAACCCGTTCCGCCAGACGCTGAGTCAGGTGATCCGACGCCGCACGCCCCATCGCAGAATCGCTTCTTGCGGCCGGTCGTTGGTTGCGGGATCCGCGTCGGGATTCTTTTTGTTCTGTTCGCGATGACATTCTCAATCACTCGCGGCACATTTCAACGGTCTGCCCGACGAGCACAGTGTAAGAATAATCTCATGCAGATTGGGTTGGCTCTTCATCAATACCACGATGAGTACGGTGTGTTTCCACCTGCTTTCACGGTCGACGCTGAGGGGAATCGGCTTCACAGTTGGAGGTCATTGATTCTGCCTTACCTCGATCAGAAAACGCTCTACGATAAGATCGATTTCTCCAAGCCGTGGGACGACCCTGTGAATGCTGGGGTCCGTAAAGCTTCGTTACCGTCTTATCGGTGTCCTTCGACGTTAATTCCTGACAATCACACGGGCTATGCTGTGATTGTAGGGGAGGGCTTTGCATTTTCCCCAACTGGTCCTCAGAGCCTGTCTGAGTTCAAGGATCGTCAAGAAGATACCGTGATGGTCATCGAGTTGCCGATCAATCGTTCTTATGAATGGATGGAACCACGCGACGGGACAGAGGCTGATTTCGTCGTGACAACACCAATGCTGGTCAGATCACAACCTGGGGGCCTGCATGCGGCATTCGCTGATGGAGCAGTTCGGTTTATTCGCGATAACACACCCCAGGGGATTCTCCGTGCATTACTGACGATCTCAGGTGGCGAAGAAATTGGTGAGTTTTAACGTCGGCGGTTAAAAGCTGTAAAAGACAACTCAAGCAGAAGTAACGGAACTATCCAGCTCGCCCAGGAGTTCAATGGATCGAACCAGGTCGGGCCATAGTCGAATGTCGTCGCGGTCCCGGCCATCAGTCGCAGGACAACTGCAGAACAGAGCAGCGTGAAGTTTCGCAGCATCCATCTGCGGTGCTCTAAGAATCGTCTCTGTAATGCCGTTCGCCAGCCCATTGCGACTGTCAGTCCTGTCAGAACTCCCAGCGTCGCCAACCCGAGTCCGGCAATCGGGCCAGCGGCCGCGTACTTTGCCATCCATAGTCCACTCGGAACTAATAGACAGAGCACGTTGATCACCTGAACTCTGCCGAGAATTCGATGCCACCCCGGGAGCCTGGCTCGGAATCGATCGTTGATGAGCAGTAGGCCAAGGATCAGGGAAAGTGGACCGGCAGCAATGTGGAGCCAGAACGCCCACTGGTAGGGGCCATAGAAGTACTCTTCGCGCCTATTCAAGAATTCAGAATCGAAATTTGGCGGAAAGTAGTCCCGGTAATTCAGAACGATGTTGGCGTTCACCTTGAGGATCAGCGCGCCGACGAGGAACTTCAAAATTTTCCATTGGTTCGACGATTGCATCGTTCAAACTCGTGACTGATCGCCAGATGGCTTTGACTCATTAGAGGTTAGCGTTCAGTCAGATCGTGTTGAAGTTGAACTCTCGAGTTTTTGGTACATCACAAGTGCATCGACATCGCCCTTTGATGGGTGAGCGAATGCTTCTGGAATGATCCCGATCACTTGGAAACCAAGTCGTTTCCAGAGCCGGACAGCACTTTCGTTTGTGCTGACAACAAAGTTGAACTGCATCGCCTTGAAGCCTTTCTCCTTGGCGATCTCAAGCGAGTGGAGGCACATCATGCGAGCGATCCCTTGCCCGCGTGCTTGAGCTGCCGTGACGTACCCACAGTTCGCGACATGAGAACCGCCCCCGAGTTGGTTCGGCCTCAAGTAGTATGTTCCGAGGATCTGGCGATCGTCCTCCACGACGAACGTATCCCGGTCAGATGCCGTCCAATAGGCAATCGCTTCTTCCTCAGTCATATCGCGCGGGAGAGCGTAAGTTTCTCCGGCGCGAATCACTGGTTCGAGAATCTGCCAAATTGCAGGAGCATCACCTGCGCGAGCGAACCGAATCGTGTAGTGGTGCTCGTTACGATCCTGGGATGAAATGTTCATCGCGTGCAACTTTTGTAGAAGCGATGCTGTGGCGACGCTTAAAGTCCGGCGATTAAGGTTTTAACCTTTTCTTCGATCAAATCTCGAACGCCACGGAACTCATCTGGTGTCATGTCTCGCGGGTCTGGGATTTGCCAATCGACTCGCTGGGATGCATGAACCAGTGGGCACTCATCGCCGCAACCCATTGTCACGGCCACTTCCACCTTGGTGCCATTGAACTCCAGCAATCCTTTCGAGTCATGAGTGGACAAATCGTAGCCCAACTCTTTCATTGCTTCGATTGCTTTGGGATTCACTCGCCCCGACGGACGGGAGCCAGCGCTGTAGGCCTCCACCTTTCCGTTGCTATGAATTCGAGCGAACGCTTCGGCCATTTGACTGCGGTTCGAGTTCTCGACGCAGACGAAGAGTATCTTTTTCATTTTAACTATTGCTGAGTGCAGGAGGATTAACAGCAGCCAGGAGGGCAGCAAGACGATTCGATCGGAAGTTCGACTCGACAAAGTTCAGGAGCGAGACAAGCGGTATGTTTTGTTCCCAGTTGGATGGTGATGCCATTGCTCAGTGATTCAATCTGCAATACCGGGTATTGAGAGATCACGCCCTTGTCGTACTCGACTTCAAGTGGAAGGGACGTTGTGCTGAAAAGCTTCAGCCCTTTGTTGATGATTTGAGAGAGCTTTGCGGATGTCAGTCGATGGTTTACGTCATTCGCAACCCAAACTTGAAGAACACAGCTTTCGGTGTGACGTTCAGTTCCTCCGCAGTCAACGAAGTCTTTCGTGACTCGACCAATTTCGGTGACGTGAAAGTGGGCAGGAACGAATGCACCATCTGGAAGGACGAAATTGACGGCTGTATCTGAACTGGCAGACAAGATCGCAACAAGGTCGTGGAGAGTCACTGGTATTTCCTTTTAGTTACCCGATGACATTGGGAGGGCTGTTCTCACAAGAGGCGCGTTCTGGGCGGGCAGATTTAGTGCATTTCAAAATTGGAGCGACGGGAGTTCGTTTAGTTTGGGAACTTGTTCAAATTTCGATCAGAGACTTCTTCCATAAGGCAGAGAGCTTGATCCAGTAGCGAACGGACGCAAAGGTCAACGACCCGATAAAGAATGTTGTTGCCTTCGCGCCGTGAGGCCAGAATTCCCAGGTCAGAAAGTCGTTGCAGTTGATTCGAGACTGCCTGAGGTTTCATCCCGACCGATGAGGCGAGTTCTGAGACACAGAGTTCATCAGACCTCACCAGTGCATGTAGAAGCCGCAAACGGGTGTCATTCGCCAGCACCTTGAAAACGGCTGCAAGTCCACCTGCCTCAATGGGGGAAAGCAAGGGACGGTCTTTCAGGTTGGGTTTGTCGCAGCAAGTTGTTGATGTGTCACATTTCGATTTCGCCATTCCCCCTCCGATGATTTACACTATTACACGATTCTGTGTTGTTGTGTCGCTTTTGTCCAGAGGGAATTCTCGAGTGAAACAAAAATGCCCCTGACTCTCGCCAGGGGCATGTGCTTGATTAATGGATTTGCTCGACTATCTATTAAGGCTGTTTCCGTTTGCCTTGTGTGACAAATTCCTCGTGACTCAGAACGTCATCTTTGTTGGTGTCAAACCGGTTGAATCGGGCAGGGGCTTGTTTGGGGTCAGGCTGGTTGGCCAAAAACTCTTCCCGGCTCAGCTTGCCGTCTTTATTTGTGTCCCGCTGATGAAACATCTGGCTGCGGTTGTTTCCGCCCGAGGCTGTCAGCGGTTGTTTTGCTTCTGGGTGAGTCGCCAGAATCTTTCGGAGTTCTGAAACCGTCTCTGGTCTCGCCGCGGCAAGGTTCTTCGTCTCCAGAGGATCAGCGACATAGTCATACAGCTCGAATTCGGCCGTCTCTGGTGGGGCTCCGATCGCTTTCCATTCAACAAGGCGATACCGGTCTGTGCGGATCGCGCGTCCAAGAATATTACCTTTATCCTTCGGGGTTCTCGGATAAACGCTGATGACGTGGTCTTTGGTTGGCTGCTTTGGATCTTTCAGCGTTGAAACGAAGCTGTGTCCGTCGAGATTCTTCGGAGGAGTCAGCCCGGCCAGTTCTGCGAGCGTTGGATAGATGTCGACCGTTTCCAGAAGGGAGCTTGTTGCTCCAGTGGCGAAGCCGGGAACCGAGACAAGCACTGGAATGCGTGTGGCCTGTTCGTAGTTGCTGTGCTTGCACCACATGCCATGGTCGCCGAGATGCCACCCATGATCGCCCCAGAGAATAATGATGGTGTTCTTTCGCAAATCGAGTCGATCGAGTTCAGCGAGCACTTTTCCAAGTTGGGCATCCATGTAGCTGGTCGCCGCATAATATCCATGAATCAGTTCGCGGGTCAGTTCGTCGCTGATTGGGCCATTCTCTGGGATTCCTTTGTATTGGCGCAGTTCTCCGAAATTGGTCGCAGCGTAAGGCGGAGCACCTTCTGGTGCTTGACGAACTTCTGGAAGTGGGAGGCTGCTTCGATCGTAAAGATCCCAGTATTTCTTCGGGGCTACGAAAGGCAGGTGCGGTTTGACAAAGCCGACCGCAAGAAAGAATGGTTGGTCATTATTTTCGCTCGCAGCTTGAAGGCGTTTGATTGCTTCCGCGGCAATGAGACCGTCAGGGTAGGTATTGTCTGCTGCATCACTTGCCTTAACGGCGAGGCCTCTTGGGCGATTGGCTGCTGGCAGGTTCGAGAACAGCGCCTCTTCGCGTGTCAGCTCTTCTGGCTTCTTCTCTTTTCCTTCTCCATAGGAAACAACATTCGCGTGCCAATGTGGAACGCTCCATGACGCAGGATCTTCATGGTTGCCGTGGCCGAAGTGGAAGATCTTACCAACGCCCTCTGTTCTCCAGCCGTTGTTCTTAAAGAGCTGAGGCAATGAAACAGTATCAGGGTCATATGCTCGGAAGTTAGTCCCGAGGTTATAGATCCCGACTGTTTGAGGGCGCAGGCCTGACAGCAGTGAGTTTCGTGAAGGAGAACAGACAGCCTGATTGCAATAAGCGTTTTCAAAGCGAACGGACTTGGTTGCCAGTGCATCAATGTTCGGTGTCTTGGCAATCTTATCACCGTAACACCCGATTTGGGGCTTCAGGTCGTCGACACAAATAAGAAGTACATTCTGGCGATCAGCGGCAGAGCAAGCCTGGCCGATCCATGTCAGCGAGACACTGAAGGCGAATATCAGATGGCGGAAGCTGGATGTCATGTGAATGCTGTTCGTCACTTAGGGGAATGTCCGGTCGCAAGCTCTGGCGACTTCTCCGCCGCTCTCGAAGAGGGGGAATTTGGCATCGTGTAAGGTCACAGGATATCACATGAACGTGAATATAACAGCGACTTGGTCGTGCTTTGGTTGTTTCTGGTTTTTTGACGAATGTATGAGTGTTAGACTATTTGTTTGTAACTTGTTTTTAAGCAGTTGTTTGCGATGAATTGTTCTGTTTGGTGCGGTAGTGAGAGCCGCTGGGATTTCTACAAGTATTCCCTGATGTTTTACTGTGATTGCGCGAGGCATGTGCATTTTGCGAATCGCTTGTTTTTGAAAAATGACATCCATTGGCGGGAAAATTTCAATGATTGATCTTTGGGGCTCATTGATGGTCGTGTATCTATATGTGTTGCGATGACGATTTGTGTCGCAAGATGTGGTTTGAGTTGAATTTTTGATTTTGTTGTCGTGTTATCGAAAGGGATTTACATGTTCTCGCGTCATTCAGTGTTAAGGCGTGGCTTCACCTTGATCGAACTGTTGGTGGTAATCGCGATCATTGCGATCTTGATTGCTCTTCTTCTCCCCGCCGTCCAGCAGGCACGAGAAGCGGCACGGCGAAGTCAATGTAAGAACAATCTAAAGCAGTTTGGGTTAGCGCTGCACAATTATCATGACACCTATGGCTTGTTCCCTCATAATGCTCACGCATTTGGAACCAACTTAACCGGTTGCGGCCCATCATGGATGGTGCGAATTTTGCCCTATGTAGAACAGACTGCTGCTTACAACCAGATCGATTTTATCACCCCAAGCGACTGGACGATGCAATACGCGACAAACGCCAATGCTGATGTGGTTACCCTTTTGAGGGTCCCTTTGTTGTGGTGTCCTTCAAGTCCACTGCCACCTACCAAAACGCAGGCGACTTTTGGAGACGGGTCTCGGACTTTCCAGATGCCGAATTACGTGGGGCTGAGCGGCTCATATTATCAGGGTGGGACATCGGCAACCGTGACGAATGTTTTGGACATCAATAATCCAGCTGATTATGGAGCAACCGTTTACAACGGGATGATTGCAAAGTCTGGTGGAAAAGGACGGGCGATTCGAATTGCAGACGCTCTTGATGGAACCTCAAACACATTGATGGTCAGTGAGCAAAGCGACTATCACACTGATTCAAGCAATACGAAACGAGACCTCCGAGCAAGTAATCATAGTGGAGGAGCCTGGGCAGCAGGTCGACCAGAAGCGACAACCTGGACGCTGAACGTCACTTCGATCCGCTTTCCGATCAACTATCGTGGACCTCTCGAAGACGGGATGAGATATGGCTATGCCAAGCATACCATTCTGGTCTCACCGCACACTGGGGGAGTTCATGGTTTGCTGGCGGATGGGGCTGTTCGCTTCATCTCAGAAAACATCAACTTTGCAACGCTCACTGCACTCGCAGATCGTGCTGACGGCACACCACTTGGCGAGTTCTAACTTATTGTCGTCATCCTGTGTCGTTCATCGCTTCAAAGTCGAGTGCCAGAGATCACGATTGCTAACTGAGAAGTACAGATGTGAACTCGGTGTTCACGGAAAAGGGATGCGTCTGCAGCATCTCTTTTCCCGCTGATGACCTTTGCTGCGTCTCTGTTTGCCGGCGGGAACGGCTGGCTTCTTATTTGTAATTCTAAGGGCGTGTCAAATGACCCTATTAAAGTTGTCTGTCGCAATGCGGCCAATGATGTCGTGTTTCTTGATGGCGGGGATGATGTGGGGATGCGGAGCAGGGGCGAGCGGTCCTGTCCGATATGATCTGTCCGGAAAAGCAACCTATGACAGTAAACCGATTCCATATGGAACGATTCAATTTGTTCCAGATGAGAAGCAAGGGAATCCAGGACCTGCAGCTTATGCGGAGATTGTGAATGGAGAATATTCTACTAAAGGTGGCGGCCTGGGAGTGATTGGTGGCCCGCACGTCATTCGCATTACAGGGAAGTCTGGTCGTCCAGAAGAACGACAGGATTCTGATGCGAAGATGCCGAATCAGAATCTCTTTCCGGAGTATACGACAACCTTTGACCTGCCTAAGGAGAATGGCACTTTGAATCTTGATGTGCCAAAAGGGGCGAAGTAATTTCACTCGCGCCTTTCAGGGATTCGTTCTTCAACCGCAGGCATTCGATTACTGCGGTTTGAAGGCGTCCTGCAAATGGTCAATCGCCAGAGCAATGGCACTGCGGGCAGCAGGTGTGTGATGGATTGCATTGAGCATCACAAAGTCATGAATCGTCCCAAGGTATCGCACGGCCGCAACGCGGACTCCTGCTGCGGCCAGTTCGCGACCATAACTCTCACCTTCGTCACGCAGAATATCATCATCAGTGATGATTAACGCGTTGGGGAGACCTTCAAGCTGATCTCGGGTGGATCGATTCGGGTAAGCGATGTTGTCTTCAGAGCCATTCAGCCCTTGAGCGTCAAACATCCATCGCATCGTTTTCTCTGTCAGCCAAGGGCCGTCAGCAAATTGCTTGTAAGATTCGTTGTCTGACGCGAAGTCTGTGACTGGATAAAAGAGGACCTGATAGCTGATCTTCGGGCCGCCTCGTTGTTTCGCAAGGAGTGTGAGGGCAGCGGCCATTGCTCCTCCGACACTGTCGCCAACAACTGCGAGTCGAGTTGCATCGATATTCAGATCGTCGGCATGTTCCACAAGATATTCCAATGCCGCGTAGGACTGCTCGATCTGTGTCGGGTGTTTCGCTTCCGGGGCATTGAGGTAATCAACAAAGACAACCGCCGCGTCCACTCCAACTGCAAGTTCGCGCACGAGGCGGTCGTGAGTAATTTTATTGCCGAGAATCCACCCGCCTCCGTGTGTGTAGAGGATGACTGGCAAAATCTGATTCTGCTTGTTCAGCGGGCGAATAATTCGAATCCGTGTTGAACCGGTAGGGCCAACCGGCCATTGCACATCCGTAATCTCTGCGTCGAGGACCTCAACAGGTTTTGACTGAAGGTCAGTCAGAACATCGTGAGCTTCTGAGTACGACAATGTGTGAAGCGGAGGAGCCCCTGCCAATGAGTCAAGAAACGCCTGCGTTTGCGGTTCGACGGCAGGTTTGTTCTGGTTGGCAGCCATGGGGTCCTCAAAAGAAAAGTGGGCATCTCAAAATTTCAATGACTGTCCTTTGACGGTAGATGAGCAAGGTCAAGATGCAATCCGAAAACTGGCAGATTCATCGAAGTCGTTGACGCTGTAGAAGAAAGAATCCCGGCCTCTGTTGAAGCACCAGGGACCGGGATCTGTCGGAAGAGTGAGAATCGCGAATGTGAGACGGGGTTAGCTCAGCTGACCCATTCTGCCTGATCGGAAGTCGACGATCGCTTGTTGAATTTCATCCCGTGTATTCATCACGAATGGACCATGTCCAACGACCGGTTCACCAATAGGTTCTCCGGTTAAGACGAGCAATCTCGCTGGTGAATTGGACTGCACTTTGATCTTCGTTCCAGAACGATCGAGGACTGCGACTTCGACCGCCTTGACCGGTGTTTGGTTGATATGAACTTCTCCTGATTGCACGATGACCAGTGAAGTGTGTCCGTCAGGAAGGTCGAGTTCGAAATCAACCGCTTCCTTCACTTGAATGTCCCAGGCGTTGATGGGGGAAAATGTCTGTGCTGGGCCAGATGTTCCCCCGTAATTCCCGGCGATCACTCTCAAGCTCCAGCCAGGGAGTTCGACGGTCGGGATCTTCGCCGATGTGAGTTCCTGATATCTCGGTGGAGACATCTTCACGCTGGCAGGGAGGTTCACCCAGAGTTGCACCATCTCTAAGGTGCCTCCTTCTTTGGTGAATCGTTCGCTGTGAAACTCTTCGTGAACGACACCGGATGCAGCAGTCATCCACTGAACATCACCTGGCCCGATGAACCCGTGACTCCCGGAGGAATCACGATGCTCAAGTTCGCCTTGGTAAACAATTGTCACAGTTTCGAAACCGCGATGAGGATGCTCTTCGACTCCCCGATGTGCTTCTGCTGGTCCGAATTTGTGTGGTCCGGCATAGTCGAGCAGTAAGAATGGATCAAACTGATTTCCTCCGGCATAGGAAAACAGACTCCTCACAGGGAAGCCATCGCCGACCCAATGCTGTCCGACATCTCGAATGACATTTTGAACGGTTTTCATGACATAATCCTTGAATTGCTTGGTCAGGCTGAGCTGTTGCTATTTGAACAGTACCAGACAACAATTCAAGTACTGGTGAATTTGTAAGTTACTAACATCAAAGATAGTAATATGGCATCCACCGTGTCTCGTAAGAGCGTCAGAAAGTCCACGGGTTGCTTTGTGGAATCGACACTTGCTGCGATTGGCGGCAGATGGAAAGTTCTCGTGATCTTCCACCTGCTGAAAGGAACGCAGCGGTTTGGGGAATTAACCCGACTGTTGGGCGGGATCTCCGCACGGACATTGACTCGACAGTTACGCGAGTTGGAAGATGTCGGAGTGATCGATCGTGTTGTGTATCAAGAGATTCCCCCCAAGGTGGAATACTCGTTGACCTCATTAGGCAGGCAGCTTGAACCGGTCTTGCAGGCGATGCACGAATGGGGAGCGCAACTGGAAAAGTCTCAGCAGTTGCAGGGATCTCCTCAATCGAAGAGGTGAACCGGTTCGTTTTTGTTAGCACTGATCATTACAGATGTTGCATCTGTTGAACTCTTCCTACGGCTGAGCGGCATGTTTCCGGGATTCTACAACTCTGGATTGACTTCGAAACCTGTCACGATATGCTGGGCTCCGTTGCTGGTTGACCACTAGAGATGGTGGTCTCGATAAGAGGGAATCCGGTGGAAATCCGGAACTGCCCCGCAGCGGTAAAGCGGAAACGACCGCCATCATGAAGCACTGGTGATCTCCGAACCCCTTTGAGCGTTTGGAGTTTGCTGGGAAGCGATGGCCAGTAGGTGTTGTTGATCTCACGGTCAAAACAAGTCCGCAAGTCCGAAGACCTGCCAGTGGCTGAGTGACCTGATTTTTCGAAGTTCATTGATGGCTGATGCCATTGAGTCAGGTTGCTTATCTGCCGAACCTTCTCGGGAAAGGGCGGTCGGGGATGCTGCTGTTAACTGCTGTGCGCTTTGATCAGGCATGTGGACCGAAGTCACTTTTGTGGCCGGTCTCCCGTCATATGTCCTGTAGAATTCTTTGCGCAGACTCCTCGTATCGCAATGACCGGGTTCGTTCTGGCCTGCCGTCAATCCGCATCGGAGTGATGCGGAGAGGAGTTCTCTCAGATGATTCGTGCCCCTCACGAATGGATTGTCCGTAAACGAGATGGTCGCAGTGTTCCGTTCGAACTGGAACGCATTCAGAATGCGATTTCGAACGCGTTTCGTGCAGAACTGAAACTGAATTCGGGGCAGCCTCTCGATGAGGATGTTCTTCGGGATGTGAGCAGTGTCCTTCGCTCAGTCGTCGACGATCTTGGTCCGTTATCTGGTCAAGCAACAGGAGCCGAGGCTGGCATCGATGTTGAGAGAATTCAAGATCTCGTTGAAATGGGATTGATGGCGCGAGGGCATTATCGCGTCGCCCGACGATACATCATCTATCGTTCAGAACATGCCAAGATGCGGGCGATTCGCGGAGAAGTTCCGCTTGCGGAAGCGCCACCACAAGTACATGTGGTGCTCGAAGACGGGACTCGGGTTCCATTCGATTCTCGGCGTGTGTTGAGGCGATTGTCAGAGGCAGCACGCGATCATGAGTCGGTCGTGGACGTTGAAGAACTGGCAGAAGAAGTTCTGCGCTCCGTGTTTGACGGAATCTCAATTCGCGAGATCTATCGAGCGCAGATCCTTGCTGCTCGCTCTCGAATTGAACGCGATCCGGCTTATGACGTTGTGGCGTCGCGTCTGATGTTGAATGTGATTTATCAGGAAGCGCTCGGGCAAGTTCCTGACGCGAGGTCACTGGAAAAACTTCATCAGGATCAGTTCGAGCATTACATCATTGATGGAATTCGCGCCGGAAGATTGACATCGGATTTTCGGTCATTTGATCTCGAAAAACTTGCTCAGGCGATGCGACCGGAGAGAGACCGTCGTTTTCGGTATCTGGGAGTGCAGGCGATTTATGATCGTTACCTGCTGCATGTCGACGGGCGACGTATCGAGACCCCGCAGTATTTTTGGATGCGGGTGGCGATGGGGCTGGCGTTACGTGAGACGAATCGCGAAGAACGTGCGATCCAGTTTTATAACGTGCTCTCGGAGTTTCGATTCACGTCGGCGACTCCAACACTCTTTAATTCTGGAACCCCGCATCCACAGCTCAGTTCTTGTTATTTGAGCACGGTGGATGATGACCTGCTGCATATCTTTAAGGTTGTTTCTGATAACGCCATGCTGTCGAAATGGGCTGGCGGATTGGGGAATGACTGGACGAACGTGCGAGCGACGAATGCACATATTCATGGAACGAACGGCAAGAGTCAGGGAGTGATTCCATTCCTGAAAGTCGTGAACGATGCGGCAGTGGCAGTGAATCAGGGGGGCAAACGCAAGGGAGCCGTTTGCAGTTATCTTGAAACCTGGCATCTCGATATCGAAGAGTTTCTCGACCTGCGCAAGAACACAGGGGACGATCGTCGACGAACTCACGACATGCACACCGCCAACTGGATACCTGACCTGTTCATGAAACGGGTGCGTCAGAATGGACAGTGGACGCTGTTTAGCCCTGACGAAGTGAGCGATCTGCATGACCTGTACGGCAAACGGTTCGAAGAACGCTACGTGGATTACGAGCGGTTAGCGGACGAAGGGCAAATTGATCTGTTCCGCAGAATCCCAGCGGCAGACTTGTGGCGAAAGATGCTGACGCGTCTTTTCGAGACCGGTCATCCGTGGGTGACGTTCAAAGATCCGTCCAACATTCGCTCTCCGCAGGATCACGCAGGAGTTGTGCACAGCAGTAATCTTTGCACCGAGATTCTGCTGAACACTTCGGTCGATGAAACCGCTGTCTGTAATCTCGGGTCGATCAATCTGGCGGAACATCTCAAAGATGGCCAACTCGATCTACAGCGACTTCAGGAGACCGTCACCGTTGCCGTGCGGATGCTCGATAATGTGATCGATATTAACTACTACCCGACGAAGGAAGCAGAGAACTCGAATCGACGGCATCGGCCAGTTGGCTTGGGACTCATGGGGTTTCAGGACGCGATCTGTGCGTTGGGAATCAGCTATGCCAGTGATGCAGCCGTGACGTTTGCTGACCGGAGCATGGAAGCAATTTCTTACTTTGCGTTGCTCGCGTCATCTCAGCTGGCGAAGGATCGCGGGACCTACGAGAGCTATGAGGGTTCGAAGTGGCACCGTGGCCTGCTGCCGATTGATACGCTCGAACTACTGGCAGAAGAACGTGGCGAGCTGATTCCGCTGGATTTCAGTTCGACAATGGATTGGCAGGTTGTCCGCGATTCGGTCGCCCAGTACGGAATGCGAAACAGCAATGTGCTGGCGATTGCTCCGACCGCCACGATCTCCACGATTGTCGGGACATCGCAGTCAATTGAGCCTTCTTACAAGCATCTTTATGCGAAGAGTAATTTGTCTGGCGAATTCACTCAGGTCAGTGAAGCACTGGTTGCCGAACTGAAAGAACTGGGGCTCTGGGATTCACAGATGCTGGATGAACTGAAGTACTACGATGGCTCCGTTCAGAATATCGGTCGTATCCCTTTGGCGATCCGACAGCGGTATCTGACCGCATTCGAGGTTGAACCGAAGTGGATCATCGAATGTGCAGCACGGCGTCAGAAATGGATCGATCAAGGTCAGTCGCTGAACCTGTACCTTGCTGAACCAAGCGGTCGCAAGATGCACGAGATGTACATGCTGGCCTGGCAGAAAGGCCTGAAGACGACGTACTACCTGCGCACTCTTGCTGCGACTCAGGTGGAGAAGTCGACACTCGATATCAACCGATTTGGTGTTCAGCCGAAATGGATGAAGAATCGCAGTGCGTCAAGCGACGTTGAAATCCGCAGGGAAGAGAGCCTGGAAGTCTCTGCCTGTCGACTTGATGACCCGACTTGTGAAGCCTGTCAGTAAGTCTCTGCGACACCGTTCGTCTTTGTCTCCAATTTCGCAAGGGGCGCGTGACTGGCCCCTTGCTTCTTCAGATTTCGATCTGCATTCCGACGAAATCCATGTTGATTCAGAAAGCCCATCCACGATGGAACTCACAGTAAATACGCACGAAACATTGTTTGGAAATGATCGTACCTCAGGACGTGTCAAGGCGAGTGAGAAACGCCTGATCAACTGTCATCAGGTCGATGTGAACCAGTTGATGCCGCTGAAGTATCAATGGGCATGGGAGCACTATGTGAATGGTTGCGCAAACCATTGGATGCCGACTGAAGTTCCGATGCATAAGGATATCGAGACGTGGAAGTCGAGTAAGCTGACGGAAGATGAACGTCGCGTCATCCTGCGTAATTTAGGCTTCTTCGCGACGGCTGAAAGTCTGGTTGGAAACAATCTCGTGCTGGCGATCTTCCGCCATCTTACGAACGCAGAGTGTCGTCAATACTTGTTGCGTCAGGCATTTGAAGAGGCGATCCACTCACACACGTTCCTGTATATCGTTGAGAGTCTGGGGCTCAATGAAGGGGAAGTCTTCAACATGTACCACGAAGTCCCTGCGATTGCTCGCAAGGATGAACTGGAGATGGAACTGACGGCAGAAATTCTGGCCCCTGATTTTACGACGAGCACATTTGAAGGGGCTCAGGCATTTTTGAAGAACCTGATCGGCTATTACCTGATTATGGAAGGGATCTTCTTCTATACAGGGTTTGTGATGGTGCTCTCGTTCCATCGACGAAACATCATGACCGGGATCGGAGAGCAGTTTCAGTACATTCTGCGAGACGAGTCGATTCACCTCAACTTTGGAATCGACCTGATTAACGGGATTCGCAGCGAGAACCCTGAGTTGTGGACGCCTGAATTTCAGCAGGCAATGATCAATCGGGTGAAGCACGCTGTTGAGATTGAAGTCGATTATGCTCGCGACGTCTTGCCGCGTGGAGTCCTGGGCTTGAACGCAGATCTGTTCCGAGACTATGTGCAGTTCATTGCCGACCGTCGATTGGAACGAATCGGCTTACCGACTCAGTATGGATCGTCGAACCCATTTCCGTGGATGAGCGAAACGATCGATCTTTCCAAGGAAAAGAACTTTTTCGAAACCAGAGTGACCGAGTATCAGAGCGCGTCCACTCTCAACTGGGATTAGTCGATGTCGGTTGAAGAAGTTTCGGTCAACCGTTGAATTCGCTGATGAGGCAAGTCAAGATTCAAACCAGTCGTTGTTTCACCGTTTGCCGTGACGTAATCGGACTGGTTTCATCATGATGTTCTCTCGTGACTATCGCTGGTTGCTCGGCTTGACATTTGCCATGACAGGGATTGTTCTGTTGAGCAATTCCTGTCGTGCAGATGAACCGTTAAATATCGTTCTTCTCTATGCAGATGACTGGCGTCACGACACCCTGGGATGTGCCGGCAACCCTGTCGTGAAGACTCCTTCGTTGGATCAATTGGCGAAAGAAGGAGTGCGGTTCACACACAACAATGTGACCACTTCCATTTGCGGAGTCAGTCGCGCGACGCTTCTGACAGGACAATGGATGTCGCGACACGGCAACTACGGCTTCGCGGATTTCAAGACCCCTTGGGCTGAAACATACCCTGTCTTGATGCGTGAGAACGGGTATTACACAGGGCTCGTTGGTAAATGGTTCACAGGGAAAGCGAAACCTGAAGTCTTTGACTATGCACGCATTGGATCGGGAGGCCATTGGCGCAAGCTGCCAGATGGCTCGAAGATTCACATGACACAACAGGACGAACAGAATGCCCTTGAGTTCCTGCGGACACGTCCTCAGGATAAACCGTTCTGTTTAAGTCTGACGTTTAGCGGCGTTCACGCTGTTGATAATGATCCGCTGCAATATCTCCCGCAGCCAGAAAGCATGTCGCTCTATACCGATGTTGTCGTGCCGACTCCGAAGACAGCGGGCGACGAGTTCTTTAATCGACTCCCTCCTTTCATCGCGAATCGACAGAACGAAGGACGCAATCGCTGGCACTGGCGGTTCGATACCCCGGAGCGTTATCAGCAGTATATGAAGAACTACTATCGACTCGTGACCGAGGTTGATACCGTCGTTGGTCGAGTGATTCAAGAACTGGAACAACAGGGAGTGCTGGATCGCACGCTCGTGATCTTCTCAACCGATAATGGATACTTCCATGGGGAACATGGCTTGGCTGATAAGTGGTATCCCTACGAGGAAAGTATTCGTGTGCCGTTGATCGTTCGAGATCCACGCATGCTCAAGAAGAATGTTGGCACCACCAACGATGCGCTGACTTTAAACGTCGACCTTGCTCCAACGATGCTGGCTGCCGCAAAAATTCCGGCACCTAAAGGGATGCAAGGGAAAGATTTCTCAAAGCTGTATCTCTCTGAATCAGTTCCTGAGTGGAGACAGGAGTTCTATTACGAACATCCAACCATTCGTGACAAGAACTTTATTCCCAGCTCAGAAGCAATCGTTTCAAAGGAATGGAAATACATTCATTGGCCTGAGTTCGAGACAGAAGAACTCTATCACCTGAAAGTCGATCCATTCGAAGAACACAATCTGGTCTCAGACGACAAATACCAAGAGGTACGAGCCAATCTGAAGCAGCGTATGATTGAGGCACGTACTGTCGTTCAGGCGCCAGTTGAATAGCGTGTCTCTGACACGCTCGGTTGGTGATGGTTTCCGAGTCGGCCCAGGTCGACCTCTGCTCTTATCGATTGATTCAGTGAGGCGTGTTTGAAGAATTCAGTGCCAGTCTTAATTGTTGGAGCGGGCCCCACTGGTTTGGTCTTGGCGATCAGCTTGAAACGACAAGGGATCGACGTTCGCATCATTGATAAAACTGCACAGCCAGGGACGACGTCGCGGGCGATGATTGTTCATGGGCGAACGCTGGAGTTTTATCATCAGCTCGGATTTGCCGATGCCGTTGTTGAACGTGGAGTCAAGGTTGACGAAGTGAACCTCTGGGTACGGGGGAAGCCGACGGCGAAACTTCAATTGAAGAACATCGCGACCGGTCAGACACCGTATCCGTTTGCTTTGGTCTATCCGCAGGATGCTCACGAGCGATTTTTGATTGATCGTCTGGCAGAATTGGGAGTGCAGGTTGAACGGCAGACCGAACTCGTTCGATTCGAACAACAGGCGGACGCTGTTCTCGCCATCCTGAAGCATGCTGACGGAGCCGAGGAACACTGTCAGGCCGAGTATCTCGCCGGATGCGATGGGGCACGATCAACTGTCAGAGAGACGTTAGGAACTCGCTTTTCGGGCGGGACATATGAAGGGCTGTTTTACGTCGCTGATGTTGAAGTTGATGGCCCTGTCCCGGCAGGAGCATTGCATGTGTCTATTGATCTCGCTGACATTCAGATGGTGTTTCCTCTGCGAGAGAACAACAGCGTTCGCCTGATTGGGAATGTTCGTGCTTCAGTATTGAATGAAGACCGTCCCCTGGATTTTGATACGGTGAGGTCTCGAACGCTGGAGCATCTCCAGCTAACTGTCAAGAAGGTGAACTGGTTCTCGACGTATCGTGTGCACCATCGGATCGCCGACAACTTTCATTACGGACGAGTGTTTCTGGCGGGCGACGCAGGGCATATTCACAGTCCTGTTGGCGGGCAGGGGATGAACACAGGTATCGGCGATGCGGTGAATCTCGCCTGGAAACTGGCTGCGGTTCTCCGTGGAAAAGCAGATGCCAAGTTACTCGATACCTATGAGGAAGAACGCGTTCCGTTTGCACGACGGCTAGTTGCGACAACCGATCGAGCCTTCACTATCGTCACCTCGCCGGGAAGATTTGCTCGCTGGGTAAGAACCAGAGTTGTTCCCTTCGTGCTTCCGCGACTGTTTCAGTTTCAAACGGTCCGTCGATTTTTCTTTCGTACGGTTTCACAAGTTGGCATTCAGTATCGCGAAAGCCCCTTAAGTCAGGGAGCAGCCGGACATCTTCGTGCTGGTGATCGTCTTCCGTGGGTGAATGGCAAACACGGAGATAATTTCAGTGTGTTGTCATCACTCGATTGGCAAGTGCATATCTATGGAGCACCTCATCGAGAATTGCAGGCGGTCTGTTCCGAACTCCAGCTTGCTCTCCATGTATTTGAATGGGCCGGCAATGCACAGCATGCCGGCCTGCGCAAAGACTGTCTTTATCTGGTTCGACCGGATGGCTATCTCGCCTTGATCGATCAGACTGGAGACCCTCTCAAACTGCGTCGTTACATGCAGGAAGTTGTTCAGCGCGCTTGAGCGACTGTCATTGTGTGTACGAGTCCTGCCTATGCAGGCCAATGGGTTTCCACGCCCTGACCACGAATCACCTTCTGGAATGATTCCAAGAGATTGGGGGTTTCGGCAATTTGGTGCGACGTGGTTTCACGAAGATGGTTGTAGGCGGCCAGGCATCCAGCAGCTTCACCGATGCCCCATTCGACAGGATGCAGCCGGTAGCACCCGTTAGAAAGATGTGTTGTGCCAATGTTTTTACAGGCAGCAATCAAGTTTTTCGTGCGTTGAGGGATCAACGCTTTCAATGGAATCTGGAAGGGAAGCGAAGTTGTGTCGATATAGTTGTTGCCACCGGTGCTTGGATGGAGGTCGAGGTGGTAATAGCCGACTCCGACAGAATCTTGAAACTCAAACGGCTTCGCATCTTTCGGGGCGACGTTCATCACCTGAGCACGATTTTCTCGTCCAACATGTTCTTCCGTGATGGTGAAGAGAGCTTTGATTCGTCGTGCCTCACGAATGTAGGGATACTTCGCCAGCCCATCTTCTGTTCCCATGATGTCTGCTCGAAGGAGCAATTCTGGATAGCCGGTTCCCCCGTCAGCACGAGGAGCCGCAGTCTGCAACCAATAGAGGAGTGAAAGGCTGAGCTGTTTCGCCCGAGCAATGTGATTGGCCGCTTCTTCTTTGGACACGCCGACGAGTGGGCCAAGCAGATAGTCGTTTTGCGGCCAATTCACGAGGGTGACATCCCTGAATGAGGTGTCTGGTTTGTACAGCTTTGCAGAGACGATTTGGCGGTAAACAAAGAGATTCAACGCCTTCGTTGGTTTCCGTGTTGGATCGAAGTCGAGCTTCTTCGGAACCAATGTTCGCGGATACGAGTAAGAATAGTCGAGTAACTTCCCTGACCAGGGTGGTGTCAAATCTGGAACATACTCACTCCAGAAGCCGTATTCAGCAGGGCGATCGATCACATGGTTTTCACCAGGGCGATACTCTGCCGCAAAGCAGACCGTGAATGCCTGTTGATTCAGTGGTTCCGCTTTCTCCGCGGCATGGAGTTCATGGGTTTCCGCTTTCGATTCTGCTCCCATGACGAATTCGGTCTTCGTCAGTGGTAAAAGATCTCCGAGTTCGCTGGCATCGATGAACTGCGGAGCCTGTAGATGGAAGTGTGTACCGGTTCGGGACGACACGACAGTGACGGCATTGATGACATCACCGGTCACGTCTGCACTGATCGGTTCACACTCTAGCAGCAGTGTGCATTGTCCATTCGCGAGCCAAGGGGCCAGCATCTCCTGCATCACCGCGAGAGCGACGCGCGGTTCGTGGCAGAGTCGTGAGACACTTCCGC
>JBEBTF010000053.1:0-21690 GCA_040393865.1 Planctomicrobium piriforme | reverse complement strand
CCATATCGATTGTCCATACGCATCGATTTAACGACACTCTGTTCGCTCGAATTGAAAGCCTCTTTGCGGAAACAGGTCTGAAAGACATGCGGAGATGAAAAGAATCAAGAGCTTCCTGCAGAATCGCTTTCATACCGTCAACCGTCTGTCGTTGCTGGTTGTTTGCATGAGTCTGCTGCTGATTTCCATCGCCTGCTACGGGGCATGGCAGGTGCAACGTGTTCAGGCGCGTTCAGAACTTCTGTTGATCAGCAAAATGAATGGCCTTCAAAGTGTTTTTGAACTGGAACTGCAATTGCAGAACCTGAAGTTCTGGCTCTCGCAATTGCAGTTAAAGACACTTCCAGAATCAGACAAGAAGCACACTGAAGCACACTTACAAACGCTGACGAATTTGAGAAGGGAGATTGACCATTGGATTGCGAAAGCGGAAGAGCACGCCAGTGCTGAGCACGAGCGCCAATTTCTCGCAAAGATTCATAATGGTCTAAGCGACTTCTATAAAGTCATCGATGATCTTCCAGAATCAGAAAAAGTGCCTGAGGAGCAGATCCGCCGGTTCTCGCGCGCATCTGAGATTCTCACGTCCGAGGTGCTCCATTCGTCTCACAGTATGCTGAACTTTGACGAGGAGATGATACAAAGCAGCCTAAGGCGAGATGCCCAAAGCACTCGTTCTTTGGTACAGCTTGTCATGGTGCTTGGAATCCTTGGTTCGATAGCATCGCTGCTGGCCGGATACAAGATTGCCAGAACTATTAGCAATACTTTGATTCAAGTGCAGTTTCCGATTCTGGATGTTGCCGGAAAGCTCAGTGAAGTTGCTAATCCAGTGCTTGTCTCGAAGTCGATGGACTTGACTGACCTCAGCCCTGCGTTGGAAGTGCTGTCTGCCGAAGTCAAATCGGTGGTCAACCAGTTGCAGAAACGCCACCAGGAAATTCTTCACGCCGAGCAGCTTGCCACGGCGGGACAACTCGCGGCCGGAATCGCTCATGAAATCCGTAATCCACTCATGTCGATGAAGCTTCTTGTGCAGCATGCAATGCGTCCGAATTCGAAGGGGATCGACGCGTACGACCTGCAAATTTTGGATGACGAAATTCGGCGACTGGAAATGTTGTTGGATGATTTTCTGGAGTTTGCACGGCCGCAAATCCTTCGACGAATTGTACGTGACATTCGTCCACTCATTGAGGGGACCCTTGGCTTACTTGAGCGCGTGATTGAGGCCAGAAACGTCGAAATATCCTACCAGCGGCCCGAGGTCCCGGTCTTTCTTTATATTGACGCCTCGCGGATCAAGCAGGTACTGCTCAATCTCCTTCTGAACGCGATTCAGGTGACCCCGCCCCATGGAACTGTAAGGCTACAACTTGAACAGGTCCAATTTGAGGGGCAATTGGCCTGCCAATTGCAGATAGCGGATGACGGCCCCGGTTTAGGGGACATCACAGAGGAACGCTTGTTCGAGCCGTTCTATAGTACGAAGGAAACCGGGCTGGGTTTGGGACTTCCCGTCAGCCAGAGAATTATCAAGCAGCACGGGGGGGAGATTCTGCTCGGCCCAACGAATGGAGGCGGAGCAGTCTTTAACATCGTGATCCCTTTCCCGGACAGCGCCTTGTCTTGAGTTTTTGTCCAACCGCTTATTCCACGAAGTCAGGTATGAATATCAGGACTCCGAACAACTTGAGAAAACTGCTGATCATCGATGATGAGCAGAACGTTCTCTATTCAATGAAGAAGGCGCTTCAAAGCGAGGTCTTGGAGGTCATTACGGCTGACACAGCTGCATCCGGAATCGGCAAGGTTCGTCTTGAAAAACCTGACGCTGTTGTGTTGGATCTCCGTTTGCCTGACGGGCATGGCTTAGGGGTCTTCAACGAGATCCACGAGAGTTTTCCGCGGCTTCCAGTGATCATCATCACTGCGTTTTCCACAATGGAAACTGCAGTCGAAGCGATGAAACGCGGGGCCTATGAATATCTGCTGAAACCCATCGAGCTGCAGGTTCTCAAGGACCTTGTCGAGCGTGCCCTGGAAATCAGCCGCATTGACTCATCGTCTCCTACTTTTGGACCGTCAGGTGCAGCCCGACAAGACCAGAAGATCATTGGTCGGTCTCAGGCGATGCAGGAGGTCTTTAAGGCGATCGGACGCGTTGCACCTCAAGACATTACAGTTCTGATCCAAGGAGAAAGCGGCAGCGGCAAAGAACTCATCGCGGAAGCGATCCGGGATCACAGCATGCGTGCAAATGGCCCGTACCTGGCAATCAACTGCGCAGCTCTGCAGGAGACGGTTCTTGAAAGTGAACTGTTCGGGCACGAACGTGGCGCCTTCACAGGCGCAGAGAAAAGCCGGATCGGGAAATTTGAAGAAGTTCATGGAGGAACGCTCTTCCTGGACGAAATCGGTGACATGTCCAGTACGACGCAGGCCAAAGTTCTCCGGCTGTTACAGGACGGAAGTTTTCAGCCGGTAGGCAGCAATGAAACTCGAACAGCCGATGTCCGTATCATCACTGCAACGAACCGAAATCTCGAAAAGATGGTCAGCGAAGGCCTGTTTCGAGAAGACCTTTTCTACCGTCTCCGAGGATTTGTCATCAACGTCCCCAGCCTGCGGGAACGAATGGAAGATCTCGAACTGCTGGCCATGCATTTCCTGGAAAAATTCAATCGGGAACTAGGCAAAAATATTCAAAACATGACCGCAGAAGCGATGCGTTGCCTTGAGGCCTATCAGTGGCCAGGGAACATTCGCGAACTACAGTCGGTTATTCGATACGCAATGTTGTACGCAGTGGGCGACACGATTACATCAAGCTCGCTTCCACCCCATCTGCGGGCCGATACTGCCACGAACATCGTCGACCTGAAATCTGAGCAGGACTCGACATTATTGTCGAAGTTGATTGAGGATCAGATTGCGCGGAACAGCACGAACGTCTACCGAAATGTTCATTCTGCTGTCGACGTGATGCTTCTCTACAAAGTGTTGGAGATCTCGCAAGGAAACCAGGTTCAGGCCGCGCAAATCCTGGGAATATCGAGGACAACGCTCCGGAATCGATTGAATGAACTTGAGGTATTCAAAAAGAAGGAACTCTGTACAGACTCCGAACAGCGTGGCTAAACCGAGTACAGGCTTGCGTGCATACTTATTGATCTGTGCAGATTGTGAACACAATGGGCAATTGCTGTGCAGCTGGAAGTCCAGTGTTGGTCTTTTTGTGTTCTATGCTCAGGGGGGGCTCCGCATCGTGCGTAACTCCCCGAGTTCTTATGTGTGAGCTTTGGTGATTTTCTGTTCGCCAAAGAAGTTGGCTTTATACGTCAACTTCGTCCAATCGCTACAGCGGTCTTCTCGCATCATACTCGATTGTGATTCAACTCCGCTTCGATCTGGCGGTGAACAATTCGTGTCCAATCTTGATTCTGCGCTGCGAACGGCATCTTCCTTGCTCTACTGATAACTTTCTGGCTGAATGAAATTTGGCTGACAGATCTCTTGCTTCGTCAGTCAGACATCTTGCTGAAAACAAGAGGTCATGTGATTCCATGTCGACCTGACTGAGGCGGGACCGTTTTCACAACGAGGAAATTCGGAATGAATCCAAAGTTTGACGTTCCATCCTTCTTTACGGCGTGTCGGAAGGAAGTTTCCCGGATCTTGGTTCACTTGGCGAATCCAGCGAGCAGCGACCCAATCATTTCGTCATCTGTCCGATTAGCTCAACAAAAACGAGCCCATCTCAGGGGAATGACGATCATCGACACAACTCGTCTGATGAGAGATCTTGCCATTGAAGGCAGCGCTGCGTTTGCTGCATTTGAGAGCGAACACTTAGCATCTTGTGAGAGCATCAGAGAGGAAGTTCGCTCAAACTTTTCGATTAGTTGCCTGGCGGCCAGTCTCGATTTCGATCTGTGTCGTCGACAGGGAGATGTGACGGCGATCATTGAAATGGAATCACGTTTCCATGACCTGTTGATCACATCCGCTTTGACAGAGAAGCCCAAAACGATCGACGACATTGGGGCTGCACACATCGCGAAGATCGTCCGGGCGTCTCATTGTCCGACGCTGATTCTCCGGGATCAGCCAACGAGTCTGGAACGCGTCCTGTTGGTGCACGACGGATCGAAAGCCTGTAGTCGCGCAATGAGTTCATTCCGCAGACAGCGACTCCTCCCAGAAGCAACCGTCCGACTGATCGCGGTTGGCAACACGCAGGAATGCGCCAAGAAACTCCTCTCTGAACAAATCGATCTTCTGCAGGTCCATCCTCAGGCGTTTGAATATGGATATTTGGTTGGAAAAGCTGCGAAGCTAATTCCTGAATATGTCCAGAACTGGGATGCCGATCTCGTGGTCTATGGCATCAATCAAAAAGGCTCGATCATAGACAATCTTTTCACTCAACCTGGATTGGAAGTCTTACGACGGACAACAGCTTCATTGTACTCAGCATAACAAGGTCTCAAGAACGGGTTGGCGGTGCAGGTTCGAGGATTCCCACGTCCTCATGATGATGCAGACCTGCACGGGAGTGCTGACATCTTTGCCTCTTCTTCTCCTCAAGTACAGCCACGACTTGACCCGGTCTCGTATCTACTGAGCCTGCCATGAATAGACGTAACTATTGGAAAGATGTTTTTACCATACAAGGAACGATTACCCCCTATATTCAATGGAGGGTGATGGTTTTTGGAGTATGGGCCACGGTCGTCTGGTGGTGCACAAATCATCTCTTTCAGATCCAGATCGATCTTGGTGTCGCCCCTTATGAAATTATTGGGGCGGTAATGGCGCTGCTGCTGGTGCTTCGAACGAACTCGGGTTACGACCGTTGGTATGAAGGACGCAAGCTCTGGGGGGGAATCGTCAACCAGTCACGGAATCTTGGCGTAATCGCAGTGGCCTATGGTCCTGACAACCAACAGTGGCGTGATGCATTCCTGCGCTGGGTCTCCGCTTTTCCGTACATCGCGAAACACAGCCTCCGCAATGAGAATGACTACAGCGATTTGAAGGAGATTCTCAGGCCGGATGAGATTGAGATGCTTCGGGAAGCTGCCTACTCACCAATTATTGCTACAGCCCGAATTGCAAAGCTTCTGCGGCAAGCGCGTGAAGATCTGGGGATGGATGGATTCGCTTTCATGAAAGCTGAGGAACAGCGAGCGTTACTGATCGACTACATGGGCGCCTGTGAGCGAATATTGAAGACACCACTTGCCAGAGTGATTTCCATCAAGGTTCGCAAGTTTCTATTCCTGTTCCTGTTTGTTTTGCCGATTGCCATCGTGGATAAATCCGGGGCAATGACCCCACTGCTAACGATTCTCGTTGCTTTCCCCCTGCTCTCTCTTGATCAAATTGGAATCGAGCTTGAAAACCCGTTCTCGAAAACTCGCTTGAGTCACCTCCCACTGGATCACATCGGCGAAGCGATTCATCAGAATCTGGTGGGGTTGGAACGGAATGAGTTCGACTCTGAGTCGACGCAACTCGACGACATCCTGTACCATCAAAGCGCTTAATGAGAGCTCCGCTCATCGACTCCGAACGAAATCGGAAGGTCGTGTCGGTTCGGAGTTCTTGGGAGTCATCATACCAAGTCAGTTGCGTAGACAATCAGAGTCCGCAACCCGTGAAGAATAAATCTCATTAGGCTATTGAATATGTAGCACAGAAACGGATTACATCTTTGTTCGATCCCGCTACGCTGCCAATAGCGGCTCTCTTCCTGGCGAGTTTCGACGAGAATTTTGGTGAGAGGTTCCGGCTCGATTACAGTCGATGAGATCTATGTAACCGGACTTTGATTCTTCTCACCGAGGAGAACAGAATTTGGTCCCCACCCAGAAACAGTATCCACGTTGTCCTGATTCGAAGCTTTCTCGCAGCCTGAGCCTGCTCCTTCTCACCTCATGATTTCTGCGGTCGGAAGTCCTTCCGTAACTACGCCACAATGTTGGCGGCATTACGGAACCAAAGGAGAGACCACACACATCCGTCGGGCCACATCACAACGCGGCGTCATCCGTCCAGTTGTTCGACTCCACCAAGACCGGAGTGCGGAGCTTGTCGTTTCCAACCAGATCGATACGCGCTGGAGTCTGAATTTCCTAAAGGTCGAAGCCCACGACATTGGCCGGAGAGCTTGGATACGAAGATTCTCCTTGGCTGCGCTGGAAATGGGATTTCAACGTTTTGCGAACAATTTCTTCATCACGGTTCCTTCGTTGAGCGTTGGCCGTACCGGGCGTCCTTTATCGCGATAGACCAGGTCCATGTGGCCGAGCCCCAGTGCGTGCAGGTTTGTCGCATGGATATCATGGACATGCATTCGGTCAGGGGGCCGCAGCGTACAACCTGATCCGAATGAGACGCCTGGCCCCGACCAGTTAAGCTGAAGCAGCCCGGCTCCCACCAGAACCGGGTCGACAAAACACAGCAATTCCACAACAGGGACATTCCGCTCGAACCAAATCGAACCGGAAATAACCCTGTTCACAAGGAAATGACAACTTCTTCAGCAGCCTGCTAAGAGACTTTCATTGAAGCACAAGCTGCCTGAAGTTTCCCATGAATGGTGAGAGATGCATCTGGATTGTGCCATGAACAACTCAAAATCAGCGACATCGTTACCGCGATGAATTGAATTCGTGACAGCATTCATCTCAGATCGACTCGGGGATCGCCATCTTATGTTCCCCAAGGACCAATCGATGAGGAAACGCAAGACGAATCAAGACGCGAGACTTCCGGTCCCATTTTACATGGCCTGACGTTCAATAGACGTTCAGAATCACGAAGAGATTCGAGTGCGGGAGTTTGCGAGGAGACCACTCAACGGATTGCCGATGACTGCGTGTTGAATGTAATTAAGCAGGGTCACGAAGTCGAAGACTGGTAACCCGGTCTCTCTGCGGATGTCGTCAGCAAATGGCGGAAGATCGGTGCATTCGAGCAAAATCGCATGGACACGTTGTTCGGATGCGTGCCGTTGGGTTAGGTCGATCAAATCACAGCGGAATCGATCAACATCCATTGGACTTTCTGGTGATTCGAAAATTTTTCTCCATTCGCGGTTCTCTTCGAGACCAACAACATGGATTCCATCCAGATTGGTAATGCCCACTCCTTCAAAGTGCCGACGCGTTAGAGATTGACCACTAGCCGTTACAATTAGAATTCGACAATGCTCCCCGAAGATCGCTCGAATCATGGCGATCTGGAGCATGCTAGACGTAAAAACGGGTACCGTTAAAGCCTTGGAGAGCTCACGCTGAAACACCGCGTTGAAACCACAACTTGTGGTGATGGCTCTCGCACCTGCCGCTATGAGTCGTTCTCCTCCTTGAATCATCGATTCAAGAACTTCCGTGCTAGGCGAGAGAACAACAGATTGAAGATTGGCACCCGGAACGTGTTCGAACAAGACGGGGCATGTATAAGTTTCTATGTTCGTACTGTTCCCCCTGAGTTCTTCCAGCTGAATCAGACCGACGGGACAACCGGCGGCTTCCCAACGGAGAACGCCAATCGCTCCTGCTTGTGCCTCCGAAGGTGTGGACGATTGGCAAGGTTTCAGTGTAAGTGAGCTCGGGTGCATTACTCAGCAATTCTGTCGCAGTGATCACTCAATACGGCGGCGATGGGGCAAACGTGTCGTTAAAAATACTCTCGATCGCACATTTGGAGAATCGCTCACTTCGAATCTAAATTGAAATCAATCGAGTTATCGCCGGAGACGACTTCAGTAGTGAGCGTTGATTTGGTGTTGTACTTCGCGGGAAATCGCTCGACAACCGCATCGCCTTCATTCATTCCTGACTGAGTCACGATCCGAACTTCATGCTTACCAATTGCGGCGCCAGGAACGTTCTGCAGGTACTCCAGAGTGTACTTGCCTTCGGCATCGCTCGTCCCCACCGACGGACGACCGTTCTCGGGGATGAAGGTCACAAACGCCCCTTTAAATGGCTTCCCGTCTAATGTAATGACTCCTTTCACCATTGCGAGAGGAGGACGCCCATCTCCTTTCCCTCCACATCCGCTGAAGATCAGAGCCAGGACGAGAAGGAAGCAACAACTTTTGAATCGCGACATCGAGAAGAATTCCGTTCTGACGACGATATCATTGATGAACAACAAGATCTCATCGTTGTTCCCGACACTGGTATTGATCGGTCACAGTGAGATGTCAGACAGTTAATTCATAAAGGAGGATTGCCAAATCGATCACCGGAATACTACGGCTTTGTCCCTGAGTAGAAGTCTGAGTAAGCCTGAACGATCACCTTTCCGGTGTTGAGTGTTTCCGAGAGTTGGTAGATATCCCCGCCTCCTTCGAAGCAGACAGCCGTCACACCGAACTGCATGAACGTACCGCTGCACCAGTGCGTCGGAGAGAGTTCCTTTTCCGACAGCTTGTACATCGGATTGAATTGATTCTTCGTGTCGAACTTCTTGATTGCAGCCGGAATCCCGGTCCAATCTACGTTGCGGGCGACCATGTCCTTACCTGGACGGATCATGGGATCGAGTCTTGGACCATCCCAAGTGTGCATTTCGCAAGTTGTGGTAATAGATGTGTCAGTTGAAACGAGATCTTCGAGGTCTCGTTGTACGAGGAATGCCTCGAACGCCTGTGTTTCTGAGTTGGAACCTTTGTAGGCGTAGGATCGGTTCAAGTCGCGTCCTTGGCTGTTGACACGGCCGAAACCTGCAGCAGCTCCGTCGACATTCATCTGCACGACAAAATGCCAGACATGACGCTGACGGCTATCCGCCGCCTCATCTTTCAGCAGCCAATCGATCATTCCAATCATCCGCCATTGGGCGTTGTACTCGTAGCAGTGGAGATTGACGAAATGATGCGCCCACCGTTTATGTTCCGGGACAGGGCTATCTGGATCTGTGATCGTCAGGCGATATAAGTCTCGCCCACGGAGCGATTTCCCGATGGAAACCAGCGTCGCATGAGGATGTTTCTCATACTTCTTCAGCAACCTGACGCAATGTTCATACGATAAAGGGACTTCTCCGCCAACATAGACAACATCTTCTTTGAACTCTGGGAAATTGAGCGAAGTCGTTTTAACTCCATTGCGTTCACTGGTCTCACGCAGAACTGGCGACCATTGTTCCTGATCATGTGACCAACTCACAAACTTACGGAGACCGGTTTCGTTCGTGTGTCCGTCAATGTCAATTCTCAGGGCGTTACCAGACGCGTTCTTCGTGATGATGAACTGGACCATGTTGGTCCAAGATTGGGCTTGAGGAACTTTTTGCAATCCAATCCGAAAGTGGTTCTTTCCCAATCGCTCAATCGTCGCTCCTTCGGAGCCGTATTCACCATCGAAGCGAAAATCCTCGACGGTGAGTTCCCCGGCCTGACAGGCCTGTGACTGAAAACCACTGGAACTGCTTACAAGAGTCAGCAGCATCATGGTGAGAAGTGCAGTTCGATTCGTCATTCAGCTTCGTTCCCTGCCCTCTGTAAACTCTGGTTGGGCGTTGTCTACGTCGATCGGGTTTTCAGTGTCCCTCAGAGGAATTCAGCACGAAACACACTGGGGCACACGGCTTTATCAATGGATACGTTTACGTATGTCAATGTCGCTGAGGGACGCTCCTGAACCTCCAAACCGTTTTGTTCGGCGAGAGGGATCAGTTTAGGCGTCGCAGGATTAGTATTCTCCGAGGACTTGCCCATCGCGACGATTGCCAAGATTTTCGTAAATGGTCGCGCTGATGTTCTCGCTAATAAAATTGACAGAGCCATCAGCCTTCAGGAAATGTGCTCCCCCGACATGCGAACTGCTGAAAACATAGTTCGATGCCCATGTCGGATGGGTACGTCCGGCAGCGGCGTTTATGAGGGTGGACGCATTCGTCTGAAAGATGTATCCAGCCCAACGGTTTATGCCGAATGATCCAACCCAAATACCGCCGATTCGATTCATTCCCTGGACTTCGCCGACGGCCAAGGTGTTCGAGGTGCCGTCAGTGAAATCCCGCATCTTGACTTTGCTGTTGCCAGCAAACATTCCATTAAACATCGCATTTGCATTGTTCATGCCTGGATAACGTTCAGGGCTTCCTGGGCTGCTTGCTGCGACATTTGCACTTCCATAGACACCTGGATAGCTCAGACGGGCGTTGTTTCCGCGATCTTTCACGAGCTCCGGGGCCGAGTCGGAAGGGCACACATAAACCGAAATCGGCGTCTTCATTTGATCTGTGGAAGCGGTTTCCGCAGTACCCCCGCGATGCTGATCAAGGGACTTTGTCGCAACTTCCAATTTCGCATACAGGTTTGCTTGATCGATATAAGGTAAAAGGAAAACCGCCCACCCCCACCCCGTTGATCTTGCATCCAGAGTCGATGAGGCATCGATGAACCCCGGAGGGAATGTGTCCAACGCGTCATGGTAGTTGTGCAACGCTAAACCAATTTGTTTCAGGTTGTTCTTGCACTGACTTCGGCGAGCAGCTTCGCGAGCCTGTTGCACCGCTGGTAAGAGCAACGCGATAAGAATTGCGATGATTGCGATCACGACGAGCAATTCGATCAGTGTAAATGCTTTTTGACTGCGTGGCTTCCTGGTTTGCGATAGGAACATGCAATGTGACCCTCAAAAAGACAAGAGGCGACATGAAACTGATCGTGACTTCTGATCAAGCAAAGAACGCGGACAGTAAAAAGCAAATTGGTTGCAATCCGATCAGGCACAACATGGCGTCAATGCGATGCCCGAAATCTGATTCCTGAACACTCACGAGGAAATGAGCATTTAATGTTGTCGATTTTCAACCTTCATCAACACATCAGCAATGGTTGATTGCGTAATCGTATTTTCATTTTGCGTACAATCGCATCAAAAATGCGTAATAGTATTTTCAAATTGCGCAGAAGGGCGGCGGACACTTTCTCGATCCACTTGCTCACCGTTAATCTAGAGGCATCAGGTGTCAGCGGGATTGTTACGTTCACTGACACGTGATGAGGACGGGGCTCGGGTGCCAACAACTTCGGAATAGGGCGTAATGACAGAGCGAGCGGTCGCCATTCTTTTCGACACAGTCGGAACCTGGAGTCTGTCCGCGATTGAGGGAATCGCAGATTACATCCGCCGCCACGCGCGCTGGAGAATGCTGTGTGCTCCGACAGACCGAACCGGGCGAGTCGGAATTCCACAGGGTTGGCAGGGTGATGGAATTTTGACCCGTCTTCTGACGAAAGAAGACAGACAGCGTTGCCTGTCCTACGGTGTTCCGGTCGTGGATCTGGAAACGATCGTGGACGGAAAGTATGACCGACGGCTTGCTCAGGTGCAGACAAACAACGAAGTTCGGGCGACGTTGATTGTCGATCATTTACGGGCCTTGAAGCTCAAGCACTTTGCCTGTTTCAATCCCCCCCACCACGAATATTCACTGAAACGCCTCGTGGCGACACAGCTAAAGTTCAAGGAGTCGGGAGCCAGCTGCAGCGTATTCTGGAAGGGATCCGCACAGGCCTGGCATCGTTTGAACTGGAAGAAGCAGCAGGAGCATATCAAGAACTGGATTCATTCCTTACGTCCGGGAACCGGTGTTGTTGCGCCGGATGGCCGACAGGGACGCCTGCTGTGTGAATGGTGCCACTTTCTGGGTGTCAATATCCCTGACGAAATCGCTGTCATCACGTGCGATGACGACGGTTTGTTGAACGCGATCTCGACTCCCCCCATTTCCGGCGTGGTTCTTGCCTCGCGGCAGCACGGGTACGCCGCAGCGGCACTGCTAGACCGGATGATGAATGGCGAACCAGCACCGAAGCAGCCTGTGCTGATTGATCCCCTTCACATCATTACGCGGCAATCGACAGATATTCTCACACTCCCCGACACTGACGTCGTAAGGGCGATCCGGTATGTCAGGGAGCATGCGTGCGAGGGAATTCGCGTCAGCGACGTTGCAAATCAGCTATCGGTATCACGGCGATGGCTGGAGAAACGGTTTCTAGAAGTTGTGGGCCACACCGTGGGATACGAAATCAGGAAAGCCCGATTTGAACGGGCAAAATCACAACTGGAGGGGACAGAGCTTTCTGTCGAGCACATCGCGGGAATCTGCGGGTTCACAACCGGCGCAAGGCTGTGTCGGAGCTTCCGCAAGCATTTCGGTGAAACTCCGCTCGATTACCGGCGACGATCCCGTCCTTAGAAGAACTCGCAGCAGGATAGTATTTCAATGAATGTAGCGGTACTTGGCTCTGGAGCTGGTGGATGTGCGCTCGCGTTTGATTTTGCGAGATCCGGCCATCGGGTTAGCCTCTTTGACTTCCCTGAGTTTTCGTCGAATATCGAAGCCGTTCAACAAAACGGCGGACTATATGCTTCTGGCGGAATGGAAGGATTCGCCGCGATCAGTTCCTCCGGTCACGACATCGGGAAGGCGCTCGAAGGAGCCGAACTGATCTTTGTTGTCGGTCCGGCATACAGCACGACGCAGTTCGCACTCGCAGCGAAACCTTACCTGAAACCGGGGCAAGTCGTCGTTGTCTGCCCGGGGTCATGTGGTGGCGCACTTGAATTCATCCACTCAGCTGGACTGAAGCTGGGGGACGACAGCATTATCGTGTCCGAAACATCTACCCTCCCCTACGCCGTTCGTGTCACTGAACCAGGGCGATTGAAGATCTTCCTTCGACTGACAGGAGGCGTGTTCCTTTCCGCAATTCCTGCGAAGAAAACAAACACCGTGATGGGGTTGCTGAACGAGATCTTCCCATACTTGGTGCCGGCCACGAACGCGATGCAGACCAGCCTGCAGAACGGGAATCCTGTGATTCATCCTGCAGTGACCCTGTTAAACGCAACTGCTGTGGAGCGGACGCAAGGAGATTTCCTGTTCTATGAGGAAGGAGTAACACCTGCGGTTGGACGACTCATGGAATCGATCGACCGAGAGAGAATCAAAATTGGACAAGCTCTCGGCGTGAGTGTGATGCCTGATCCTGATCTCGGTTGTCTGCAGGGCTACATGACTGAAGCGACTTACGACATTGGGTTCTCGACCGCGCCCGGGTTCAAAGGGATTAAAGCCCAGAGCAGTCTCGATCATCGTTATATTCAAGAAGATGTCGGGTACGGGCTTGTCTTCATGAAGTCTCTCGCTGACCAACTGGGAGTCAGCGTCCCAAATATCACCAGTCTGATTCAGGTCATCTCCACGATCATGGGGATCGACTATCTGGAAAAAGCTCCACGGACCTTACAGAGATATGGGCTCGGAGAACTTAATGCCGAGGAGCTGACTGCGGCTCTCGCATAATGTTTATTCATGATAAGCGTTCTTTGCTAGCCCCGACTCGCACCATCAGGTCCCTCACTCACTATGCCTACAGAATATGAAGCGGGTATTTGGTCGCTTGTGCCGATCCTACTGTCCTTGATCCTGGCCTTCTGGACGAGAGATGCCGTTTTCTCACTTCTGTTCGGCTGCGTGATCGGAGTCATGATTGCGGGTTACGATCCTGCGACGGGGCTAGTGCATCTCTTCCGAACCTCGCTCTGTACTGACGATTTCATCTGGGTGACCCTCATCGAGCTTTGCGTCGGTGTGCTCGTCGCAATGTATCTTCGAACAGGTGTCATGAACGCCATTTCCAATCTGGCGATTAAACGCATTCATTCTGCAAGATCAGCGGGAGGGTTTACATGGATAATGGGCCTATGTGTCTTCTTCAGCGACTACTTTAGCCCCATTTTCATTGGGCCAGTCGCCAGACCGGTCACCGATAAACATCGTGTTTCGCGAGAGATGCTGGCCTATATTCTGGATTCTTGCAGTGCTCCTGTCTGTACGATCATCCCGCTTAGCGGATGGGCTGTCTACATCGCTGCATTGCTTGCTGGACATGGAGCGATTGGCTCTGCTGAGCAAGGAATGACCGTATTCCTATACTCAATTCCGTACAATCTCTACGGGTGGCTGGCGGTTACGATGGCAGGCCTGATCGCCTTCCAGTTGATCCCGAATTTTGGTCCGATGAGAAAGGCCGAGTTTAGGGCACGGACGACGGGTAAACTCTTGCGAGACGGCGCGGTTCCGCTTTCCGGAGGAGAATTCGACCAGATCCTGGAGAAGGCCGACGGTTCACCGAACCTATGGATTTACTTTCTCATCCCCAACCTGATTGTGATCTCAATCGCCGTTGGATCGTTCTTTGCAACCGGGAAAACGTTAATCCTGGAAGCCTTCATCTCAGGGATTCTGTACTTGAGCCTGGCCATGGCAATCGGAAGGCAATTCAAGAGCGTCAGCGACGGCATGCAGGTCGCAATGAATGGAATCAAAGCGATCGTGCCAGCTGCGCTCATTTTGGCGGCGGCGTTCAGCATGAATACGCTGTCGAAATCGCTGGGAGCTCCACAATTTGTCTTGTCGATTGTCTCCCCTTGGATGTCTGCCGAAATGCTCCCATTCGTGACATTCGCGACTGCTTCGGTCATTTCATTTGTGACCGGAACGTCCTGGGGGACTTACGCGATCATGACCCCATTCGTCCTGCCGATGGCAATCGCCTATTCCGGTGGCGACGTCTCGTCATTTGTGCTGTTGACTGTCGGAGCACTCGTCGGAGGTGGACTGTCCGGCGATCACTGCTCACCCATTTCAGAGACCGCGTGTCTCTCCTCGTTCGCAGCGGCGTCCGACCATATGGATCATGTGATTACGCAGCTTCCGTACGCGATCAGCATGATTTTGATCTCTGGCCTGATCTATCTCGCTCTGGGTTTTTCAATGGCACCTGCTATGGCGGTGTAATCGAGAGCCACAACATCCCCCGAATTATGTGAAAGATGATGTGCCGCGGAGATTTTGGGGAGTCAGTTCCCTCAGTTGCTCTGTGAGTCGCCAGCCATTCAGAGGGGCGATTTGAGCAATCAACTACTCGTCCAGCGGAGCCTGATCCTGCGCGAGAGCCGCTCGATAGTCTGCCTTAGCATGGTAATACTGCTTTAAAGCTTCAACCTGACGAAAAGCGGATTCCGCGGCAAATTGTTCCCGAAGCGCCACTGTCAAAAGGTCTGAAAGACCGCTTTCAAAATTGCGTCGTTCTCGTTCCGCCAATTCCTCCGCCAGTTGCACGGCAATAATTGTTTGTTTGACTGCCTCATAGGTTGCCACCAGTGCCGCATATGAAGCTTGGACGTCGGCGACAATTTTGTCTTCCGTCATACGTCGCTTTGCCGTGACCTGCGCAAGTTTGGCCTCGATCATCTGCGCTTTACCGCGAGCCTTACGTCGCTGAACGGCAACGTCTGCAAAGATCCCTGTTTCCAGTTCGAAAGGAGACTTGTCACGTTTACTGCTGGTAGGCGCCCCAACATCCTGAGACCCAGCAATCACAGCGTCTAATGACGGGCGGAATTCATTCTTGGCCTCTGCCAGGTCGACATCCAGCTTTCTACGAAGCAGATCATATGTCTTGAGCTCTGGCCGTTGAGCCAAGGCCAAATCAATGTCAGCTTGCAGCAGATCAACTTCAATCAACTGGGGATCAGGGAAGTTTGGAAGTACGTCAGGTGAGGGAATGACTGGATCACCTGTGGTATTTCGATAGAAGAGAGAGAGCTTGACGCCGCTTTCACGAAATTTTCTCGCTGATTCAGCAACCGCCGCTTTTCGTACGGCGATAAGACGGTAATTGTCAGTCAGTTGAGGAGGGTCAATCAGCCCCACTTCGACCTGACGTTTAATACGGGTCGTTCTGTCTTCCGCAATTTTCAGCACTCGAGCATCGACGAGATAGTACTGACCGGCTGCTACCCAGTTCCAATAGGCGTAACTCGCTTCAAGAACGAAGTCGATCAGCTGCGCCTGGATCTCCGGTTCAACAATTTGACGTTCATAAGTGGAACGCCATAGCTCGGCTCGTCGTGGGTCAATATTCCGATTTTTCAACAGAGGGACGGAAGCCCCCACGCGGAATTCCCCGCCGTCATTCGTCTGGCGTTCCTGATACCATGGTTGAAAATCGCCGCGACCGATTCGATATCCTGCAAAGACTTCACCACCATTATATGTTGGCTGAGCCATGCCAACGCTTTGACGATATGTCTGGTAGAAGCCAAGTTGTCCTGCTTCTGAAGATGCCTTCAACTTGAGATCGTATGCCCCTGCCGCTGAAAGTTGTTGACCAGCAGCAATATCCCGCTGCTGGATTGCAGATGCTAACAGCGGAAAACTTACATAGACAGAACCAATGACATCATCGAGTCGGACAAAGTTCTCCGGCTCAGGTGATGGAAGGTCAGTCGATGATTTCGGCCGCCTGACAGATTGCTGCTCAGGACTTTCCGTGAGCGGAAGCGGAAGATCACCCGGTGGTACAGGAATTCCCTGTCTAGGAAACGGAATCGACTCAGCGTCTTTGAGCTCACCTGCAAGCGGGTTCGGCTCGCCTGGCTGAACGAGCATTTCCGTTAGACTAACTTGTGAGTCGCTCTCTTGGTCAAAGTAGACAGCCAATTCCTCTGCTGCGCCACGACGCACAGGGTCCGCACTATTTGACGGCTTACTGTCCGGAATGGGAATAGAGCCACCAACTTCCGCACTGTTGCCAGCGGGACTCGAATTGGCACTCAATGAACGATCGAGGACGTGTGAGTCACCGATCGAAGTGCTTCCAGATGCGTCGCGGTTCTTTTCAGGGAGTGGGGAAGCTATTGGATCAGGAGCGCGCGTCGCCGCACACCCCACAAAAAGTAAGCAAATTCCGATTAACGCACGCGACATGTATCGCTTCCTGACGTCCATGTCTCAGCGATTGATTGCTTCTCCGAATGAGTTTCCGGAGCAAGTCAGTTTTGTAATAGAATCGTCATGTGCTTACGATTGGCTTCACGCAATCATCTTGTATCAAGGTGAATTTTACCGATACGCTCCACCTTGAATTCTATCTTGAAATTCAAGCACAACTGCGCGTTCACCTTGGGCTGCACCACGCCAGATTGCTACTCACAACATTTTTACTGCTGACCGAGGCAGTCTTATTCCATTCAATTCATGTGCTTAGAGAGGCCAAAAGTAATCGGGGAACAAGGTGTAACCCCTGCCCCCCCCTTGTTGCGTAGCCGCTGTTCACTTAGGAAGTTTAGGTGGTTTCGGCTTATTTTGGTCGGCGTCGTTGACATCGACAACAGGCGGAAATGCGTTGAGATTTCGCCAGACTTCGAACCAAAGCGGGACGGTGTCCAGCAATACCCATGCATTGGCACGAACTCCCTGACGAAGGAATCGTTCATTGGGCCATTCCTGATCCTCAGTGTCAGGGCGGATCAAAGCTCGAAACTTCCCTTTGCCGTCGTCAATCGCATCCACGGAAACAACCGTTCCTCCAAAAGTTCCGACTGCAACTGATGGCCAGCCAGAGAATTGAACGGCGGGCCATCCCTCGAATTGAAGGCGAACATGCCTGCCGGATTGCACGAGAGGAGCATCGTTTCCATACAACCAGATCTGAACTGCCCGGTCTTTCGTCTCCGGCACGATGGTGCAGATCGGATCTCCCTCTTTGATCACCTGAGTCCCTTGGTTGGGATTGATGCTCACGATAATTCCGTCAAATGGAGCGGTAATGACCTGCGTTTGCTGGCGTGCAATTTTAATTTGCATCTCCAACAGTTCTTTTTCGGCCTTCTGATACTCAGACATGGTTTTCGCAACTTCAGATTCCGCTTTGTTGACGTCGCTGTGGGCTTTGCGAAGCTTTGCGTACGACTCCTGAATGTCGACCAAGGCCTTTTGTTGTTTCACTTCGCGTTCACGTTTCTTGGCAGAAAGTTCCTCTTTCGCCGCCTCAACGTACGCTTTTCCACGAGCGACTTTCGCTTCTGCTTCCCGAAGTTTTCGCTCAACTTCCTGATACTTCAGTTCTGCAATATTCCCTTCCCGGAAGAGCGTCTTGTGTCGCTCATAATCCATTTTCAACTGGGAAATTGCGGCGAGATATTCTTCCAACTGCTGTTGTTCAGCATCGACCTTGCGATGAGCCATTTCGACATAGTCGTCTGCGGCAGCTACAGTCTCTCTCTGCACTGCTGTATATGCTTCGATTTGCGACTCGTATGTTGAAACGACAGTCCGAGCCGCTTCAAGTGCGTTTTGATACGCCGCGAGCTGTTGTTTTGAAGCAGTTACGCTCTGTTCGGTGAACCGCAGTTGATCATTTAAGCGTTCAACGTACTCGGTGTCCAAATCCTGAATCTCAGCGATGAGCTGACCTTTGGTGACTTTTGCATTTTCGAAGATGTTATCGCCCCAACGAGAAATTCGTCCTTTGATTGGGGCTTGCAGAACCTGCTGTCGCTCGAACGGTGCAAAGGCGATGACATTTCCGCTCCCTGTCACAGACTGCTGCCATGGTGCAACGGCCACAAACACAATCGTCACCAGAAAGCCGATAAACAAAACCTGAGCGATCACTCTGGCCGCTCGCGAAGAACGGGCGAGCCTCAGTGACGGCATTGCAGTTTCATTAAAAGCCGTAGGAGACAGCATCGAACGCCGGCGCATCTCTCGACCGACCACGACCGGTGCTTTTGAACTATGAATCATCGCCATTGTTGGCCCCTTCAGATTGTTTGATGAGAGCCGATTGTGGAGGCGGAGTTAATTTCGCGGCAGGTGGCGTCACAATCACTTCGCCTCCTCCCAGATTAATGACCCGATCTGCAATCCTCTGCAGTGATTTTCGACCGGTAACACAGATCAGCGTCCAAGGTTGCGACTCGTCACACAGCATTGCCATCAGCTTTTCGCCTTCAGCATCAGGGAATGCATCAAGGGTCCCGTCAATCAGCAGCAGTCTGGGATCGATCGCAATTGCTCGTGCAAGCATCAGTTTACTTGCCTGCGGGGGAGTCAGTGGATAGCCCCCCGACGACAGTTTCGTTTCCAATCCGTCGGAGAATGCCAGAATCACCTCCAGGAGCCCGACCTTCTCCAACGCGTCTCTGATATCACTCGTCGTGACTTCTGGACGTTCTAAATGAATATTCTCGGCAACGGTTCCTTCAAAGATCTCAATATCACTCGCCATCGCGGCGACTCGTCGCAAGAGATCCGGACGAAGATTTCTCACGTCGATTTCATTGATGGAAACATAACCAGAGGAGGGATTTCGTAAGCCGAACAGGAGATCAAGCAGTCGGCTTTTCCCATGCCCGGTGGCTCCGCAAATCGCAACTCTCTCCCCGGGTTCAATTTCCAAAGAAAGCGGTTTGAGCGGTCCAAAACTGACCTGATGAATGGAGACTCGCGCGGGAGCATCCTGTTGAATGGCCCCTAATCCGTCGCTTTTCTCGGTTGGTAAGTCAAAGAGAATCCCCAGCTTATCGACCGAGGCAAGCAAATCGTAGAAGCCTTCCAGATGCTTTCCCATCTTGGCAAATGACGCCACAACCATACTGACAATCAACTCTGCTGCAACGAGTTGTCCCAACGTCAATTGTCCGGAGATAACCAGCCATCCTCCCATTCCCAGCAGAACAGTGCTTGCTACGGCCTGGAGAAACAGAGAAAAGATGATCTGCCGCATCAGAATTTGAAAGTGCTTTCGTCGCGCTTCCAGATATTCGAACGTGAGCCGGTCCGTTCGTTCTTGAGCAAATTCCGTCGCACCTGAACACTTAAATGCCAGTGGGCAGTCAGCCAGATCCCCCAGGAAGGCTGCCACCCGATACTTCATCTTTGACTCTTTGATGCTTGTCGATACAGCGCCGCGTCCCAGCACAAAAATTGCGAATGCGATCAGGCACAGCAGGACAACATCAAACCCCAACAGCCAAGGGTGATAGAACGCAAGCACGCCCATCCCGATCAGGGTAATCAGCACCAGTGACAGGGCGTCAAGCAGCATTTGAGCAGTGACTTTCTGCACTGTCACCACATCAAAAAAACGATTCACCAACTCTCGACCATGGTGACCGTCGTAAGCATCAATGCGGACGTGTGGCAGTCGATAAGCCAAGTCTGCCGCGACGCGAGCGAAGATTCGCCGTTGAATGATCTCGACAACAAATGTTTGCAAAGCACGGAGCGCCGCCATGAACGCGAGAAAAGCAAACAAGATCAGCGACAGGACGATCACCGGCTGCATGAAACGGCCGAAGGCAACCGTGTTGACCAATGATTCTACGGCAAGCGGCGTGGCCATGGCCAAAAGGCCGGTAACCATGGCAAACACGAAGACAACCCAAATGTCCCCTTTTTCGGCGTGCAACAATCCCAGCAGGCGGGAAAAGGGAGACTGGCTTCCTGCATGCGACTCATCAACAACAAAGAGGTCTCGTTCAGGTTCAATCAAGACGACGCGAAGAACCTGATCCGACTCGTATTTTTTAAGATAACGATGCAGTTCTGACTCTTTGAGCTGCATACTGGAAGGATCTTCCAGTGGAGCCAGCAACCGGAACCGGCCGCGTTTTCCGAGAGTGACTGCACACCATCCCTCATGCTCATTGCAGTGCAGTATCGCACGTCCGCCATCCCGCAAAACCGAAAGCAGCTGGTGAAATGTGCAGTCGATGACTTTACTTTTCAATTCCAGCGTAATGCT
This sequence comes from Planctomicrobium piriforme, assembly GCA_040393865.1. Lineage (GTDB taxonomy): Bacteria > Planctomycetota > Planctomycetia > Planctomycetales > Planctomycetaceae > Planctomicrobium > Planctomicrobium piriforme_A. The sequence goes on along the minus strand of JBEBTF010000053.1, from coordinate 1,052 downwards.
CGCCTCGATGAGCCACTTCCACCACTGAGTGTCAGGGGCACCGGGCCAAGCTTCAACCGCTTCGTCGAGTGCTCGTCGAAATCTTCCACGATCAGCAGGACGACCAGATTCAATCGCAAAAACTTCAAAAATGACGGCTGCCGCCGCCGTAGCTTGCTCCTCTGAAGACTGATGAGAATGAGCTGTCATTGCGAATCCGTCTCTGGTGACTGTTACCTGATTGGCGAATCACCAGTCAGTTTAGGTGGCTCAAGAGATCGCATCAGGAACACTTTATCCATATCTTATGCCGCTTCGAATCACTTCGATTTGGCGGGTGTTGCGTATTTTCAGCGTAAGAAATTCGTAATGTTGCGGGAGGAATTTTCACAAGTCGATGGTAACCCGTCAACTGGTTTAAGCATGTAATGGATGAACAATCTGATTCAATTCGCCTGTCGTACATGTCGATTGAAGAGGGATACGTGAATCAACACTTTGGATTGGATCAACTCGGCAGATTCCGCCTGTTCCAGCAAGTGGTGCACAGATTCTTTGGTCGATCGTACGAGTTTTGGAACCGAAACTTATTGCACGATTGATGATTGATCCGTTGGGGGACCAATGATGAGTAAATTCAAAAGCAACATTTCTCTAAAACCCAACAAAAGTTCTGGAGCAATGTTAGGTCAACTCGTCATCGGCCTGGGCGCGATCGGGTGTGCCACAATTCCAGACCCTTCCACGAGTGTCTGCCGGGAAATGACAGACGACCGTTGTTGGGAATTTCTCTACAATCCAAACCTGAGCTTGACCGGGATTGATCAAACCAACTGGTACAGAGCCCCAAATCAATGGCGGCCTGCCAGTTCCCCCTTGGGTGGAAACGTTCAGCGGTGGAGGCCAATGCCATCCGCGAATACGGTGTTCGCTCTACCGGAACCTCCTGCGACAGCAAGCGAGCCAACCAAGGCCGAAACCGTGCCTCCAGCTCCGTAGTCCAGAAGCCCTTAAAACCACAATGACTTAATTGTCCCTCATTTCTGTACTCAACACAGTTCCACCTGAATTTG
>JBEBTF010000052.1:0-21797 GCA_040393865.1 Planctomicrobium piriforme | reverse complement strand
GGCAAACCAAGATCGGTTGCCCCAGTGGAGTTCATTTTTGAGTTTTGGGTGTTGAGACTTCCTCCCAGTGGCAACGCACCAGAATTGCCGACACTCGCAGGAAGACTCAGTTGTGAGCTTCCAGAGAAGTTTGTTGGGAAACTGGAATTTCCTGCAGCCGGGAGCTGAGTTCCATTCGAAGATGGTCCTAGCGATGACGATCCTTTTGAAGATGATCCCGTCGACAGGGAGTCCGAAAGATCCCACAGAGAGGATGTTCCGCTCTTTGGCTGGGATGCTGGCGATTTCAAAGAAGACGAAGGGGAATTGGTAGGTGGCATCGACAAGTCAGGCAAAACCTCATCGGCTGTCGACTGTGGTGCTGAAGCCGGTTTCGGCTTGGAATTTGAATTGGAGTTGAAGTTGGAAAACGGGTCAGCGTTCCCTGAGGATGTCCCGTTAAGTGTCGGGCCATTTGCTGGGACACTCAGATTTGATGAAGGGAAGTTTGAAGTTGGGTAAGTGCTCCCGCCAGTGGAAGAATTCGTCGAGTTCGACATATTTCCACTCGCTGGAAGCTGGCTCTGAATGGGAGCCGCAAACAAGTCGTTCGCCTGAGTCGTTGGTTTCGCTGAATTCAAAGAGCTTCCAGAAGTTGCTCCGGTCGAAGCCCCGGAGAAGCCACTGAGTCCCTGTAACGCTGAACCGCCAGTCCCATTCATCCCACCTGTTGACGTGGGAGTCGGTGTTTTGTTTGCTGCTGGTTGTGAATACAGACCGCCAGAGTTGCCCGGCAATCCACTGAATCCCTGCAATCCGGAACCCGGTTGCACACCGGACTGTGATTGAGCAGGCGACGATTGGGTTGGCTGAGACAGCGTTGGCTGAGACAGGGCTGGCGAGTTCATCCCCGGCCTGGTGAAGCCTTGCAGAGCACCTCCGGCCTGAGTTGAACCAGACGCAGGCGAACCCGATCCGGTGGAGTTCAATCCCGACGAGCCAGTTGTTCCCGATGCTCCGGAAGTGGATTGATAGTTCGAGAATCCGGAGAATCCTTGTAACGCCGATCCTGATGATGCTGGCATGGTCGGATTAGTACCCGGTGTTGTTGTTCCCAATTGAGTCGGATTTGTCTGTTTCGAGGAATCGAGCGCTGGGAACTGATATGTCGCAGGAATTGAGCTCTGATTCGAGCTAACCCCGCCCCCTTGCAATGAGGTCGCTGGGACAATTCCCGCTTTCGGGTAACCAGGTGGAAGAATATTTTCATTCACACCTTTGTCGTTTGCGTAGAGATTCGAAGCTGGCTTTGTCACCTGAGCGATAGACGGGTGGACAATCGCCATTCCCACTTTAATCTCAGGAAGATCGGCCAACCCTCGCCATTTCATTTCGACAGGTTGCAGCATGCTCACCCGTCCAAATCGCTGAGCCAGATCCTGATAGGAAACCGGCGATTCTGAACTCATGTCCCACAGCATGACCCCTCCACGCTGACTGAACGCAAAATCATTCAGTCCCGCTTTAGGATTGCCGGACACATCTTCGTAGACCGCGATTTTTCCTGAACTCTGCGAGTTCCAGACAGCATTGCGAACCAGTTTCGGTGGCCCAGCAATGACAGGGACAGGACCGGAATAGCCACTGCTCTTCCAGGCACTTTCGACCTCTCTCGCCAGTTCTTTCCCTGGGAAATGCGTATTGAATGCCTGCCGACTCAACTGCGGCAGCATCAGGTTGATCGCAATCAAAGCCGCGGCAAACACCCCCACCGCGGTTCCAATTCGAATCAGAGAGCGACGCCAGGCAAGACGTGTTTCACTGAGATGTCCCCACAACAACAGAGCCAGCCCCAGATAAGTCCAGTTTGTCACCCCGGCAAAGATGATGGAGGACGGACCAGCAAACAAAGAGAGGCCAAAGATGATAACTGGGGGCAGACAGGTCATCCACAACAGATATTGTCGTGCGAAGTCCCGAGGCTCATCCTGCGATGTCGCCGGCTCTTCAAAGCTGAACCACGCCACCAGCGGAGTCAACAGAACCAGGACAGGAATCAGACACAGCAACTGTGTCCCCAGGTACGCCAGCGGTTGTTCGAGATGGTGAACAACATTGGTCGCGGTTGCCAGTTTATTCTGAATCGTGGAGAAGTCGTTTTGCCCGAGCCACAGCAGATGCGGCATCATTGCAGCGAACATGATCAGACCAGCCAAAAACGGCCAGGAAGAATCCCAGCAGCGACGCGCACGGTCATCCCAGAGCGTGAACATGAACATTGTTGCCAGCAGCAGCAACGTGGCATAACTCGTCAGAAATCCACAGGCCATCAACAGGCCGGTTGCCGCCCAATAACGGCGACGTTCTTCCGTCAACGCTTCATGAAACGTCAGAATACTGAGAGACCAGAATGCGCTGGCCAGATGTGTACTGGAAAATTCGGAAGCAGCAATGGTGCAGGAGTAGCCCCCAAGGAGCACGATGGCGGCACAGAGTGCAGTCCATGGATGCAGGAACTTTCTAGCGAGAACCCACGCAGACCACACACTGATCACACCACAGATCTGGGCCATCAGATAAAGCGGCCAGATTCTCGGGGCGGCGATACTTCCAGCAATTGACGCCACCCAGACTCCCATCGGCGGCTGCGATGGATATCCCCAGGCGAGTTGCCGTCCGGATGACAGCAGGTCGAGAGTTTCCGCAGGCACATTCGGCTGTGTTTTTGATGCCAGCAGCGTCCAGAAGATGATGTGAACGAAGACCACCGCCCAGAAAAATCCGAGAGTCGGATCAAGGCGGTTCTGCTTCAGCATCGCGGCAATTGGCGATTTCGCACGCAGGCGAATCTGGGCTCCATCCCAACTCATCTTCTACCTCTCCATGCCGATCAGGTAACCGGCTTCAGGCTCCACCCTCGTGGTGGGCAAATCACAAATCTGCTCGCTTTGCCGCTGTCTCTCAATTTCCGAGTGATCGTCTCGTGATGCCTCTGCCTGACATATCGCGATCACTGCACCACCTGAAACATGTTTGCTTCAGGCTGCCCTGTTCTCAGAAAACACCATCTCCTGGTACAAGTCCATCGTTTTCTGCAACATCAATTGCTTCTGATAGGGATGGTCTTGATTGAGAGTTGCTCCTGAAGTCAGGATATTTTTCACCTTTTCAACTGCGACATCGATGTCGCCAACCGGCACCAATCCTTGTGGAAAAATGTGACGCAGGAGTTCGGATGTTCCTCCGCTATCCCATCCGACGACAGGCGTGCCGATATTCAATGCCTCGCATGTTGCCCGCCCAAACGCTTCCGGAGGCTGCCCGCTCAAGGACATCGACACATTGCAGACAGCATAGATTTCGCGAACATCCGAGCGATGCCCTGTGAAAATCACATGGTCTGTGAGTCCCTTTTCTTTGACCGTCGTCCGCAATTCTGTCGCATATTTCCGACGGTTTGGATCTTCTTCACCGACAATTAATGCCATCACGTCCGGAACCGAACGACGCAATCGGTCCACAACTTCCAGAAACTCGTGATGCCCTTTGTATCTGGTCAGTCGCCCCACCAGACAAACCACAGGGCGGCCTACGAGTTGAGGATACTGCCGGTACCAGGCTTCCAGCCAGCTGCTGTCTGGTTGAAAGCCGCGAGGAAACTCAACGGGGTCAATTCCCTCGGGAATCAGACGAATCTTTGACTGGTCCAGCCGAGGGTATTGAGTTCGCAGATAACCATCGACGGCTTCAGAGATCGAGATGACCCGTTCTCCACTGGTCATGATCTCGCTGTAACGATTGACGCTGTAGATTCCATGAGCCGTAGTCAAGAATCGTGGACGATTGTTCGCAGGCATTCCACGCCATGCCAGCCAGGCAATCCAGGCAGGAACACGGGATCGGGCGTGAATCAGATCAACCTGCTGCTCCGACAACAGACGGCGCAAGGGCCAGATCCACTTCAGTGAGCCCAGCGATTTCTTGCCAATTTGCCAGGAAATATGCTCTCCACCTACGGCTTCCAGCTTCGAAACCAGTCGACCACCTGCCGAGATCACGATAGAGCGATGACCATTTCGAACCAGCTCTTCATTGACCTCAAGCGCGCAGCGTTCAACGCCACCCGACTCCATGGACGGGAGCATTTGCAACACAGTGAGTCGTCGTTGGGCCATATCAATCAGTGGGCGAGAGCTCTGTTAATGTCTGGGGTGACCTCGTGCTTCACAGCATTTTGCGCCCCAGTTCGCCAAATCATCGTTGGGAACGTAACGAAAGAAGACAAAAGAGGTCAATACGGGTGTTTTTCCCTCAAGTTTGCAAAATTTTCTGACGTGGAAGCTGCACGTGACCCTGACATGTTACGACATCACTCCTAATTCGCTCCGTCGGAGATCATGTCTTTTCGGCAACGACATCCCCGTACCACCCTCAACTCATGAGAAGTTCCGATGGTTTAAATCCCTCAAGGAACACAAAAGTAAACTTGAATATATCCAATTCAAGTTGGCACACTAATCGTCAGTGCCGCTACGTCATCTCAATCAGCATCCGCGACTGGGAGATAAGCACGAAAAGGTTCCGCTGAAAATATGCGTTCCGAGTCGAAAAAGAGTTTGGGCCAATTCAATGACACGAGTTTACATCGAGCATTCAAGACCTTATCTGGAAATTGCAGCCTTCGCAATTTCTTTTGGTCTCGTTGCGGCAGGGTATTTCGCTTCGAACAACCATCTTCAGATCGCAGCGATTCTTCCCGGCGCAGTTGCGATCTTCAGCTTTTTCTCACGTTCGCGACCTCAAGAGTTCGTCCTCACTGAGACCGGCGTCGAGGACCAATACGGAAACGAGCTGTTTGATTACAACGACGTTTTAGGATTAGCAGTCAATAATCAGGCGCCCTTAGACGGCGTCTCGAAACTTCCCGGAGGTCTCTTCCAGATCCATCTTCCCCATAAGCTTCTCGAACTCCGCAACGTTGCCGCGAAATCAACCAGCACTCTTTATCAATTACTTTTGGCAAGAACCCCGGAATCCGGCTCACGGAATGTTTGTCACCAACTGCAACAAAGGCTGACGAATCAACTTTCGTTGTTTGATGATGAAAGTGTCTTCAGCTTCATTTCCCGAAAATGTCGCTCCAACTTCCTCCACAGGTACGATCCCGTGATCTTGGGTGTTCTTATCACCAGCGTCATCTGGATCGTCATCGGCGTTAACGGCGCTCGAGAATACAAGGACTGGGAAAATGCTGGAGCAGTGATGCTGTTCTCAACAATCGTTCTTCGGGTGCTGATTTCCCTCTCCGCAGTCTCAACACGATCGCATTTCAGGAAACTGAAGAACTCCGCACTGGTGGTTAGCCCGACTGGCATTGCCATGCATCAAGGTAAACTGGCAGGGCAACTGAAGTGGAGTGAAGTCACTGCGATTGAAAACTCAAAGCGTCGGACTTACGGCTATCATGGTGGTCCGTATCCCAGTCGCGTCATCATCATCAAAATCGCTGGCGCCGAGATTCCGATCTACGACATCTATGACCGCCCACTGGCGAAGATTCATCAATCCTTGATGACGTACTGGTCACCGCCTCTAAAAGTTAAACCGGCCCTGGTGACAGAAGATCCATTTGAGAATTGAAGCGAGGCAAGTTGCCCCCCTGCTCTCCGACGGTTCAGTGTCACTCAGATTACCCGAATATTGTCTCGCGTCATCTGCTTTGGTCGTGAGGCCACCGAGTTCGACGGGCGGGTGTGAATGAAACGCAACCCACAATGTCCGCACTCCAACTCAGATCCAAGCCGTTCCGCCTGCAACATGATCGCATGAGTCAGGCGGTTTCCACACAATCCTTTGGCGTAGGAAATTGGAGTCCGGCACGACGGACACGCCAACGGCAAATGGGTCGCTCCTCGATTGTATGAGGAAACAGCAGCAGGAGTTCCATCAACGGCAAACGCATTTTGGATATCAACTGACATTGGATTACATCCCTCAGACTGAAAAGACAGACTTTTGTTGGCATGCGTCTTATCGCGACAACAGTGACAGCTAGATGGCACGCCTGTTTGAGGGAGTCCAAAGTTTCACACATTTTTTTGTGGAATCTGCACAGCAATCTTTCTGAATCGATCAGGTCACCGCGAAACATCGCCTCAGGAACAGTCTCACGCCCACCTTCAACGATCATCCAGACGTCCCTGATTCCTCTTTGTCTCAGAATCCCTTATGATCTCTGTCAGTGGCTCTGGCATGGAACAAGGCTGAAACGTCGCGTCCCAGAAACGCCACTCAATTTCGAGAATGACTCTCGACAACCGAATTCACTGAAAATAGTCAGGTGACTGATGGCTGGCGCCAAGAATGTATTGGGAAAACCACTCATCCCCTGTTCCTTTTCTCCAATGACCGGCTGGTTCCGAAACGGATGTTGCGATACTGGCCCCGGTGACTTTGGAGTGCATACCGTCTGTGTTCAGGTCACCGACGAATTTCTGACGTTTTCCAAAAGCGTTGGAAACGACCTTTCCACTCCCATGCCGCAGTACGACTTTCCTGGGCTGAAACATGGCGACCGATGGTGCCTGTGTGCCGGGCGGTGGAAGGAAGCCTATGACGCTGGTGTTGCTCCGGCAGTCATTCTCTCAGCAACACACATGTCAACGCTTGAGTTCGCTTCTCTCGAAGAGATGAAAGAACACGCGCTAGATGCGTTCGAAATCGACGAATAGACCGGATCGGTCGATCTTGTGGCCGCGCAGCAGCCTTCTCATTGAAAGAAAAGCTGAATGCCGCGTGCCAGAGGCGCTGCATGATTTGCAGAAATGCTGATAGAGCCGCTGATCCAGAAGAACGAAGGCCATGCTGAGTTCACATGAACCCCGCGCGGCCTTTTGCTTTTTCGGCTGCCAATCAAAATTCCGCTCAGGCGGGAATCTTGATTTCGTGAAGCACTTTCCCGTCAAGAGATTTACAACTCAGCGTGAGCGTTTTTTGATCGGCAACGCCTTCGATGATGGTGGCAATCTCTTTTCGCGGCCCCCCGCCAATCAACTGCCCAATCGGTTGCTGTGCTGACTTCGGCATCCAACTCGCATTATGAGTGTGGCCAGAAATCACAATCTGCACGCCTGCTTTTTCCAGCAACGGCAGCCACGCATCCCGGGAGACTTCAGAGAACATCCAGAAATCGCGTTTCTTTCCATCATCAATCCACCAGAGTGGAATATGGCAGAAGAGAATCCGATAAGGAGCCGACTTAAACCATGGCTCCTCGATGATTTTTGAGAGCCATTCACGTTGTCGGGCTCGCATGAGTTCAAACCCGGCTAAACCAGCGAACACTTCTCGATCATCAGGTTTATCTTCCCCTGTGTCCATCACGAGAGCCGCGACGGGACCGCTTCGGAAGGCATAATAAAACCGATTGTCTGGCGTTCCTGTGAACTTAGGCAGCAGTCGAGCGGCAGGCCCACGAACATCGTGGTTTCCACGCGCATATGCCAATGGCCACTGTGCGGAAATCTCCAGACCACTCGGGGCCAGGTACTGCGTTTTCATCTTCTCTGGATCATAGATGTCGTTCGTCTGATCCCCGTTCCATTGCATGAAGTCAGGGCGAAACTCCTGCGTCAGCCCCTGCAGAATCTTGATTGTCTCCTGATTTTCATGGGTGTCATTCCAGACGATAAACCGTGTTGACTCCGCAGCGGGATTGAGCGTGCGGAAAGTCTTAACCTCAGTTGTCTCAACTTCCCCCTGAGAAATCTTGTAGGCGTTCGTGAACTCGATCTTTCGAGCAACAATCCGATAACGGATCTCCTGATTCGGAGGCAGTGGCGGCAACGTGAACTTGAGAACCTCTTTTTCGTACGGAAGGAGGCCAATCGCTTCGGCATCAATCCGCTGAAAATCTCCACTTCCAATCGCCAGTTCCAGATACCCGCTCGCTGGGCCGTTGATTGCTTGCAGAATGCTTAACGACTCGGGGGCCGGTCCACTGACAACCGGATAGCCAACAAACAGCGGCTTCGAAGAATCGGCTTTGCTCTCCTTCGTCGCTGACAACCCCTGCGCGTTCGCAGTAGCAACAACTCCCAGGCCGGCCGCAACTGTCGTCGAAAGAAAATCACGTCTTAGCATTCTGTGCGCCTCAGGTGTGAATCGAAGTGGAGGGAAAAACCAGGAGACAACTCAACTGCTCTACTGCATCGGCTTTTCACCAATACAGTAGAGGAAGTGGTCTGTTCGGATAAGGATCTTGTTCTCGCAGATCGCAGGCGTTGCCATTCCGCCAGCATCGCCGAGTTTGTTCTTACTGAGAATTTTGAACTCAGGGGAGATTTCAAAGACGATCATTTCCCCCTGTTCATTCGGGACAAGAAACAGATTCCCAACCTGAACGATGGACGCCGAGAAACTCCCTGGGAGGCGACGTTGCCAGTTCAGCTTCCCTGACTCCAGGTCATAGCACGCCATCGGACCATCGTCAGCCAGAACAAGAACCTGCTCGCCAACGATGATGGGAGTTGTGACATACGCCACATTCTTCGAAGCTTTCCAGAGAACGTTGGACTCTGACACATTCGAAAGATCTTCGACCTTCGCAGCCAGAATCTCCTTCTCAGGGTAGCCACCACTTGCAACGAGATATGGGGGCTTGACGGCGAGCGAATTTGCCACCACCCGGGCACTGCCAGGGATCTGCCACAAGAGCTTGCCATCCTCAGGATCGTAGCTGCAGATTCGATTCATGCCGGCGACCAGAACCTGTGTCTTCCCCCCGTATGTCGCAACAATCGGACAGGCATAGCTCCCGTTACTCGGATGCCCTTCTCTTGGAGTTCGCCAGACAATGTCTCCAGTTCCACGATGCAATGCTGCGAGGAATCCGGTTCCCAGACTGTCTCCATTCACAATCACCAGAGAACCGTACATGGTTGGTGATGGTCCAAAACCATGCTCTGAGGTGAATGAACCAACCTCTTTTGACCAGACAATTTTCCCATTCAAATCGAGCTTGCTGACCCAAAGTTTTTCATGATTAACGAAGGCTGCAAAGACATGGGCACCATCACAACAGACGGAAGCTGACGCCTGTGAATTCTTTCGGTGCATGGCTGGAAAGCTCCCTTGGTGAACCTGAGTCGCCCAAAGTTGCTTTCCTGTTGCGAAGTCATATGCGAGCACTGATTGCGTCTGTGCGTCTTCGTCTGCAGTGGTCAGATAGACCGCATTCCCACACCGGATCGGAGAAGAATGCCCACGCCCCGGAACCTCGGATTTCCACAAGACGTTTTCGTCCTCGGACCACTGAGTCGGGATTGTCTGATCACCTGCATTATTGTCTTGTCGCGGCCCGCGCCAGAGTGGCCAGTCAGTCGCGGCAACCGTGATGGGAACAACTTCGAGTTCCTTTTCCGGATCAACAGCAACCTCGGTGGCAGGTGGCCCCGGTCGCCGACATCCAACAACGGTCAGAGTCAGTAGCAAGACAATCCGCAGGAACATTGAACCACTCCTATTGCGAACCCGATTTCTCAAACGGCACGAGACCGAATGTCGTGCGTCGACTGAGAAATTGCCGCCCCCAAACTCCAGCGATATAGGCAAGGCGGTAAAACACAACAGATCACGTAAAGCACTGCCGATGTTTATCACGGTACAAAAACACGGCAGAGCATACAAATTGCTCTGCCGTGTGAATTCGTCAAAGAACACAATCGGAGACCGATTGAGACCATGCCATCAGACCAAGAGAGTTATGCCTTGGCCTGAGACTTCTGCCAGTTGTCTTTCAGTGTCACAGACCGATTGAACACAATTGCGTCCGGTCGGCTGTCTTCGGATTCGATGACGTAATAGCCTTTCCGTTCAAACTGAACCGGAACTCCGGCAACGCAATCGACCAGCGACGGTTCCAGCTTGCAATCTTTCAGGACTTGCAGGGAATTCTCGTTCAAAGCTGATTTCCAGTCTTCTCCGTCCGGAATGTCGGCTGGATTCTCCACTTTGAGCAGATGGTCATAGAGACGAACTTCAGCTGAGACCGCATGAGCAGCACTGACCCAGTGAATCGTGCCTTTCACCTTTCGCCCATCAGGAGCATTTCCCCCGCGGGTTTCTGGATCGTAGGTACAACGAAGTTCAATGATCTTTCCGTCTGCGTCCTTGATCACCTCTTCACACTTGATGAAGTATCCCCAACGCAACCGGACTTCCTGCCCTGGTGCGAGCCTGAAATACTTCTTGGGAGCAACCTCCATGAAGTCTTCCTGCTCGATGTACAGCTCGCGAGAGAACGGGATGAGTCGTGTGCCTGCTGAGGCGTCTTCCGGATTGTTGACCGCTTCGAGCTGTTCGACTTGTCCTTCCGGATAGTTGGTAATCACCACTTTCAACGGGTCCAACACCGCCATTCGCCGCTCGGCCGACCGGTTCAACGTATCGCGCAGTGCGTTCTCCAGAACGACCATATCTGTCAGGCCGTTATATCGAGTGACACCGATATTTTTGCAGAACAAGCGGATTGCTTCAGGCGTATATCCACGACGACGAAGCCCGGAAATGGTTGGCATTCGTGGGTCGTCCCACCCATTGACGGCCCCACATTGAACGAGTTCGAGAAGCTTCCGCTTACTCATCACCGTAAACGTGAGGTTGAGCCGTGCAAACTCGTATTGTTTGGACGGGAAAATCTCCAGCTGCTGCAGAAACCACTCGTAAAGCGGTTTGTGTGTTTCAAACTCAAGAGTACAGATCGAATGTGTGATCTGCTCCAGTGAATCACACTGCCCGTGCGCGTAATCGTACATCGGGTAAATGCACCACTCATCCCCTGTCCGGTGATGGTGTGCATGACGAATGCGATAAAGCAATGGGTCTCGCAAAATCAGGTGCGAAGACGCCATGTCGATTTTGGCGCGAAGGACATGGGCTCCATCCGGGAACTCCCCTGCACGCATCCGCGCAAAAAGATCGAGATTCTCTTCAACGGTCCGGTTACGGAAAGGACTGTTGGTCCCTGGCTGGGTCGCCGTTCCCCGTTGCTGCCGGATCTCTTCAAATGTCTGGCTGTCGACATACGCCAGATCTTTACGAATCAGGTCGCACGCCCAGGAATAAAGCTGCTCGAAATACTCAGATGCATAGTGCAGTTCATCCCATTCGAACCCGAGCCAGCGCACGTCATTCTGAATCGATTCAACATACTCGACATCTTCTTTTGTCGGATTCGTATCATCGAAGCGAAGGTTGCACTTTCCGCCAAATTCTTTGGCAATTCCAAAGTTGAGACAGATCGACTTCGCATGGCCGATGTGCAGATAGCCATTCGGCTCTGGAGGAAAACGGGTCTGAACTCGCCCCCCATTCTTCCCGGCCGCGAGATCTTGAGCCACAATCTCTCGAATGAAGTCCAACTTTTCTGGGGACGATCCAGTTGACTCAGCTTCCATGGACGTTCGGCTCCTGCCGGTTCTGGGACCATTCACACCCTCGGCTGGAGCCTGACTCCAGTCACGAGCGGGGCAGAAACGCAGGGACACGGCACGACCCACGCGAAACGCCCTTCACTCCCGGATTCTAAGAAACACAAGTTCTTCCCGACAGGGAAAACGCAAAGGGAGTTTTATCTCCTGCGACAAGCGATCGCACCCGATCTTTATCTATTGCAGCAGGATCTGATCATCTCCTTCCGGATGCATGCTTGCCGTAATGGAATCAAAGATTGGTTCAAACTGTTCCCGTTCGTGATCGGTAACCTGTGCCATCACAAAGAAGGTCCGACCGCCAATCTCCAGCGCCTTCATAAAGACGCAGTTCACCAGTTCAAAGGCAACAAACTCGATGTTTCGCCCGATTGCAGACTCGCCAGCCAACATGGCTTCCACCGGGTATTCATCAATGTTCTCGTACTCGTCCCGAAAAGCTTGAACTGCCTCTTCCAGAACACGTTCCGCCCGTGGGCGTCTGCGTAAAATGGTAATTGACCAGAATGCCCCGCTGTCACCGACGGAGACGGTCATGGCGTCGTCACGAGACTCTTCGCTCAACTCCCAATGGCCGGGGTAGCCAAAAGTGACACCATGAGCCTGATAGGTCTTGTCGAAGTTCATTGAAATCAATCCTGCTGGGAAGCCGTTAAACCGAACTCAGCGAACCAAAGTCGCCCGTCCGAAAAACGGATGCCTCAACCAGTGAATCGACAACACGAAGTGGGAACGGTGCCGCGTTCATTTCTGACAACGGCGTTGAAAACAACACTGAAGTGGCCAACAAGCCGACAAATACGTTGATGCGCCCCCAACGATGTGAGGTGGCACAAGCGTTGATGTTGTTAAAACGCGCCTTCTCGGAAGAGCACTGTGCGAATGGTTCGGCCAAGGATAAAGATGTCGAGCCACAATGACCAGTTACGGACATAGTAGGCGTCGTAAGCCACACGTTCTTCAAACGTCGTATGATTGCGGCCAGAGATCTGCCACATCCCGGTGATTCCCGGTCGCACCTTCATGTACAGCGGAAGAACATCACCGTAGAAATCGCTCTGACCTTCCATGAACGGACGAGGTCCGACCAGGCTCATCTCCCCTTTCATAACATTCCACAACTGCGGAATTTCATCGAGGCTCGACTTACGGAGGAAATTGCCAATCCCGGGGATGACTCGAGGATCATGCTGCAATTTCTGGTTGACTTCCCACTCCTGCCGGAACTCTGGGTGGTCATCCAGGTATTCCTCCAGTTTCTGATCTGCATCCAGAACCATTGTTCTGAACTTCCAGACACGAAATTTCTTTCCGCCCTTACCGACACGTTCCTGGCTATAGAACATCGGTCCAGGTGAATGGCGTTTCAGGCAGATCCACGTGCAGATCATCACCGGAATCAGACCAATCATGAGAATCGCTCCCCCAACACTCACGCCAACGAGATCAAAAACTCGTTTGCAGAATTGAGACGTCGGGCTCAGCAATCGTTCCCGGACATGCAGGCCAAGCACGCCGCCAAGATCGCGTGTACGACTCCAGAGATTCGGAAATCCCTGGCAGGCTGGAACAACAATCAGATTCGGAATCGAACTGCAATACGGAAGAATTCGAGGAAGAGTCTCTTCCTGAATTCCATTATCCATTGGGATCAATGCCCATTGAACTTTGTTTTCTCTGGCAATCTCACCAATCTCGGTGATTGTCCCAAGAAACTCGCCGGTTGAATCGTCCGGGAGATAGTTTTGCTCGCTCACCATCCCGACTGGATTCAGGCCAGAACTCCGCTTGCGACGCATTGCCACCAGTAGATTCTCTGCAGATTCGCCACTGCCAATCACCAGGGCCGGCTGAGACCACCAACGGTAGCCCGCCAGAATTTCCCTTGAAGTACACCGTAATAACGGTGCAAAAAAGACACTGAATGCGGTCATCGAGAGGATAAACGCAACATCACTAAATTTCGGGTCCCCAAACATGAATGCAGAGGCCAGCAGAATGAACCCTCCGGCCAGCGTGCCAAGAATCATCTGCTTCAATTCAACGACGGGATTAATCCCGACACCGGGATAGAGCCCGAAAATTGCATAGACAACAACGAAAATCACCACATTCAAAAACATCTCAGGATGATTATGAAGGTGAAGAAGCGGGAGGCGTCCAATTGCAGCGGCACAGACACCGGCCGTGACCAACCCCAGCGCCAACCCAATGACATCCATCAATAGAAGAGGAATGCCGGTGCGGAGATTCTGGACAAAGCTTCCGAAGACCGAGACCGAACTCACCTCCACCGGAGAGCCTGCACTGACATGCATGCCCGGCGAAACGCTCGCAACCTGAGTGCGCTGCCCCTCCGCAACCGCGGCAGGGCCCTTCGACGCATGAACAATTGTCGCCCCTCCAGAAAGATGGGCATCCAACCGAGCCGAGCGTTTTGCAGGAAGAGTCGTCATTCCGTTACTCGTCGCAAGGACAATCAGCATTATCCATTAATGAACAAGGACTCCCTTATTCAAACTGCTGATCCGCAAACAGAACCTTTTAAGTTTTCACTCACTAAACCGCGTTTGGAGAACCTGTTGACCCAATTCTCTTCGAGAAAATGGCCCCCGGATTCACACAGTTCAATTAATCCCATCCGCCCTATTAAACGCAGACTCCCCATTCCACACCGAATGATCAAGTGTAAAATCGTTCCATTGAGTAATTCTCGTCACATTCATTACACCAACACGAATATTTCCTACAGGTAAAATGCGACTACGAGAACCTCGCCGAAACACTCCTGCCACTCACGGCGCGTGTGAGTCAAATTGAAACACCGGGAAAGCCGTTCGCCCTGCGAAATTGCATCAAACAGCAGCACGCAGAAGTCTCTGGACAGCCCCTTCCTTGATTCCACATTTCATATCGTCACAGCAAAAATCACACCAGATAGATTCGTGATGTCATTAGAGCTCGTGGCGAATAGTGCCGAAGGTCACAAAAACACGACTTAGTTTTCGCGATCTTGGATTTCTCCGGCAAACATGGTTCCAGCAATGAGATTGATCAACCTGCACCCAGATCCATTTGAATCTGCCATCCCCAGCCAGTAAACGGCGGGGCAGCGATCTGACTGCAGTTCCTTGACCCCTATCTTGTAAGCAGATTTCGCTTGAGTTTCCAGAGAAACATTGGAATAAACACCAAACTCCACCCAGACTCCCCACAAATCGTGATCCCCACACTCATCCGAACTCACGCATACGGGAATTTCCGTTTCGGATCAGAAAAACAAGTGATTCTCTTGGAGAGTGGCAGGGGGATCCAAATTCCCTCATCAGGCGAACAATTCACACTGTGAAGGCTGGTGCATATGTGATGATTTTTCCAATCGCAAACTGTAGGTATCCCGTGGGTTTTTGTGAAACTATTCGTGCATTCGCGAAAGGGAGAGCCTAAACTTCGCATGCTAGGCTATCGGGCAGCGCCTGCGTCTCAAGTGCAGCAGGGAAGATGAGCGATCCTCTTTCACTGCCAGATCATTGTCACCTTTCAGAGCGTCCGTCCGTATGGGCCTTCGACGATTTACGCTGTTAACCGGTTCAACAGGACAAGTAGGCCAGTTCCTGCTCGTGGACTTGTTGCGCAGCCATATCCCGGTGGCCGTCGTCACGCGACCAGATCGTTCCCGATCGGCTCAGGCCCGTATCGAGGACCTGATTTCGCGTTTCGAAACACTGACGTCTCGACGACTTCCCAGACCGGTTATCCTGGACGGAAATCTCGTTAATCCCGGACTCGGCCTTACTCTCGACAGTCGAAAATGGATCGAGGCGAATTGCAATTCCGTAATTCACTCGGCAGCCAATCTCTCGTTTAAGCCAGCAGCTCAGCATCCGGACAATGAGCCTTACCGGACGAATGTGAACGGGACGCAGCAACTCGTTGACCTTTGCCGTATTGCTGGAATTCAAGAGTTTCACGATATCTCTTCCGCGTATGTTTGCGGACTTCGCTCTGACCGGATTCTTGAAGACAACGGCCTGCACGGACAGCGTTTTTCCAACGACTACGAAGACAGCAAGCTTCAGTCAGAAGGAATCGTTCACGCAGCGGGATTCGAGTCTGTCACTGTCTACCGCCCTTCAATTGTTGTCGATCTGGACGAAGGGGCGCAACAGCTTGGTGAACGGACCATTTACTACGCCTTCAGCGTGTTCCAGCTTCTGACCAAACGGTTTGGGCTGCTCGATCACAACTTTTTATTCCAGTCGGTCGGACTGACGGGACAGGAACGTAAGAACATTGTCCCGTCCAGTTGGGTTGCCAGAACCATTGTTGAAATCTTCCGGCGTCCAGAGCTGCATGGAAAAACCTATCACCTCACAAACCCACAAGGGACTGCAATTGCAGATCTCTTCTCTGCATTTCAGGAAGTCCTGTATCCCGGCAGCCACAATCTCCGTCCAGTGGATAAGCCGACTTCTGGATGGGGTGACCTGACAGGTGTCATTGAACAATTCGTCGAGACGTTTACTCCATACTTCCGTGACGATCCACAGTTCGATCAGACCAACCTGAGACATGCGTTGAATGTCTGTCAGATTCCAAACTGCCCAACGATTGATTCAACAGCCCTGCAAATCATCACACGTCAGCAGATGCCCACGAAGGGGCAAAAGCCCGCGCATACCGGGACATTGAGCAGCCCCTTCTATAATCCGCGCGCTCAACAGCAAACCGACACATGGGGAAAACTGGCAGAGGCATTCTCGAATCGAAATCCCCTGAATCAGCAGAACGTCTGTGACTCGCAAATCTCGCTGACCTTAACCGGCTCGGGCGGAGGCCACTGGCGGATTGGTTTCAACTCCAGCTGCGATTCCCGAGATAGTCAACAATCAGCAGACGTCGAGTTACTCATAATTCAGCCAGCAATCGATGTCACTGATCATCGCGCCACGGTAAACGACGCCACTGTTTACACGTCCGCTGCATGCTGGTCAGAGTTACTCATCGGGGAACAGGACTTTACCTGTGCTCTTTCTTCAGGAGCACTTCTGATTGAAGCGGATTCCCCAGCGGAGTCGGAAGAGAACCTGTCAGCACTGATCAATCGGCTCCGCGATCACCTGCTGACATTTCCCAAGAACGTCTCCCAAAGTCCGGAGGTCATCGCTCATGGGAAGTAGCCAGATGCAAGGCCTGAATCCCTCGGCAGCATCTCCTCCAGGGAGAACACCGCAACCGATGTCTCCATTGGCGATTGTCGGGATGGAGTGCCGCCTGCCTGGCGCTCCGAATGTTGCCGCATATGAGCAGGTCCTTTTTCAAGGCCGAAGCGGATTTGGCCTGATGCCGGAATCACGCTTCGATCGATCGTTGTACTATCGTTCCCCAAAAGGTCAACCGGGGATGTCGTACACCGAACTCGGAGGCTGTGTTGAAGAACGACCTGCGAACCTGCAACTTCTGGGTCTGTCTCCAGAAGAAGCCCAACTGATTGACCCTGTCCACCTCAACTTCACAGAGGTCGCAATTCAGGCATGGCTGAACGCTGGGCTGTCACGTCATGATCCTCAATGGAAATCGACCGGGGTGTTCGTTGGACATTCCGGAGCAACAAAACTGGGTGGGTGTCTGAATCTCGCGAGCCATATCGAAGAAGGGCTCGACTTTCTCAACGATCTTCCGGCGTTTCAGCAATTGCCGCAGCACATTCGGCAAGAGACCTTAAAAGCAGTTGCCGCGCGCATTCGCGAGAAACGTCCCCGTCGTAACGATCAGGGACGACCTGGATACAACGGCTATACCGCTGCTTCGCTTCCCGCAACGATTCTCGGGCTGGAAGGTCCGCGCATCGTTTGCGATGCTGCCTGTGCGTCATCACTCTTCGCCATGCAGCAAGCCGCTCTGGCGATTCAACAAGGGCGACTCGATGCCGCAATCGTTGGCGGTGCGACAACCAACGGCGTCGATAACCTGATCCTGTTTTCTCAATCACAGGCATGCAGTGCCTCAGGCTCCCGGCCGTTTGATCAGGGAGCCAGTGGGCTGATCAGCTCGGAAGGATATGCCGCTGTTGTTGTCATGCCAATTGCAACAGCCAAGCGGTTCAAACTGAATATCCTTGGAGTCATCACCGGCCTGGGAACCGCTTCAGACGGACGTGGAAAATCGCTTTGGGCTCCCCGACAGGAAGGCCAGCAATTAGCAATCCGTCGCGCCTATCCCGGCAAGACGCCGCTCGACATTGATTATCTGGAAGCACACGCAACCAGCACGCAATTGGGAGATGCCACAGAGCTTCACGCTGTCAGTTCGATCATTCAGGAGACCCGTTCTTCCGGAAATTCGACAGCCGAACCACTGTTGATGGGAAGTGCCAAGTCCAATCTGGGGCACACACTGGAAACCGCTGGAGTCGCTGGCCTCATCAAGATTCTTTTGGGGCTCAAGCGACAGGAAATTCCTGCCTCGCTGAATTTCGAGCAACCAAATCAGAACTTCGACTGGAGTTCACGATCGATCCAGATCGTGCACAAAAACCGTCAGTGGATCGCCCGAAACCAGTATCGTCGTTCGGCTGTCAGTGCGTTTGGAATTGGAGGGCTGAATGCCCATCTCTCCGTCACTGAGCCTGCCGCCGCAGCGTCTCTTGAGCAACAAGACTCAGGCGAATCAAACCTGCCAGCCACTTTGCGAAGCAGTTTCCCAGCTGAAGTGAAACGCAAACCGGTTGAACGCATCGCCATCGTCGGACGTGGTGTCGTTCTGCCTGGCGCACACCACATCCGTCAGTTTCGTGATGTGTTGGAAAGTGGCAAATCGATGATTGGCCCGGCTCCTGCTGACCGCTGGCGTCAGGGAGTCAATCTTTCACCAGCAGGAGTTCGGCGTCCATTTTCATCGCCGACAAATCACGGCGGTTTTATCCGCAACTATCTCTTCGATGCACAGTCTTATCGAATTCCTCCGAAGCAGGTGAAACAGGCAAACCCAATCCAGATGATGCTGCTGGATGCTGTCACTCAAGCGGTGAAGGAATTTGACGGCGGGAAATGGAGCATCGATCTCCAACGGGCAGGCGTGGTCATTGGAACGGTTTTTGGAGGAGACTTCGGAAGCCAGTTGCAACTCGGATTGCGAATTCCCGAAATCGCTCGTGAACTTTCACTGACGTTGCGATCCCATGGAATTCCACAACACGTCATTGATGAACTCACGACGAATTACCGCAAGCATGTGCTGGCAGAACGTCCGGCACTGCTTGACGAAACAGGAAGCTTCACCGCCAGCACGCTCGCATCCCGCGTTGCCAAAACCTTCGACTTGATGGGCGGAGCATGTGCCATTGATGTGGACGACGCATCCGGTCTGGCCGCATTGCACCTGTCTCTCGATCTTCTGCGAAACGGGCACTGGGATCTCGCCATCTGCGGAGCCGCCGACCGTTCAATGGACCTGATGAAGTTCGAGCAACTCGACCTTCAGGGAAAATTGGTTCGTTCTGGAAAGCCGGAAGACATTCCAGATGACTGCCGCCAACGCCTCCCCGGCGAAGGCGTTGTTGTTCTGTTCCTGCAACGGCTCAGCGATGCTGTTGCTGCAGGTCGCACGATTCTGGGAATCGTCGATGACGTTGAACAACTGGCAGGCGATTCCACTACGATGCCATCGCGTTCTGCACGAACAGGCCCAACTCCAGACGCATCGTTAGTGCGTCAATTTGGATATCTGACAGGAGCACAAAGCCTCGTTCAACTTGTAAAGAACTCCGTGAACTGGGAATCACCCCGTCGCGAATCAACGTCACTTGCCGAGACAATTTTAATTCAAAGCCAGACAGAAGACGGAGTGCAATACAGCGCACACTGTTCTTCTCCGGCCACTGCACTCGTCACGACGCTGCCGCTCCCCAGCGCAAATCAGGTTCAGCGCCAGCACACCTGCGTGACATCGAATCCATCTGAGAAAAACCTGAGGACTTCTGTTTTGAACTCTGGACACACTCAACCCGTCACGTCCCGCTCAACACAGCAGTATGTTGGTCAGGCGACAGTGAGTCATCCTGTTAAGCCTGCACCGCATGCATTCCGGATCGGGGGGCGTTCTGCAAGCGAGTTGATCGCCCTGGTCAGTGACTCGATCCAGCACCCGGAAGTGTTGTTCCAGAACCGGGAAACACGATTCCATGCGGAACAGACGAATCGGCTGGCAGTGCTGGCCGACTCTCCTGATCAATTGAAAACGCGACTGTCAGCCCTGTTGAAGCAGCTTCGCAACGGACGTCACACCGGCGTTTTCGAGTCAGATCGCGGGCTTCTCTGGAAATCACGACCACAGAGCGTACGCACCGCCTGGGCGTTCCCTGGTCAGGGGGCACAATACGGCGGCCTGCCAGCAGCATTGCAGGAGCACTCTCCATTCGCCGACGCATTGGCCCGATTCGACATGGAGTTGAAGAGGCAGAGACTTGAGCCATTGCGGCCTCAACTGGAAAAACCAGCCAGTCAGTTTGCAGACATCTGGTGGAATCAGGTTTGGGTTCTGGGGTTGAGCATTGCATTCACCGAAGAACTGCTTCACCACGCTCCTCGTCCAGACGTGGTCCTGGGCCACAGTTTCGGGGAGTATAGCGCACTCTTCGCCGCTGGAGTCCTCACCGTTGAGCAGGCGATTCGCATGGTGAAGTCTCGTGCGAATGCGGTCTGCCTGACCGTGAAAGAGCCGGGACAGCTGCTGTCAGTTCGCGCGGCTCCGACTGCAGTTGAAACAATCCTCAGACAAGAATCATTGCCAGCTCAAATCACTCATTTCAATGCTCCACAGCAAACGGTGATTGCGACCGCTGTTGATCAGGTGGAGTTCGTACGAAGTCGTTTGTCGGCAGCGAGTCTGGCGTCGCTCGTTGTTCCTGTCCCAGTGGCGTATCACACTCCCCGACTGGAACAGGCCGAGTCATTGCTCAAACAGAATTTTGCGAACGAAAGATTTCTGCCATCTCGTTGTGCGGTCATGTCAACGACATCGGTTCGCTATCTGGTTGACCCTGTCGATCTGAAAGACAGCCTTGTCAGTCAGATGACGCGACCGGTCATGTATGTTCCTGCAATTGAACGCCTGCTCGCTGATGATGTTGGCGTTCTTATCGAAGTTGGTCCCAACAATGTCCTGAGTCGTATGAATCAGGATATCGTCGGAGACCGTGCCATCTGCCTGAGCATTGATGCACCAGGAAAACCACACTCTGAACGTCTTCAATTACTGGGACTGGTTCAGGAACTTATTGGAACATCCTCTGCAAGCGCGACACATGAAGTCGCCGAATCGATGCTGCCAGTGGTCTCGACTCGCCCGGCACTGAATGGAAACAATCACAACGCAGTTGACCCCACCAATGGGCATGGAGATAAGCAACACAACGGGCAGCACACTGATCAAAGTCCGCTTGGGCTGAATCCTTCGTCAAATGGACATCACTCCACAGGAGTGTCCTCGGGAACGAATGCCGTCTCGCAGAACGATGACGTTGAAATCATCGATTTGCGAAAGACAACACCAAAACGACAAGCCGCTGGTTCGACAACAATTCCGACGGCAGTTCCAACAACAGCCATTCATCAGCAGACACCGACCGCAGTGGCGTTGCCAACACCAGTAGAGTCGGTCTCTGTTGCAGCAAGCCCAGCAGTATCGGTGTCTCAGACTTCGGAAGAGGAAATTCAGTTCTTCCTGAAAACCGTCGTCGTTGACCTGACTGGGTACGACCCGGACGTTGTTGACTTCGACGCCGATCTCGAAGCAGACCTTGGTGTCGACAGCATCAAGAAGGCTCAGGTTGTTGGCGAAATGGCCGAGCAATTCAGCCTGGCGGTCACTCCGTCCGGCGTTCGACTTGGTGACATGAAGACATTGCGAGACATCGCACGTCTGGGAGCTCAATCTCTCGCGGAATCCGGTGCGGCCATTACAGCAACGCCAGAACCGCCAGCGTTTGCAACTTCTGCTCTCGCGTATGCTGGCAAAGAAGTGACGCCAGAGACGCGTTTAACAGAGACCGTTGTCGCAACACCGACGTCAACAGCAGCAGCATTTGATGCTGCATCAGCCGAGCGGTTTCTGATTGATCTCGTTGTTGATCAGACCGGATATTCTCCGGATGTTGTCGACCTTGATGCGGACATGGAAGCGGATCTTGGAATCGACAGTATCAAACAGGCTCAGTTGATCGGCGAGGTTCAGCAACAATTCGAACTGACCAATCTTCGTCCAGAACGAACTCCGCTGACCACGTTGACAACGCTGCGTTCAATTCTGAACTTTCTGCAGGATCACCTC
>JBEBTF010000051.1:0-21995 GCA_040393865.1 Planctomicrobium piriforme | reverse complement strand
GTGAGAAGTAACCCTGCGGCATCTCCGCTCTCTGTTGGCTCGCTGCGGAAGAGAACTCCGGCGGCGGCCTTCAAGCTACCGGTGATGCGAACCTGAAAACGCAGTTCAAAGTCGTCGACAGTTCCGTTTTTCCAGATCAGGTCACTGGTCTGGTCCGGAGTAGTTTCTGGACGCTCTTTTCTGGTGATGGCTCCGTTGTCAACCTGCCAGAATTCGTCAGTGCCCTGCCATCCATTCAGCGACTCGCCATCAAAGATGGGCCTGAACGGAGCAACTGGTGTCTCGGCCTGCAGGCTGGCTGTCAGCATCAGAATGGAGAGAACAACTAAGAACGGGCCCTTCATTCATCATTCCTTCGTCAGCAGGACTGGGTATGTGACCCTGAGATGTCATCCGGAGGGCAGGGTCACGCTACATCAGCGGGAGGACATGCGTTCAAGTTAACGAACCTGATTGCGTGAGTCATCTAAGACGAGGCGGGAAAAGCTCGGGATCAACAATTCGGGTGAGTGGCAGGTCCGTTAAAAACAAATCCCCTGACCACATCCGCGTGTTGCGGAATGATCAGAGGACCGAATTTCACAAGGATTCGAATGTCGGATTAGATCGTCATGGCCGAGAAACCGCCGTCGACGACAACGTTGGTGCCTGTCAGGAAGCTGCCTGCGGCGTTTGAAGCCATCAGAATGACCGCTCCAGCAAGTTCATCTGGTGTTCCGAAGCGGGCCATTGGTGTGTGACCCATGATCTTTTCCACGCGATCTGGAGTCAGCACTTTGCGGTTTTGCTCAGCAGGGAAGAATCCTGGGGAGAGGGCATTTACTCGGATTCCGTGAGGAGCCCATTCCCGTGCGAGGTTTTGGGTGAGGTTCAACACAGCTGCTTTGCTGGCAGAATAAGTGAAGACGCGCGACAACGGAGTGATCGCGGAGAGCGACGCGACATTGATGATCGAACCCTGGGTCTTGTGTTCGAGCATGTATCCGCCCAGCACCTGACTCGCAATGCGAACGGCTGAGGTATTGATACGGAAGATTCGATCCCATTCTTCGTCGGTGATCTCCAGAAACGGTGTCGGAGAGTTCACACCGGCCCCGTTGACGAGAATGTCGCAAGCACGCCCGTGTGTTTTCAGGTGTTCTACCAGACCTTCGAGATCAGATCGGCTGCTTGCATCGGCGCGGTAAAAGGTCGCCTGACCTTGCCAGCGATCAACGACCGCCTGCCCAGCATCGACATTGCTGCCAATGATGTAGATGTGGGCTCCGGCTGCTGCGAGTGCATCACAAATTGCACCACCGAGAACTCCGGTGCCGCCAATGACGATGGCAGTTTTTCCCTGAAGACCAAAAAGGCGTTCGAGATACCCGGCTGGACTGGTCTGACTCATTTGGATTCACCCTTCACGATGGCAATTTCACGTTGAATCACTCATGTTATCGTAAGTCAACAAAAGCGAAAGGTGTGCTGAGGTACGATTTTTCTCTGCTGCCAGCCCCCCTTGAGTCTTGCCCCCAGTTTTGACACGGGATGACGAAGGAATCCGACAATGACGTATCAGCCAACACGTCGAGAGGCTTTGCAGTACTTGGCCACTGGAATTCTGGCGACGGGAGCCTTCGGAGTGGATTCTGGCGTGGATTCTACTGTTCAGGCTGAAGAACGTCTTTCAAAAGAAGGGCATTCTCGAATTCGTGTTGGCCAGATCGGGGTGGGGCATGCTCATGCGACGAAGTTGTCTGTCTATCGTCGATCGCCGGACTATGAAGTCGTTGGAATCTGTGAACCGAATTCAGAATTGCGACGGAAAGCAGAGAAGAATCCTGCGTATGCAGGACTCCCCTGGTTGAGTGTCGATGAACTTCTGGCGACCCCGGGCCTTCAGGCCGTTCTGGTCGAAACTGAGATTCGTGATTTGTTGAACATGGCCGAAAAATGCGTCGCGGCTGGAAAACATGTTCACATCGACAAGCCTGCCGGCGCATCGCTGCCGCAATTCAAACGGATACTCGATCAGGCTGAAAAACAGAATCTGATGGTTCAGCTCGGATACATGTATCGCTACAACCCCGCCGTTGTTCTCCTGCATCAATTTCTCAAGGAAGGATGGCTGGGAGAGGTCTTTGAAGTTCAGGCTGTCATGAGCAAAGTGCTGGACCCAGGCACTCGCAAGGAACTGGCCGAGTACTCTGGCGGAACCATGTTTGAACTGGGATGCCACCTGATTGATCTTGTGGTCAGTATCCTTGGCAGTCCAGAAACGGTGACGCCGTATCTCCAGAATTCCAGTTCACTCAACGATGGCCTGGCAGATAACTGTCTGGCAGTGATGACGTGGCCTCGGGCGAACGCAACGATCCGCTCCAGTGGGCTGGAGGTCGAAGGATTCCAGCGGCGGCATTTGACTGTCTGTGGAACCGAAGGAACGTTCCATATTCAACCACTCGACAACCCGTCGGTGGTGCTGTCCTTGTCGCAGCCGCGTGGGGAATACAAAAAGGGAACCCAGACACTCACGATGCCGAAATATCAGCGTTACGTCGACGATGCCGCTGACATGGCGAAAGTGATTCGGGGACAAAAAGTCTCTGATTTTCCGTACGCACATGAACTTGCTGTGCAGACGACGCTGCTGAAAGCGAGCCAGATGCCTGACGTATAACCATGCGTTGTCATCCCCAAGCGACGCGGTGGGGATTTGTCAATTCGTGGGAAGTTTCGGCAAAGGGTTGTTGAAGATTCCCGGCAGAGGGAAACACTTTTAGGGACTGTCTGCCGATTGCTACACTTTTTTGTTCTGAAAATTGCGTTCAAACAGGGCGTTCGTTTGTAAAACTTCGTCTCACTGAAATCGCACTCGCATTTGCATCAGGTTTTCAGATATTTTCACTCTGACGTTATTTCACAGTGAAGCGACGTTGAATTCAGTGATTGCAAGTGAAACAGATCGAAATAACAGGAACTTGAAGGAACGGGACCGCACGTTCAACGGACGCTCCTGAGGAATTTCATGCCACGGATTACACAGGCCGACCTGAATCGGGTGGCCAAAACCTTCGAAGATCGCACGCCAGATGAACTCTTGCGTTGGGCTCACGTGACTTTCGGGAATCGTCTCGCCGGGATTTCGGCGATGCAGCAGTCAGGGTGCGTCCTCGGGCACATGATCGGTCAGCTGGACCTGGATATTCCCATTCTGTTCGTTGATACCGGCGTCATGTTTCAGGAGACGCTCGAAACACGCGATCGTCTGATCTCTGAGTACGGGCTCTCGATTCGAACACTTCAACCAGAACTGACAATGGTTGAGCAGACCGCCAAGCACGGCGTTCTGTATCTCTCCGTTGAAGGTCAGCAGCAATGCTGCCATATGCGAAAAGTGGAACCCCTTCTTCGAGTGAAGGGGGAATACGACGCATTGATTGGCAGCCTTCGTAGAGCCGATGGGGGACGTCGTGGAGACTGCCCGATTCTGGCGATCGACGAAGAAATGAATGTCATTCGCATCAATCCGCTCGCCAACTTCAGCGACGAGCAGATGGAAGCGTACATGGCGCGTCATCAGGTCATTATCAATCCGTTGCATTCTCAGGGGTTCTCCACGATCGGATGTAACCGCTGCACAACTCCAGTGCTGCCCGGCGAACCGAAACGCGCTGGCCGCTGGCGTCACCTTGGTCCGTGGTCGACCTATTGCGGAATCAACCCAACTGATGTCGATGCCGGAACCACGATTGGAGTGGAACTGCCACAGGATTTGATTGATCGCATCATGGGCGAAAAAGCGGACTTCATGATTTAGAGCAGTTTGCTCTACCGAGTGCCCGCGCAGCGGCCGTTTGGATTGATGAAACGCAACTCGCCGCGTGGCGGAAGCGTGGAAATGATCTCGCAAAGTGGTACGGCTTTGGGGGCAAGTTTAGTTTTGAATTGCGTTTATGGCGAAATGTGCTCTTCCGGTTTCACGGGAGCACATTTCGCTTTTTCGTTTGGAAGCGGATCGCGTTCCGGCGCATTCATCGATTGATTTCTATATGATCATTCTTGCTCTCTGAGGTCCGGTTTTCCTTCATCCGGCGAGATCAATGATGAATGGTCGATTTGCCCCACCACTGTGTCCGATGCTGTTTTGCCTGATCATTTGCTGGCTGACTGCCACATTGTCTGGGTCCGGGGAATTGCTTTGCAGTTCTGCTCATGCTGACGAGCCGAAGCGTGTGCAGGTCGATTACGAAAAGCAGATCGCCCCGTTGTTTCGAAAATATTGCGGAGGCTGCCATAACGACTCGGACTCTGAAGGGGGCCTCTCTCTGGAGTCGTATCAATCACTGCAGAAAGGGATCAAAGGGAAGCCGGCTGTGTTACCCGGCGATTCTGCTGGAAGTTTGCTGTGGCGTGTGCTGACAGAAGGCTCAGAGCAGCAAATGCCCCCGGAAGGCGAACCGGCCCCGACGGCGAGTGAACGCGAACTGCTGCGTGGGTGGATCGAACAAGGTGCGATTGGGCCCGCCAATACGCAACCTGATCGCTTGTCCTTAATGGTGCCTAAGATTCCGGTTCAGAACCCGATTTCGCCAGTGACGGCATTCGCTTTTTCTCCAGACGGCCAGACATTGGCGGTCGGGACCTATGGTCAGGTTCGATTGCTGAAAGTTGGTCCAGGAGAACCTTCAGGATGGACCGTCGGACAGACGTTGAGTGGGTTGCCGGGGAAAGTCGCGGCGGTCCGATTCTCAAAGGATTCCAAGTCATTACTGACCGCTTCTGGAGTCACAGGTTCTGGTGGACTGGCGACGCTTTGGAACCTCGCGGACGGAACTTCGATTCGAAATTTTCTGGGACATCGGGATCTCATTCTGGATGCGGAGTTCTCTCCCGATGGGAGCTTGATTGCCACATGCAGTTATGACCGGGAAATCATTCTGTGGAAGGCTGAGACAGGCGAGATTCTTCGACGGCTCACCGGTCATAACGGTGCGGTTTATGATATTGCGTTTCATCCGAAGGGCACGGTCCTCGCGAGTGCCAGTGCCGATGATACCTGCAAATTATGGCGAGTCAGCGATGGTGAAAGACTGGATACGCTGGGGCAACCGCTGAAGGAAGTGTATGCCATCGCCTTCAGTCCCGGCGGGGAACGCATTGTCGCCGCAGGAGCCGATCGTCAGTTGCGAGTCTGGGAAAATCTGCATCAGGATCAGTCAGGGATCAACCCGATGACGATCGCCAGATTCGCCCACGAGTCACCGGTTCTTGCATTCTGTTATTCAGGTGATGGCTCCAGAATTCTGACGGCAGCAGAAGACCGCACGATCAAGATTTGGGACGTTCAATCCTTCAGTGAACTGGAATTGCTGACCGGCCATCGCAGTGAAGTGAGCGCGTTGGCTGCCGATCCGGTGCAACCTCGAATGGCCGTTGGGTTTCTCGATGGAACTCTGGGGCTGATTTCGCTCCCCGGGAATTCGGCAACGACGCCGGTTCAGGTGGCACATGCAGCTTCTGAAATGAAGCTGCCCGTCGGAACGGCTTCCGTTATGGAAACGCAGGAGACCGAGCCGAATGGTCTCCCTGATCAAGCGTTGGTTGTGAGTTTGCCAGCAAAGATCAAAGGCGTGATTCACTCTGAAGCCGCAGGCCCGGATATTGATCTGTTTCGATTTTCGGCCAAAGCGGGAGAGACCTGGGTGTTCGATGTGGATGCGGCTCGATCCAAATCAGCACTGGATTCTCATGTTGAGATTCTGACAGTGAAAGGGGAGCAGATTCCGCGTGTTTTGCTTCAGGCGACGCGCGATTCCTATTTCACATTTCGCGGCAAAACCAGCGCCCAGTCGGATGATTTTCGAATCTTTAACTGGGAAGAAATGTCTCTGAATCAACTGCTGTACTGCAATGGGGAAGTCGTCAAGCTCTGGCGAGCCCCGCGTGGTCCAGACTCAGGATTTGACGTCTATCCCGGTCGGGGAGAACGCTGGAATTACTTCGACACTTCCGGATTGGCGCATCCGTTAGGTGAGCCATGTTACATCGTTGAGTCGCATCCGCCGGGGACGTCATTGATCCCCAATGGATTGCCGGTCTTCACTGTTTTCTATGAAAATGATGACGCTGCGTTTCGGGAGAGCGGCAAGGATTCGAAATTGTTTTTCACTGCTCCAGAAAATGGAGAGTATCTGGTTCGTGTGAAGGACGTGCGGAACGAAAAGGGAGCGGATTACCGCTACACGCTTTCGATTCGCCCCCCTGCTCCTGATTTCAATCTGGAATTGCCCACGAAGAAGATTCAGGTCAGCCCAGGAAATCAGCTTGATGTCCCATTGGTCGTGTCACGGCAGGATCAGTATGAGGGGCCGATCACGATCAATGTGGAAAACCTGCCACCGGGGTTTGCGTTTAGTTCGCCGATTGTGATCGAACCGGGTCAGCTGACGGCATCCGGTCTTTTGTCAGTGGCTGAAGGAACTCAGGCTCCATCGGCAGAAGACTTGAAAAAGATTCGGCTGACAGGGACCGCCACCATTCAAGGGAAGGAAGTGACGCATTCCATCCCTGCGTGGAACGAAGTCACGCTGAAGACGGAACCGGCCTTGCATCTGGCGATCCGTCCGTCGTCGCGCGGGGTTCAGCCGTTACCTGAGAAATCGGGAGGGCCGCTGGAGTTTGTGATTCATCCCGGCGAGACGATCATTCTCGAACTCGTGGCGGAACGAAATGGATTCAACGAAGTGATCGCCCTTGGGAATGCTGACAGTGGTCGCAATCTCCCGCATGGGGTGTATGTCGATAACATTGGATTGAACGGATTGCTGCTGCCAGCTGACGTTTCTGTTCGTGAATTCTTTATCACGGCTCATGAGGGAGTCCCGGAACAGTCGCGTCTATTCCACCTGCAAACGAGTGTGCAGGGAGGTCGAGCGACTCAACCGGTGATGCTGCATGTTCGTGCCAAGCCCGGCAAAGAGATTGCAGGGAGTCAGCCGAATCCGTGATCTGATGCGTTGTGAGTGGGTGTTTTCAAATACGGAATTTGTTTAGTAGCGGATGCCTGTTACGCATGTTAAAGCACACTTTGATTCATCCCAAGATCAACGAAATCCTTGGTCGGGCGGGACACCATTCCAAGATTTTGATCGCCGATGGAAACTATCCTGCATACAACACGCTGGGCCCGAACGCAGAGTTGGTCAGTCTGAATCTGATGCCGGGGCTGGTCAGTTGCACTCAGGTGTTGACCGCCCTGCTTTCTGCCGTTCCGATCGAAGCAGCCAATACCATGGGCGTGCCAGCGGACGACCCGTACGCAATTCATGGCGATCCACCGATCTGGGAGGATTTTCGCAAGATTATTGGTCAGGCCGGACTCTCTGTTGAATTGAAGCCGATTCAGAAATGGGACTTCTATGAAGCCGTGTTGAGTCGAGATCATGTCCTGACCATTCAGACGGGCGAACAGCAGTTGTTTGCCAATCTCCTCCTGACGATTGGTGTCCGCAAAGGGTGATCTGTTCTCAGAGGCGAGGTTTGCTTTATCATTGAGCCCAGCAATGAGACGGTGATTTCCGTTTCGTTGCTGTTGTTCTTTTTTGGAGCGGCCCGTTGCGGGTTGTTTTCATTTCCAGTTCTTCACCCTGCTAGTTGTCGTATGTCATCAGTCGTTGGAATTATTCCTGCTCGCCTCCAGTCGTCACGCCTGCCAGGAAAAATGCTGCTGAAAGAATCTGGTAAGCCACTCATTCAATATGCGTGGGAGGCGGCTAAAGCGGCGAAGTCTCTGACCGACGTTCTGATTGCCACTGACAGCGTTGAGATCGCCGATGTCGCTCGCGGATTCGGAGCGAGCGTCGCCATGACCGGTGATCATCCGAGCGGAAGTGACCGGATTGCCGAAGTCGTTGCCCGGGAGTGCCCGGAGGCTTCACTGGTTGTGAATGTGCAGGGAGATGAGCCGGAACTGGAACCAAGTGTTATCGACACGCTGGTCAAGGCGATGCTGAGCCGACCGGATGTCGAGATGGGAACACTCGCCTGTTCGATCAATTCGGTTGCGATGCTGCAGGACACCGGCTGCGTGAAAGTTGTCTGTGCGGCCGATGGTCGGGCACTCTATTTCAGTCGGTTGCCGATTCCGTTCTATCGGGATGGCCAACCTGCGGATCTGATTTCTCCAGACGAAGAAACAGCCGCTTATCAAAGCAGTCCGTGGCTGCTACATATTGGGATTTATGCATATCGTCCAGAGTTTTTGCTTGCTCTGACCAAAATGCCCCGATCAAAATTGGAACAACTTGAAAATCTGGAACAGCTTCGGGCGTTGGAAGCTGGTGCAGCGATTCTGGTGAAAACTGTCGCACATCGATCCGTTGGCATCGACACTGCCGCCGATTATGCTGCGTTTCTGGAACGACAGAAAAACCGTTCATAGATTCATCGCTGGCAGTGTAGAAATTCTTGGCGGAAACCCCGAGAATAAACCGGACTCGCAGTGACTGCCGACGCAGTGATTGTAAATCAGGTTGTGCTGATGCTTCTTTGAGTATCTCGCTGAGCCGCCGCACCAGATATCAACAATTTTCCTGACCAGATTTGGTTGGGATGAATTCCATTTTGAAACACTGCCCCCGACCCAAGACTCGGGGGTTCCGTTTTTTTCGCAGGACTCTGCTGGGATGACCAAACATATTTTCGTGACTGGCGGGGTCGTCAGTTCGCTCGGGAAAGGGCTGACGTCAGCCTCGATCGGTTTGCTGCTCGAACGCCGCGGATTGCGGGTTCGCATGCAGAAAATGGATCCGTATCTGAATATCGATCCAGGAACAATGAGCCCTTACCAGCACGGTGAGGTGTACGTTCTGGACGACGGATCTGAGACCGACCTCGATCTTGGACACTATGAGCGGTTCACGAAAAGCCCGTTGTCGAAGCTCTCGAACTTCACAACCGGACGTGTGTATCGCAGTGTGATTCAGAAGGAACGTCGTGGGGAATACTTAGGGGCGACGGTTCAGGTCGTTCCTCACATCACGAACGAAATCAAAGCGAACATTCTGCAACTCGCCGGTCCGGATGTTGACGTCGTCATCACCGAACTCGGGGGAACGGTCGGGGATATCGAAGGGCTGCCGTTTCTGGAAGCAATTCGCCAGATTCCGCTGGATATCGGAAAGCAGAACTGCCTGTTTATCCACCTGACGTTGGTTCCTTATCTCAAAGCCGCGCGAGAAGCGAAAACCAAGCCAACACAGTTCAGCGTTGGGCAGCTCCGAACGATCGGGATTCAGCCTGACATCCTGATTGTGCGTACCGAACGTCCGTTGGGGCATGAGAACATCGAGAAGATTGCGCTGTTCTGTAACGTCGAGCGGAACTCGGTGATCGAAGAAACCGACATGGAGTTTTCGATCTATGAAGTGCCAATCCCACTGGCCGAGCAAAAGGTCGACAAGATCATCTGCGAAAAGCTCTCGTTGCCAGCAGGTGACCTGCACTTTGATGACTGGAAGGCGATGCTTCACAAAGTGCGTAACCCGCAAAGTGAAGTGACGATTGCTGTTGTCGGAAAGTACATCGAGCATCGTGATGCGTATAAGTCGATCTATGAATCCTTGTCGCATGCCGGTTTTCATCACAGCACACGCGTTTTGATCAAGCGGATCGAAGCGGAAGATTGTGACAATCAGGATCTTGATCAACTGTTTGGTCAGGTGAACGGAATTCTGGTGCCTGGCGGGTTCGGGTATCGCGGGATTGAAGGCAAAATCAAGACGATTCGCTACGCACGCGAGAAGAAGATTCCGTTCTTTGGAATCTGCCTCGGGATGCAGTGCTCCGTTATTGAATATGCTCGCAGTAAGCTTGGTTGTGAACAGGCAAACAGCACGGAATTCGCTCAGGACACTCCTGATCCTGTCATCTGTCTGCTGGAAGAGCAGAAGAGTGTTTCGGACATGGGCGGCACCATGCGTCTTGGCGCTCAAACCGCAATCCTGAAGCCAGATTCGCTTGCTTACAAGGCTTACGGAACCACTCAGATTTCCGAGCGGCATCGTCATCGGTACGAGTTCAACCCGGCCTATCGTGACCGACTGATCGAGGCAGGCATGATTCCAACCGGAACAAATGAATCCGGAAGCCTCGTCGAAATCGTGGAAGTTCCGGATCATCCATGGTTCGTCGCGGTTCAGTATCACCCTGAATTCAAGTCGTCACCACTGGAGCCACATCCGTTGTTCCGTGACTTTATCGGAGCGGCTCTGCAGAAGCATCGTGGCGGCATCTGATGCATCTCGCACAGTGATGTGCGGTATGTGTGAATTCGAATTGTTACGGATTGACAGGGTGTCGTACTGAATGAGTCGACACCCTGCTTTTGATTCAGCAGCGGAACATCGCGGCACTCAGGCTGCGAGCAGTTTTGGCTCAAGTTATAATCACTTTGGATTTTGAGGCGTTTTTGGGGAGGTCTTCCCTGTACGCCTTTTAATCCATTTCCAATGATGTCATTGTTGGCTCATCCCCGGGGTGAGGGCTTCGTTGCTCTTTCTCGTAATTCGCGACGCACAGGTTGCGGAATCGGGCTGATCTCACTGAATATTGCTCTCGGAAACCAATACCAATCGGTGATTGTTCCCGGAACTGATTGACCTATGACAACTCGACGCATCCTCGTCACATCTGCTCTCCCCTACGCCAACGGGCACATCCATATTGGCCATCTGGTCGAGTACATCCAGACGGATATCTGGGTTCGCTTCCAGAAACTTCGGGGACACAACTGTCGCTTCTTCTGTGCGGACGATACACACGGCACAGCGATTATGATTCGCGCCAAGCAGGAAGGACGCAGTGAAGAAGCTCTGATCGCCGACATGCAGGCGGCGCACCTTCGCGATTTCTCCGCATTCGATGTTCAGTTCGACCATTACAGCAGCACAAACAGCGAAGAGAATCGCAAGATCTGCCATCGAATCTGGAAAGACATTCGCGAATCCGGACTCGTGAAAGAAAAGGAAATTGAGCAACTCTTTGATCCAGTTGCCAAGACCTTTCTTGCAGACCGCTTTGTCAAAGGAACGTGCCCCAAGTGTCAGTCGCCCAATCAGTATGGGGACAACTGTGACAAGTGCGGCGCGACATACAGTCCGGCGGATCTGACCGACCCGAAAAGCACGCTGAGCGGGGCAACTCCGGAACTCCGTAAGGCACTGCATCTGTTTGTTGAAATTGAACAACTGCATTCATTCCTTGAAGAATGGACGCAGACGAGTGGGGCCCTGCAATCGGAAGTCGCCAACTATCTGAAAGGCCACTTCCTCGGCGAGCCACTGCGTGATTGGGACATCTCCCGCCCTGCTCCGTATTTTGGATTCGAGATTCCAGACGCACTGGGCAACTACTGGTACGTCTGGTTCGATGCTCCGATCGGGTACATCGCAAGCAGCAGTGAATGGTGCCAGCAAAACGGCGAAACGTTTGAAGACTGGTGGAAGAATCCAGAGAGCGAGATTCACCACTTCATCGGCAAAGATATTACCTACTTCCATACCCTGTTCTGGCCGGGGATGCTGAAGACCGCAGGATTCAACCTGCCGACCAAGGTGCATATTCACGGCTTCCTCACCGTTGGTGGGGAGAAGATGTCGAAGTCGAAGGGGACCTTCATTCGAGCGTCGACCTATGCCGATAATCTCGACCCGATGTACTTGCGTTATTACTTCGCATCGAAGTTGAGCAGTGGCGTTGACGACATCGATCTGAACTTTGAAGAGTTCAAGTCGAAGGTTGATTCCGACCTCGTCGGCAAAGTGGTCAATATCGCCAGTCGCTGTTCCAAGTTTGTGGCAAATCAGAAGTTGTCCGAGACCTATCCCGATGATGGTGGGTTGTTCGCACAGGCTGCCGCTGCTGCTGAATCGATTGCCGCACACTATGAATCCCTGTCGCTGAACAATGCGATGCGGGAGATTATGGTTCTCGCGGATCGGGCTAACCAGTATCTGGAAAACAAAGAGCCGTGGAAGGTCGCCAAAGACCCTGCCAGAGCTGATGAATTGCGAGATATTTGTACTGTCGGGCTGAATCTGTTCCGACAGTTGATGGTCTATCTGGCTCCTGTCCTGCCACGACTGAAAGGGGAGACGGAACGTCTTCTCAATGCACCGATTGCAAACTGGGCAGATTCCCAGACGCCATTGACTGGCACTCTGGTGAGTGAATACCAGCACATGTTGAAACGAGTAGATCCCAAACAGGTCGAAAAGATGATCGAAGAATCGAAAGAAGGAATCCCGCCTGCAGCACCAGCTGCGAACCAGTTCAATGATGGTCCAGAAGCTCTCGAAAAAGAGCCAATGACCGCTGAGCACTGCACGATCGATGACTTCACTAAGATCGATATGCGAGTGGCTCGAGTTGTCGAAGCTGGTCCAGTTGAAGGGGCCGATAAACTGGTGGCCCTGAAGCTGTCTCTCGGCGGCGACGAATATCGCAACGTATTTGCAGGGATCAAAGCTTGTTACAAGCCTGAAGACCTGTTGGGACGTCTCGTGATCTGCTGTGCGAATCTGGCGCCTCGTAAGATGCGTTTCGGCGTCAGCGAAGGGATGGTTCTCGCTTGCGGACCAGGTGGAAAAGATATCTTCCTGCTGAACCCAGACGATGGAGCGAAGCCAGGGATGCGGGTCCACTAATCCCTGATCGTCAGAGAAGTGCGGCGGTGCGTGAGCCTCGTGCGTTCCGTCGATTGCTCTGATGATTCTTGGGCGGAAACGCTTTAAGAAACAGTATTGCGATCGAAAAGAACGGATCTTGCCAGACCGCGTACGTATTCAAGTACGCAGTCTGGTGTCCAATGACATTGGAAATGTGTTTCGATTGAAACACTCTGAATAACGAACGAGTCTCACAATGCCGCACGTCAACGAAAACTATCTCAAGCTGAAAGCCGGTTATCTCTTTCCAGAGATCGGCCGTCGTGTCACTGCCTTTTGCAACGAGCACCCGAACGCCAAGGTGATTCGCCTCGGGATCGGGGATGTCACCGAGCCGCTTCCTTTGGCCGTGACAGAAGCAATGCACAAGGCGGTGGATGAACTCGCCAGCCGCAGTACCTTCCGCGGCTATGGGCCAGAGCAAGGTTACGACTTCCTGCGAAACAAAATTGCAGAGCACGACTTCAATGCTCGTGGCTGTGACATTCAGGCTGACGAAATTTTTGTTTCCGATGGATCAAAATGTGACACCGGAAACATTCTGGAAATCTTCGGACTGAACAACACGGTCGCAATGCAGGATCCTGTGTATCCGGTCTACGTTGATACCAACGTGATGGCTGGACGCACTGGGGCTGCTGATGCTCAGGGACGCTACGAAGGTCTGACTTACCTTCCCTGCACCGCTGAGAATGATTTCACTCCGGCCTTGCCAGAGAAGCCAGTTGATCTGATCTATCTCTGCTACCCCAACAACCCGACCGGGGCAGTTGCGACTCGTGAAACACTGACCGAATGGGTGAACTACGCAAAGGAAACGGGAGCATTCATCCTGTTTGACGCTGCGTATGAAGCGTTCATCACAGACCCTTCGATTCCGCATTCGATCTATGAAATCCCAGGGGCTCGGGATCTGGCAATCGAGTTCCGCAGCTTCAGCAAGAACGCTGGCTTCACCGGAACTCGCTGTGCTTATACCGTCGTGCCAAAGACGTTGATGGCGAAGACGGCTGACGGAAAATCACAATCGTTGCATGCTCTCTGGAACCGACGTCACACCACAAAATTCAATGGTGTACCTTACATCGTGCAGCGTGGTGCTGAAGCGGTTTACAGCCCGGAAGGCAAGAAGCAATGTGCGGACCTGATTGCGTTCTACCTTGAGAATGCCCGGCTGCTGCGTGAAGGGCTGGAGTCCGTGGGAATCGAAGTGTTTGGTGGCGTCAATGCTCCATACATCTGGTTGAAAACACCAGGGAATGTTCCAAGCTGGGACTTCTTCGACGATCTGCTGAAGAATGCTCACCTCGTTGGAACACCAGGCAGCGGCTTCGGAGCCAGCGGTGAAGGTTACTTCCGCTTGAGCGCGTTCAACAGCCGTGAAAATGTTCAAGAGGCTGTTGTGCGAATCAAGACTCTCATGGGACGCTTAATTGCTTAGAGCAGTTTGCTCTACCGAGTGCCCGCGCAGCGGCCGTTTTGACTAATGAAACGCAACTCGCCGCGTGGCGGAAGCGTGCAAATGATTTTGCAAAGTGCTAATGCAGCAGTGCGGGCGACCGTGTCAGACAGGCTGTGAGGTTCTTTGAGCTTTCAAAACGTCCACAACTTGAGCGGCGGCATCCGGGACTGCGAGTGAACGCATTGCGGATGCCATTTGCTCTCGCAGTTGTTCATCGTCCAAAACACGTTGAAGTTCACGAACGACGCTGATTTCGAAGTCAGCGTCGTTTTGCTTTATCGAGACTGCTGCTCCCGCGTCGACGAATTTCTGGGCGTTCTTTTCCTGATGATTTCGCAGCGAATTCGGATAAGGAACGAGAATGGCGGGGATCCCTGCGCAAGCGAATTCGGCGAGCGACGTCCCCCCTGCCCGACTGACGACAAGTCCTGCCTGACGGTAGAGTGCTGGCATGTCAGCGAAGAATGGGGAGACAATCGCGTCAACTTCGCATTCACGATAGATCGCTTCCGCTGTCGGGCAGTCGGTGATGCCGGTGTGATGGACGATCTTCCAGCCTGTCAGTGACCGGCGATGATTTCTGGCGAAATTGAACATCGCCTGATTGATCTTCTTGGCCCCTTGGCTCCCTCCCATCACGAGCAGGATCTTGCGGTTCGTCTCTTGCGCGTGATTCCATTGTTCGGCAATTCTCTGGCGAACTGGGTTGCCTGTGAAGATGCATTTTTCCGACCAGCGCCGTTCCATCTCGGTCTGACGAAAACTTGTGCAGATGACTGATGCCAGCGGACTTAAAAGTGACGTTGCGCGTCCAGCGACTGCGTTCTGTTCCAGCAAAATCAACGGAACTTTGTTTCTCCAGGCGGCAATGCCTCCCGGCAGAGATCCATATCCACCTGTTGCCAGCACGATTGGATTTGGAAAATGCCTCAAATGACGTCGTGCCTGCAGAATTGAGCGACCCATTTTCCAGATGGCTCGCAACGGGCGTCTACGAAATTCGCTGCTTTCCACGGCTGAGAGTGGAATCTGTTCGATTGGAAATTCGGTCAGAATTGTCTGTTCGATGCCCCGATCGGTGGTGAGAAACACAATTCGCGACGGAGGAATTGAACTGCTGGCGAGTGCTTCAATGACAGCGAGAGCCGGGAAAAGATGTCCTCCGCTTCCGCCACCGCTGACAACGAGCGTCCAATTGGAAGGTGACATGAATTTGCGCTTCATTGGTTCCGACCGTGTCGGTTTCGTGTGCAGCCCGGGAACGCTGGCTCATTTCGTGATTTGCCATTGGTTGTGAGAATACCGTGAACGTCACCGCTGCGACCAGAGCGGGAAAACTCCGAAACTCGAAGGCACACAACGGCGAGAGGGCGCAGGTGATCGTCCGGTAGAGAGGTTCGATGGATCGTGAGTGATCTGTTTTGTTGCCTTAAACTTTTGCGAATAGGGATGATGTGGCGATTGGGGTAAGTCGGAAAGAGTTCGGACTTCTGGTTTGCGATATCGGCGAGACCCCTATTGTGGTCGTTGTTGTGGTGTAAGGTGTTTCTGCGAAATGGGTAATGTTGCTGTGTGTCTTGTGAATGAAGGAGCTGAAGCGCCAGTCGTTCCTGAAATTCCCCACTGAAATAGGCGTCCAAAACGAGATTTTGAAAAATTGCCAAACAAAATTCTCTGGCAAAGTGGGCAGAATTTGCTGAATAGGGTGGTGTGTTTGCAGGAAATACACAGAGAGCGCAAAGTTTGCGTGTGGTGTTTTGCTGCAAGTTCAATACGGAGGTTCTTGCTTATGCAATCTTCGCTGGCAGCAAACTCGACTTATTCTTCCGGGTCGCTACACTCTGCACGTTCCAACTTTAAAACAGACCATCGCTCGCACTTTTGTTGCAGGCGAACTTCTATTTCTGGTCAAACGGTCGGTGTGGTCGATACGGATTTAGAGGCAGATATTGCTGCTATTTCGAATCGAGACACCACGCTTCATTCATGAAGGGATTGTCATGACTCTCCTACGCTGCATGATCGCAGCCCAGGCAATTGTCTGCCTTCTGTGTCAATTCGCATCAGCTGAAACTCTCTGGCATACAGATCTCAATAAAGCTCGCGAGCAAGCTCAGGAACTCCGCCGACCACTGCTCGTCCACTTCGGTGCAACCTGGTGTGCTCCGTGCGTCAAGATGGAACGAACTGTCCTGAATCAGCCAGCCGTACTTGAGCAACTGAAAGCCAACGCTGTTTGCGTGAAGATTGACGTCGATCAGCAGAAAGCGTTGGTAAAGCGTTTTGGCGTGCAGCAGTTTCCAATGGATATCTTTCTGGAACCAACCGGAGAGCGTCTGATGGAGTCAACCGGCTATCATCCTCCAGAGGAATATATCGCTCTCGTCGATCGTGCGAGCCGTCGTTATTCATCTCTGGTTGCATCTCGACAGCCAAAAACACCTGGCGAATCGCTGCCAACCTCTGGCAATACAGCAGCAATGCCATTGGGAGGGGCTCAGGTCCAGCCAATGCTTGAAGGGTATTGCCCGGTCACCCTGCATGGGACTCGTGGATGGACAAAAGGGGACGCTCAGTTCCAGACCGACTACAAGAATCAGCGGTTCTACTTTGTCAGTCAGGCGGCAAAGGACAGCTTTGTTCAGTCACCGGAAAAGTATGCTCCGCAGTTCCTGGGTTGCGATCCCGTCCTTCTGTTCACCGCAGACCGTGCCGTCACTGGTTCTGTTGAATGGGCTGCCTTCTTTGATCAACGCCTGTATCTCTTCACCACCGAAGAGAACCGCCGTAACTTTAAAGCGAGCCCTGAAAAGTTCATCCGTGCTCAGGTTGTGCTGAACATCGATCAGATTGAAACCGCATTTCAGTAAGCGATTGCCTGCTGTTGAAGTGACAACTTGATGATTTGCCCCGCCTTGTGATGGCCTGCCGTCACAAGGCGGTTTTCGTTTACGGATTTGGCGTTAATCGAGTTGAAGATGATCGTTGGGAAGCGGACCTAACCTATTGTTTGACGGGATGATGCCGAAAATCATGATGTCGTTACAACAGGCGGGGAGAACGGGTGAGAACCGACAATTTTTCAGGACTGTGTTGCGTAAAATTTGACTGGTTCAATTGTTGACATACGGTTCAGACTCAGACTGGGATTGTTTTGTTTTATTTGTAGGAATCAGAACGAACATGGCGGTCGCAACCTCGCCAACGTCTGCTGTTCGAGCCCTTGATCTCTCGAACACGCACCCAATGGATTCCTCTCGGCTTTTCATCGCCTTGTTGAATCTTGTACAAGATGGAAATCCTTCTCCGGCAAGGAAAAGCGGAAGCAGCTTGATTGCTGCGCCGACCTTCCGGCGGTTGCTGTCCGCGCTGCATTATCGAGACGCCAATACTCTTAAGCATTCCTGCCGGGTGGGCGTAATCTGTGTTGGAATCGCCAGTCGACTCGGATGGGAAAGCGATGATCTGCGTATCATCGAGATCGCGGCGCTGATTCACGACATTGGGAAGATCGGAATTCCTGATCACATTCTTCGTAAACCTGGAAAGCTGAGTCCGGACGAAGCTGAGTTCATTGCCACGTACCATCGGGTGGCCATCACCTTGCTGCAGGCCTGTCAGGTGCATCCTGACATCACCGGGATCATTGCCCAGTCACACGGAATTGCACACGAAGCGAGGAGCAATCCCCATCTATTGAGTTTGGGAGCCCGAATTTTAGCGGTTGCGGATGCCTATGACTCACTCACAACAAAACAGGCATTTCGTGAGCCGCTTAACCGGTTTGAAGCGTTGCAGACACTGGAACGACAGTCCGGAAAGCAGTTTGATCGAAACGTGATTTCCGCGCTCGGGCGCTGGTTAGACGGATCGGATGCACTGCAACTCGCGGACGAACAGGCTTTCAGTCTGACGTCGCTGGTGAATGAGCCGATTGATCACGGCATGCAATCGACCGCCAATGAACTGTGCTATCTGTTTCATCATCTTTATCTGCTGGAGACACTGTACGACGCTTACTATGTCATTGGCAGCGATCGACAGGTTCTCATCTGGAGCACCGGTGCAGCCACACTGTTTGGTTTGTCTTCGAAAGAGGCGATGAAGACCAAATGGAAGCGACAGATTGTCAGCCCGACGTATGCCACCACTGACCCGATTGATCAGGTGTTTCTTAACTCCGAAGCAATGTGTCACAGCATGACGATCAAGGAAGCTGATGACTCGTGCTCGGATGTTGACGTGCAAACGCTTCCCATACTCGCGGAAGATGGTCAGGTCAGCGGAGTCGTTGAACTCATCTGCAATAACAAAGAGTCGAAGCGGTATCGCGGGCAGTTTCGCACATTACAACTCGCCGCAACACGCGATGCTCTGACCGGTGTGTTCAACCGCGGCGAACTCGAACGACAACTGACTATTCTGTATGAGCAATGGAATGGAGACCAACGATATCCATTCAGTGTTGTGTTCATGGATATCGATCACTTTAAGTCGATTAACGACAAGTATTCTCATGCGGTCGGGGATCTTGTTCTGACAGAATGTGCCCGGTTGATTCAGGATGATCTGTATTCAGGCGAAATCATCGCTCGGTATGGGGGTGAAGAGTTCATCATTCTCTGTCCGGAAACTGACGCAGAGACTGCGCGATGGCGCGCGGAACGATTGCGTCGAGCATTGCTGGCGAAGACCTTCGCGGACATTGACGGTCTGTCTGTGACGGCGTCGTTCGGGATCGCAGAAGTGGAGGCTGACGACACAGCCAGTTCAGTCATGGCCCGTGCGGATGCCTCGCTTTATGATGCAAAACGCACAGGACGCAATCGCATTTGTGTCGCTGAATCCAAACCACAAGTGGACAAGGCTGGGCGTGTTGTCCGGAACCGTTCCAGCGGACCGTTAAAACATTCTGCGACAATCCAGACCTGTGTGGCTGGTGAATTGCTACAGATGAAATTTACCGGCTTCGTCGAATCTTATCGGGCAAAAGTTTTAAAGGTCGAATCGCGCCGTCTGGAAATCCAGATGGGAAGTACAGGATTCCTTGCGAATCTGTCACGGAGCGGGCTCGAACGGATTCCGGTGCGGATGCAGATTGAGATTACTGATCTACCATCTGTCGCTCAGTCTTACAGTTCTCAGATGTTGCTGAAAGTTCGTGTGGAGCCTGTCAGCAGTCAGATTGATGAAGATCGGTTTCTGCTCCGGGCTGACAATGTCGTGCAGCAGTTACGCTCCTACATGATGGGAACATAATTGCTGTTGTTGTGATGACCGTTGTGAGTGAATCCAGACGCAAAATGTCTTATTGTGTGAGCACTCCACCGGTTCTCCCAACGGATTCTTCACGCCTGTATTCATTGGCGAATGCTTCGTCGGAGCGAGTTGGGACCTACTCAGAGGGCTGACGAATGGCAGGAAAAGTATTGATTGTCGTCGGTGATGCGACTGAAACGGTCGACACCCTTTACCCGTTCTATCGATTGATTGAATCCGGGTTTCAGCCAGTGATCGCCGCCCCGGAAAAACGTCTCTATCAGATGGTGATGCACGAGGTTCGTCCTGGCTGGACGATCACCCGCGAGTGGGAAGGCTACCAGATTCAGGCGGACGTGGCGTTTAGTGATATCAACCCGGACGACTATCTCGGGATCATGTATTCAGGTGGACGCGCCCCGGAATACATTCGTTATGACGTCGATCTCGTCCGCATCACGAAAGATTTCTTCGCCAAAAACAAACCTATTGCAAGTGTTTGTCATGGGGTCGAGATCCCAGCGTATGCCGACTGTGTTCGAGGGCGTCGAATGGCGACTGTGGCCAAGTGTCGCTTCGACCTCGAAAGCTGCGGGGGAATCTATGTCAATGAACCGTGTGTGATTGACGGCAATTTGAT
Organism: Planctomicrobium piriforme; assembly: GCA_040393865.1. Classification (GTDB taxonomy): domain Bacteria; phylum Planctomycetota; class Planctomycetia; order Planctomycetales; family Planctomycetaceae; genus Planctomicrobium; species Planctomicrobium piriforme_A. Next base: position 1,924 of record JBEBTF010000051.1, on the reverse strand, counting down.
CAGCGGTCGAACCTATCACGACAATGGGCATTATGTCGGCCCATGGATCAAATTGCTGGAAGCGGCGGCGAAGTAGAACTCGTTTTTGCCTGTGATATAGCAGGGAGTCTTTGAATGGACTCTCTGAAATTGAAGGCGAAATGAAAAAGGCGAATCTGTCCTGTGTCTTGTGCAGACACGGGACGGGATTCGCCTTTCTTTATTGTGCGAGGTTGGGGCTGCAATCGAAGTTACTTGCGATGAACCCAATCAATCCCTGACATGTCGGCAAGCGCCATCAGCAACGCGTGGGTGCCATTACGTCCCCAGCCTTTGGCTTTTACTGAAATGTAAAGTTGCTCTGCCATCGCCAGACCGGGAAGAGAAAGACCCATCTTTCGGGATTCTGCCAGCGCGATGCCCATGTCTTTGACAAAGTGTTCGACGAAGAACCCGGGATCGAAATTGTTGTTAATCATCCGTGGTCCCAGGTTGGAGAGTGACCAGCTGCCAGCTGCTCCTGTTGAGACCGACTTCAAAACGGTTTCGAGATCCAAGCCTGATTTATATCCGTACAGCAAGGCTTCGCAGACGCCGATCATCATGGTGGAGATGAGGATCTGATTCACCATTTTTGTGTGTTGTCCGGCCCCGGCTGGACCTTGATGAACGATCGTTTTTCCCATGGCTTCCCAGCATGGCTGCAGCGCGGTGACAACTTCCGCGTCACCTCCAATCATGATGGAAAGTCTGGCCTCTTTTGCTCCGATATCGCCGCCGGAAACAGGAGCATCAACCGCCTGGACTCCCTTGGCTTTGGCGGCTTCAGAGATTTCAATTGCCAGTGACGGCTCACTGGTTGTCATGTCGACAAGGATGTTCCCCGGTTTGCTTCCGGCCAGAGCTCCATCTTCACCGAGAAAGACTTCGCGAACATCTTTAGGAAAGCCGACAATCGCAAAGATGACGTCACTTTGCTCGGCCAGTTTACAAGGTGTGTCGGCCCAGCTGGCGCCACGTTCAAGCAGTCCCTGTGCTTTCTCTTTTGTCCGGTTATAGACGGTTACGGAGAAGCCAGCATTCATGAGATGACCTGCCATGCTGGCTCCCATCACTCCTGTGCCAATCCAGCCGATTCGAGTGACACCGGGAACGATCTTCAACGCGGACATATGTGCTTCCTGATTGTTGATGAATGAATGAGGCAAGGATTGTGAAGTAATGAGAAGCTGAAGATCAATGCCGTGAATGAATGCTGTTGACGACTGCCGTAGCCGAAGGCCATTTACTCTGGGAGTTTCAGGGCGAGATCGTCATTGCCTGACGCGGCTGCGGCTGCTTTCAGTTTGCTGACGATAAAGTGTTTGTGATTCGCCACAGCCTGCTCTGAGATATTCAGTTTATGAGCAGTCTCTTTGTTCGTGAGGCCTTTCACGAGCAGTAATTCAACACATTGCAGACGTTCGAATTCGTTGTTTGCTTTCCACTGTTGAATCAGCTCTTGAAGGCACCCGACGATGATCGCTTCCTGATGTAAATCCTGTTCGCGGTTTCGAGCGAAACTGGAGGCTCGCCTTGCTCTGCGGTCGACAAGTTCCGGCGCATCCCCTGAGTCAGTGTTTCCATACCTGAACGTCGGGCGTCGTCCCTGGCGTCTCAGAACATCAGCGACTTTATAAGCAGCGATGGAGAAGAGGAACGATTCCAATGATCGCGAGTCATCATAGTTGGGAAGGGATGTCAGGAACCCAAGGAATGTCTCCTGTACCAGATCTTCGGCGAGGCTGCGTTCCGAAATACGGCTGACGACAAATGCGAGAAGCCGGCCGTCGTACTCGGAAATCAGCTGCTTCCAGGCGATTTCATCTCCTCGCCGGACACGTTGAATCAGGTCTCGATCTGTACTAAGTGACATCCGTATTTGGGAGTGATCCCATTCCTTAGA
>JBEBTF010000050.1:0-22122 GCA_040393865.1 Planctomicrobium piriforme | reverse complement strand
CAAAGGTATGGCACTTAATGCACCCGAGCCCCCCGTTCCCGACAAGGTGTCGTCCGGTCGACTTCACGCGCAGCTCAGGTTCATCAAATGTTGCCAGCTGCTCTTCCGTGATTCGATCGACGGCGATCAACGGCTTCAAAAGATGTCCGGTATTCTTTCCACCAAAAGCTGGCATTCGCGTCAGCATATATGGTCGAGTCCTCGCTCCTTTGTCGAGAACCGACTTCAACCAATCATCCTGAAGCTTGTCCCCGACGCCGTTCAACGATGGTGGCAAACGTCCTTCATCTCCCATTTCCGGTTGAGTCGAAGTGAACAATTCGTTTCGAGCTGACTCAGGGCCACCAATCCCCTGGCGATCATGACAAGCCAGACAATTCATTGCAGTGAGAGTCTGATGAATCGTCTGCTGCGGGGTCCTCTTGACTGAGTTCTGCAATCCTTCCAGTGCCAGCTTCAAATTGGCCACCTGATTCGATGTCAATTCAAAACGAGGCACACCTCTCGCAACGCTTGAAGCACCTGTCTCCAGACATCCCCCTGATAATCGGAGATCAGAAAGTGGTTTAGCAGAGAATGCGGAAACCAGGCTCTCTTCTCCCTGACTCACCTGATGGCAACTGGCGCACCCCAGCGAAGTGAATGCCTTCTTACCTTGAGCAATCAAGTTTGAATCCGCTACCAGCTTATTCCGCTGTGCGACTTCTCCAGTCGACGCCGGTGCCTTGGCAGCGGCTTCGGTCAGAACAAGATGATCGGCCAGATACTCCAATGGCGATCCCTGTCGACCGAACATGACAATCAGGTCTTCTTCCCCTTTCGCCTCGAAATAATCAACGCGAATCGTATGCACCGGTCGTTCTTCAAATCGGGCTGTCCGCTCCTTCATCTGAACCGGATGAATCCCCGGCGTCTCCAGAATGACATCTCCATCGAGCGAAATTCTTGCTCCATCATCTGATCCCAATGCAAAGACATACGCGCCTCGATGCTGATCAGGCAGAAAAGCATCAAACCGGATTCCGAAGTTATCCGTACGTCCCGCCACACTGAGATCAAAGCCGACACAGACCCCTTCCTTATCCGGCTTCAACTGATCGAAATCAGGCAACTCTTCCCATCGTCCATAATAAACCTGATATCGCACATTCGGCTTCAGCGCCTCAAGGCCATCGACCAGCAACGCATTCGCAATCAACTCTGCTTCAGTAACACTTAAATGCAGCGAAGGCATTCGGGAAGAGGGTCGTGTCACATGCGGCTCACGCAAAAACTGGGCAAGACTGCTGATCGAATATTTCGCAGAAAGATCACCCAATGGAACAGATGTCGCCTGTGGCAATGAGCTCCCGTCGAGTGCTGCATGACACGCCAGGCATCCCACAGTTTCGAACAGCTTCTTTCCGGCAATCGCCTTCTTCTGATCGGGATTACTCTCTTTCAAAACACCTGTAGACGACAGGAACTGAGTCAGCGCAGCAATCGTTTCTGTTCGCTCAGCTTCACTCATTCCGGCGAGCAGATCAGGCATGGTCGTTCCGGCTTTCATACCGTGAGGATCAGCAAGAAACTTCGCCATCCAGTCCGAGCGGACACGACTTCCGACAGCACTCAATACCGGTGCCTGCTTGTTGAGAATTTCTCGCTGTTGAGCCTGATCTGCCTGATGGCAATTCACACATCCCAGCTCTCCCAGCAACACAAGCCCCCCTTCAAACGAAGGAGCCTCTGTTCCATGAAAACGCTCGAACCCGACAACTCGTGGGCGTCGAGCTTCCTGATCAGCATCACGTGGAAGAATCCAGATGTTGCGGTATGCGACGAGGTTTCCGTGATCCTGCAAATACAACGGACCAGCTGCGGGGCCCTCTTTCAATGGGGCCGCCCGCGTCACATTCGGAACAGCGACATCTCGCTGAACAACCACTCCATTGAGCCGAACAGTCAGTCTGGCATCAGATCGCTTTTTTCCGTCTGGATCAAATCGAGCTGCAGTGAAATCAATGTCGTACGTCTGCCAAGCCATGGGTGGAAAACAAACATTCACATCCGGCTTTCGCACTCCATAAATCGCTCCGGTTTCGTTGTTCGCCCCTTCCAGACCAAAGGAATCCAGCACCTGTGTTTCATAGCGTCCCTGATGATAGACACCACTGTTTCCTCGCGCCTGCCCCCGCGCCTGTGGCATGAAGGGAGTTCGGAACTCCAAATGCAAACGATAATCCTGAAATGATTCGATGGTTGTTGCACCACTGGCAAGCAGATCTCCAGAGACCAACTTCGCACCGGGAGCCCAGTGATGTGATAGCGATTCTGCAGTTCCATCAAAGAGGACAATCGCCCCGTGCGGCGGCGAGGCTCCCATCGTCGGACTGACACGACTCGTTTTCTCCGCTCGCATCCCCTCCAGCAATCCTTCAATCCCGGATGCATCTTCTTCATCCACAATCTGAGGAGCAGTTCCATTCCACCCCGCCCCCGGAAGCCCTCCCGTATAGATCACTGCACGAAAGAGCCCTTCCCCCAGTGCAACGACCTGAATCCCTTTGACGGGTGCTGAGTCGGCGCGGGCCGGACCTGACGTGAGATACTCTCCCTGAATCTCGAAATCAGGATCGGCTAAAACATCGCCCTTCGCAGCTTCTCCAGCAGAGACAGATTCAGCGGCTGTCGCCTTCACGTCTGAAGAATTCTGTTTCGCAGAGTCTTGAGCCACTGACACTGGCGAGAGCCAGAACAACACTGGCCAGCCCAAAAGCAAAACAGCAGCCAATCGTTGTTTTGATGACATCAGATTCTTTCCTGACCGTATCGGTCTATCATGTCGCCACGTAACAGCCGTCTCGAAAAGCGAAAGGCTGAACGCCGCATGCCTAAAACCCGACTTCACTGCCTGATCTGCTAAACGCAACTCAGTAGGGACGCCGGCAGTCACGGACTCTTTAAACTGGCTCACTAAAACAGGAGACACCTGAAACAGAATTTCCTCTGATTCATGCAAATCTTCTGAGCGACACTTTATTAGTTCCTTCCACTCAAATCAAAGCATGGAGATGCGTCAACAAAACAAAGCCCCCAGAAACCCCCATCACCATTTCTGCTCAGAAGTGATCCTCAAAACGCATCGAAGAATGGAGCGATTCTGGTACAAGGCGCCCGGTCTTTTTCCCATCAGGATGGCCGCATAAAAACAAACGAGATTGAATGAGATAAAGTTGTGAGAAATCGAATTGTCCGCATTGCCAAGATCTTGCCTGAGGCAATAATTTGCACGTTCTTCCTCACGAAATAAAAGGCGAATATTTCGCGAGCTGATCACGATGCGGATCAAACAGGCATCTTGCGCAGGCTCGATTCAGTCAGAGTTCAGATCTGAATCGATGTCTTGATCAGATGAGTTTCTCGTTCAGATTTATTGCCCCGCTGAAAGCAGTCATCCTCCATGTCTCATGGCGCCGCCTCTAAGTTCGTAAACGAACCGGCATCTCCTGCTCCATCCCGATCTGCCGCCCCTTTTCGATCCGCCTTTCGCTTCATCCTGCTGCTCGGTTTGGTGGATGCATTTGGTCCGCTGGGGATCGATATGTATCTCCCTGCGTTTCCACAGATCGAGCAATCATTAAACGCTCCCACCGGATCAGCAGAACTGACACTCGCCCTGTTTCTCGCTGGTCTCGGAGTAGGTCAGATCCTGTTTGGTCCGATCTCAGACCGATTTGGAAGACGCCTCCCCTTGCTTCTGGGGACAGCGGCATACGCAATTGCATCGCTGATTTGTGCGTTTGCGACCAGTATTGAATCCCTGATTGCAGCCCGCTTCCTCATGGGACTTGCAGGTTCGACCGGCATGGTCATCGCCAGAGCAATTGTGCGAGACTCATTTAACGAGAAGGAATCCGCTCGCGTCTACTCCATGCTGATGCTCGTCATCGGCATTGCCCCGATCATCTCTCCCTCATTGGGAGCATGGTTAATGCAGTTTGGTGACTGGCAGATCATTTTCCATGCGATCGCCCTCTTCAGCTTCGCGTGTCTTGCATTCGCACTCATTGATCTCCCGGAGACCCATCCCAAAGAACGACGTTTGCCCCTGAATGTCATCACGATCACACAACAGTATCTGGGTCTGCTGGTGAACTTTCGCTTCATGGGTTATGCCCTGGCAGGAAGTTTTGCACTGGGCCAAATCTTTGCTTACGTCTCGTCGGCTCCATCGCTGTTCATGGAAATCTTTGAGATGCCCCCGCATCTGTTCTCAATCGCCTTTGCAGCAAACGCCATCGGGCTGATTGGAATTGCTCAGGTGAACCGCTGGCTGACACAACGTTTCAGCACTCACACAATTCTTCTCGCTGCAATGACCGGAAACTTTGTCGTGGGAACAATGCTTTCAGTTCTCGCAGCAACAGGACTGGGCGGGCCACCACTCTTCATGCTTGGAATCTTCCTGTGCCTTACCAGTCTGGGACTGATCCTGCCGAACGCCACTGCCGCGGTGATGGCACCATTTCCGAAACAGGCAGGCGTTGCATCAGCACTTTATGGCACGCTTCAATTCCTGATCGGATCAGGCACAGGTGCCATCGTGGGATTGCTCGCCAATGGCACCCCAGCCCCCATGGCCTACACCATTGCCTTCTGCGCGTTTGTCACGCTCGCACTCGGGATTACCGTCGAGCGTAAGCGGCAAGCGGAGATCGCTTCCGTAGCAGCAGAAGTGATCTCCTAATTGCGATTCACAAAATCTGCAGCGAATCAGGCACGCGGGATTCAGCATTTCTCCTATCGAGAAGGCTGCTGCGCGGCCACAGGATAGACCGCCCCGGTCTAATTGCGATTGCTCTGAAGTAGAAGAAATCTTCCGAACGTTAACTCGACGCCGAAATTACTTTGCAAATGAAGCGAAGTGATTTCGGGTTTGATCAGGGAAGTCAGAAAACGCGCCATCAATCCCAATCTGAACGAGATCACGATGCAAGTCAGCTGACGACTTGTAATGCTTCGGAAGCTCATCTTCCCGACAAGTCCACGGATGAACTTCCAACTTCGCGGCATGAGCCCCATCCACGAGGAGACTCTTTTGATGGCCAGTCTCAGGGAAAGGGTGCTTCTCTGGAGAACCTGCCACTGCAGGAAGCACAGCCGTGAGATATGGGCCAATACCATCAGCGAAGCTCGCATAGCGATTCATGGTTTCAACCATCGCTGCAGGTGACATCATTGCTGCGTCGCAAGCTTTCCCATCCAGAAGCTGGATCAAACGCAACTGGCAACCCAACTCTTCTCGCACTCTGCGGAGGTGCTCCTCTTCAAAGCATTGAATGAAGCATGGGTCTTCTTTGGTCTTGTACCCATTGCGATGCAGCACATCCACCACAATTTTGCAGATGTCCTTGCCTTCCTTCGCATGGAAAGTTGGCTGCTTGATCTCTGGGTAGATCCCGGCAACTCGGCCAGTTGATTTGTTCAATCCCTGAATGAATTGGATTTCTTCTTCAAGTGAAGGAATCTGGAAGCGTGACTGGTGAGGGGGGAACCGATTCGGAAAGACTGCTTTTCCGGTCTTATGATTGAATCGTTCAGAAGCGTTCAGCTGACGAATTTCTGCGAGAGTAAAGTCGATCGCATAATAACGTCCATCGGCGCGAGCCCGCCCCGGGAACAATTCCGCAACATTGGAGATCGTATCAAGGTGAATGTCATGCAGAACAACCGGAACATCGTCTTTCGTCAGGACGACATCCTGTTCGAGGTATTCCGCCCCCTGAGCGTGAGCCAAGGCTTTCGCTTCTAATGTGTGTTCAGGCAGATACCCGGAAGCCCCACGGTGAGCAATGACAAAGGGACGTTTCTTTTGCATCGGAGCATCAGCCATCACTGAAGAAGAAATCGGGAAACCACAAGAAACAGCGCAAACCAGAACACAACTCGCCCGGCCAATCCAATGCATGATGCCTCCTTCTCCGTCCGTCGCAGTCGTGACTCCCTGACGATCAAACAATCCCGGGAAGCCACTGCATTCCAATGAAACTCACCGTGACCACAGGCGAAAATTCTCTACCTCGGTACAGCACAGATAGCAGCATACCAACGAGCATCCAAAGGGAACCTGCAACTGCCGAGAAATCACGGTGAATTCATCAACCCTTAACACAAAAGTGCCCGCACTTTCGCACGGGCACTTCTATTCATTCTCTTTGACGCCACAAGCTCAGTTGAGCTTATTTCAGCAGATCTTTCACGGTGTCGCGTTCAGTGCGCAACTCATCGAGAGTGACCTGAATCTTTGACTTAGCAAACTCGTTGTGCTCTTGTCCCTGGATGATGCTGACGTTCTTGCCATCGCTGGTGAGCGGGAAGCCGAAGATCAGACCTTCATCAATTCCATAGCTTCCATCGCTGCAAACGGCTGCACTGAAGCAATCGCCAGCGGCAGTTGGAGTAATGATTCCCTTCACGGTATCAATCACTGCGTTAGCAGCACTGGCTGCGCTGCTTGCGCCACGAGCTTCGATCACAGCAGCACCGCGCTTCTGCACGATTGGAACGAACTCGTTATGCAACCAGGCATCATCGTTGACAGCTTCAACAGCTGGTTTTCCAGCGATTGTTGCGTGGTAGAAGTCTGGGTATTGAGTTGCTGAGTGGTTCCCCCAGATGGCAACGTTCTTAACGTCGCGAACAAGGTGACCAGCTTTCTTCGCGAGCTGTGACTTTGCACGGTTCTCGTCGAGCATGGTCATAGCAAACCAGCGATCGCGTGGGACCTCTGGAGCGTTGTTCATCGCAATGAGGCAGTTGGTGTTACATGGGTTTCCAACCACAACAACGCGGACGTCTTTTGCAGCAGCGGCCTGAATTGCACGGCCAGTGTTGGTGAAGATCGGGCCGTTGACGCGAATCAAATCGCCGCGTTCCATCCCTGCTTTACGTGGGACGCTACCGACACAGAGAACCCAGTTGCAATCGCCGAAGCCCTCTTCGAGGTGATCACTGTCGTAACGACTGACGCCTACGAGTGTTGGGAATGCACAGTCGTCCATTTCCATTTCGACACCAACCAGCGGCTTCATCACTGGTGGAACCTCAATCAGATTCAGGTGGACTGGCTGATCAGGCCCGAACACTTCACCACTGGCGATACGAAATGCCAGTGCATAACCAATATTGCCAGCTGCTCCTGTGATCGCGACTCGAATCGGTTGCGTCATTTTCGACACCATCTCTAATTGATTTTGATCAAATACAACACTTTTACGGGACAGGCTCCGCTGAATCGAAACTTCTGGCGACCCTGAGCTTGCAGTTTCGAGTCTTCCCGTGTCAGTGTCCAGTCACTACAAAAAATCGAGACCCATTCACTCGGCGATTTCAGACAAACCACACCTGTCGTCAGATGCAGAATCAGCGGAATCGCGCACTTGAGATCGATGGCAATAACTGAAATTTTTGCTTCCAGTGCCACAGCATGCTGGCATGATCCCCCAGCATGAACGTGCTGAATAATTTCTCGTACCGCAAGTCATCGAGCTGGGAAAGGGATTTCCTCAATAGAAATTCCCCCAGGCCACGGCGCCTCCAACGGGGAGAAACAAACACCCAAGTCAGATGGGCATGCCCCCAACGTGAACGAATCGGGTCTTTCGGCGGCGGGGCTTTCCAACCCGAGTCTGAAAAGTCAGTCCAGTCTCCAGGGGGGACAAGTGTCACCAAAAGCGCCGCCACGGGCAGACTGCTTTCCCTCTGGCGAATCACAAAACTTGCGACGTTCACTGGACAACCGGAAAATCCCGCGATCGAACCGCCAAACGATTCGAATGCAGCGAGCTTCTGCTCGTCCTGACCGAGAGCAAAAAACGGTGGAGATTCGGCAAACGACTCGCGAAACAACTCCAGCAAGTCATCCTTCTGCTGCGAGGTGCCAGTCCCCTCTTCCCAACTGAGAAGCTGTAACCCGAAGTCAGGTAGAAACGAACTGGGGTTAGACGGAACAGCATCGTTTCCAGACTCACCCGGTGTCGTCCCTCTCCAACAATGCAAATATTGTGGCCTTCCCGAAACCAGAGCTTCCTCGCCACGATATTCATACCGATACGCAGGATGCCGCGGAAGACGTCGAAACGACTCCCACGGCATTGCGATTTTCACAGGGAAGAACCAGTCACTGCTCATTGCTGACAGTATTACAGGCAGCCAACCCAAAACACAGAGCGATCACCAAGGGGCGACCATTCCGAAAGTGCACTCAAGTCGCTACTTCATAGACACGGAGTTTTCTCGGCCAGCAATCGCAGCATCCGGAGCGAGGACAAACAGTTCGACGCGACGATTTTTCGACTTGGAACCGGCATTCGAATTCGGAGCGGCTGGCTGGAACTTGTTGTATCCGGCAACTCCCATTCGCGGTTCCGCAACACCGATTTTCGCCAGTTGACGAACAACTGCGGTCGCACGGTGAGCAGACAACTCCCAGTTTGTTTCGTGTTTAGCACGGGTTTCAGGGCGAACAACTGTTTCATCGTCGGTGTGGCCGACAACGAGAATATTAAACTGTCGGGCATCCGCGTCGTTCATAATGCTCGCGAACTCCTGCAACGCTCGGTATCCCTCAGGGCTCAGCTCGTTGCTACCGCTTTCAAAGCGAATATCAACGTTGAATCGACTGACACCAGTAATCGGGTCGAACTCAAACTGTGGATACTTCCGACACAGTTCTTCAAAGCGTCGATTCGGACGGTTTGCATCTGGAGATGGCAAATTGGTCAGCAGATTGCGATATTCGTCATGCAGCTTCGATCGCTCATTCGCCAGATTCGTCAATCGTTCGTTTGCGATGGCCAGCTTCCCTTCAAGGTCAGCAGCATGAGCGTCAGCCATCATCTTCTCTGAAGACAACTGAGCCGCCATCTGCTGAGCCGATCCCAATTCAGCCTGCAGCATCTGACTCCGGTTATAGGCATTGAGAGCCTGCAACTGCGTCTGACGAAGCTTGGAACGTGGGCCACCAAAACCTGTCCCCAAACCTTGGCAACCAGTGAGTCCAATAAGTCCCCACAGAAGACAGAAGGTAATGCCGGATTTGGTCATGGATCGATTCCTTTGAAGATTCAGGCGACCAGAATTCACTGCAACGCCAGCAGAAGTGCTATTGAGTGGAGTTGTCATGTCCTTCGTCATCGAAGAACTCCTGAATCAGGGGACGCGCAATATGGGTTTCGCTCGAACAGGCCAGAGAAACTCTGACTGTCGAAAGAAATGTTTTGGGAAAGGAAAGTCACGAAAGGTAAGGCTGGACCAGAGAACTCCGGTCACGGTGGTGGGCCCGTTCTATTCGGAAAACTTCCCGATTCCTAGAGCTTTTACTCAAGTCTCAGATCGCAAATGCCGCAATTTTCGACTTTAATCAAAACGGAAAGAATTCCACAAAAGACACAAGTCATTAAATGAAAGCCACTTGCGGAATCGTAAATTTTCTTCCAGCCAAAGCTGCACGTAAAACCGCACGATCGGCACATTCAGCCGAATCGGCATTCAGAAGCTGCGCAAGAAAATACGATTCGAGCCCCTGGGGTGACCCTTGACGGAAGTGGTCACACTCGTCATAGTCATCCGTTCCCCGTTTGGCGGGGAGTGTCGTATTGTCTGAAGTCTCGTTTTTGACGCCACCAGGATACTGAGTCGATGGGTCGTTACACCGGACCAAAAGCGCGTATTAATCGCCGCCTTGGATTTCAAGTCTTCGAAAATGCAGGAGCAGTCCGCGCATTCGAGAAGAAAGAGTACCCACCTGGCATGGCTCAACGTCGACGCAAGACCAGCATTTATGGTCAAGCTTTGACCGAAAAGCAGAAGATCAAGTTCTACTTTGGTCTTCGCGAAAAGAACCTGCGTAAATACTTCGACAAAGCCAAGCGCATGAAGGGGAACACCGGGGAAAACCTGATGATCCTCTGCGAACGTCGCTTGGACAACGTTGTCCGTCGCGCTGGATTCACAAGCACCCGCCCACAGTCTCGCCAAGGGATTGTCCACGGTCACTTCCTCGTGAACGGCCGTCGCGTCGACCGACCATCATACCAGGTCAACGCTGGTGATGTTATCACCGTCAAGAATCGTCCAAACCTGAAGAAGTTCTATGCAGAACTCTCAGCAGGAATTGATCAGAGCGCAAGCTGGATCAACTACGACAAAGAAGAACTGCGAGCAATCGTCACATCGCTCCCAACATTTGACGATGTGAGCCTGCCAGTTGAAGTCGGTGCCGTTGTGGCATTCCTCTCTCGCTAAGCAGTTCCACTCCTGCCAATACCGACTGTCACAATTGGTGGCCAGTATCAAGGCAGAACGAAAACACGAGCGGCCAGACATTTATGTCGGCCGCTTTTTTCATGCGCGGTCAATAATTGAACTTCAAACAGTTTAGAAGTCGACCTGAGACCGCACTGGTCAAACCTCAACTGCGACTCGTAAAATCCGATCTATGTCGCTCAAGAGAAGATCCTCCGAGAAACAGGCCACCAACATTCACCCATTGCTGGAGCAATTCCCGCCAGCGACTCGCAACAACCTTCGCCAAAAGCTCAACCGCTGGTTTTCCCAAAACGGACGCTCACTCCCCTGGCGGGAATCGCAAGATCCTTATCGCATCTGGATCAGCGAAATCATGTTGCAGCAAACAACAGTCAAAGCTGTCATCCCCTATTACGAACGATTTCTCGCCCGATTCCCTACCCTGCAAGCATTGGCAAGCGCAACGGAATCGGAAGTTCTTCAATACTGGGAAGGACTTGGGTACTACAGCCGCGGCAGAAATCTCAGGCTGGCAGCCCAGAAAGTGGTGAACGATTTCGCAGGTGTCTTTCCCACACAGCTCCACGACATCCAGTCCCTTCCCGGTATCGGTCGCTACACCGCAGGGGCAATCAGTTCTTTCGCGCACGACATTCCGGCCCCCATCGTTGAGGCAAACACCCAACGACTCTATTGCCGATTGCTCGGTTTCGACGGAGACACCCGCTCCAAATCCGGGCAGGACCTTTTCTGGCAATTTGCTGAGCAACTTCAGCCAACCGGAAAAGCCGGACACCTGAACCAAGCACTCATGGAACTCGGGTCGCTTGTCTGCACACCCAGCTCTCCAGACTGCACCAGATGCCCGATCACACAACACTGCGTCGCTTTTGCAGAAGGACGCCAACACGAAATCCCGGCTCCCAAGCCACGCCCGGTCGTGACAGCGACCGTCGAAGCCACAATTGCAATCAGACATAAGGCTCAGTACCTGATTCGCAAACGAACATCTTCGGAACGCTGGGCCGGAATGTGGGACTTTGTTCGCTTTTCCATTGAGACGATCGATGCCGACGAGCCGTTGAAGAAGCTTGTCCCGACCCCACTCCTTCAGGAACTATCTCAGAAATCACTTGAACAAAGCTCCGTGAAAACGGGTTCGCCGACGCTGATCAAAGAGCTCAAGCACAGCGTCACCCGTTATCGAATTCGCCTGCTCTGCTTCACGGCAGACACTCTGCATCCGTCGCTCCCCATCATCAACCGCAGTGACACCGAGTACAAATGGATCAGTCTTCCAGAGCTGGCGTCACTCCCCATGCCGGTTACTGGTCGAAAATTCTCTAACCACCTCGCCACACAATCATGATCCGACGTGAAGACATTCTGGCGCAGACTTTTGTAAAAGAGGTCGAATGGTTTGAATCCATCGATTCGACCAATACATACGCAATGCAGCATGACTTTCCGGAGAATACTCTCCCAAGAGTCATCGGAGCCGATTTTCAGACGCACGGGCGGGGACGCGGTGTACACAGCTGGTGGGCCGAACCCGGTTCACTGACCTTTTCAATCGTGATCCGTCCAGACCAATGGTCGATTCCCCCAGCACGCTGGCCGCTGATCCCATTGGCAACCGGAGTCGGCATCTGCAACGCACTGGAGTCGCATAACTCCTACACTCAAATGAAGCTGAAGTGGCCGAACGACATCTATGCCCACAATCGCAAGATTTGCGGCATCCTCTCAGAAGCCCCACCGGAGTACCCAGGGCAACTTGTGATTGGGATTGGCGTGAACGTCAACAACTCCACAAAGTCCGCGCCACCGGAATTACTCAACAAGGCGATTTCGTTAAGCGATCTCTGCGGGACGGAATGCGACCTGACCGACGTTCTCATTTCCATTCTGAATGCCGTCAACCACGAACTGGAAGCGATTGGCAATCACGATCCAACACTGATCTACCGGTTCCGCGAACGCTGTTTTTTAACAGGTCGAATGATCACGATTCGGGACGCCACAGGTGAAACCAGTGGAACCTGTCAGGGAATTGATGATGACGGAGCCTTGCGCATCATCACCGAGCGAGGCCTCCAAAGAGTCTTCGCAGGCGAGGTTCTTTTCTAGAGCACCTTGCAAAATAATTTCCACGCTTCTGCCACGCGGCGAGTTGCTTTTCATCAGTCGAAACGACCGCTGCGCGGGCACTCAGTAGAGCAAACTGCTCTAGCCGATCGCGACATGCGTTACTGCCTGAACAGCAGCTAAAACAGCTATCCCGGTGAGGGAAAGTGTAGCAGTCAGCGAACATCAAGCAGCTTTAGCAACAGCAACGATCTCTGGTTCACCTTTTCCAGAAACTTCCCGTCGAAAACCGCGTTTATCCGGTGCCCGACCTCCTGTGTGATAGCGTTGAGCTGTCACAGCTTGACGAGAAATATCTCGCCGAACGGGATTCGTCATGTTTTTCTGGAGGTGAACAATGATTAAATCATTTGTAGTAGGCTTGTTGATCGGCGGCACCTCCGGATTGCTGGCGATGCACTATCACGTGGTCCGAACACCGGAACGTGTCCTGCTGGTCTCCCGAGTTCATCAACCGCCTCTCCGCAGCATTTATGTGGATGCTCGCAGCTGGAATCCTGCGCGATGGCAGCAGTACCCTGAACTCTCGGAAGCGATGGTCAAAGCAGGGTATGAGGAAATCCTGGCTCGCGATACGCAACGTGAAAGTCAGCATCAGGTCTTACCAGCTGGTGCACAGCCAGAACGCCATCAGCAATACAACGCGATTCCCCAGCTCAATCCTCAATCGATTCCATATCAGCGACACCCCCCTACAGCGCGCATCACAACTGAAGTGGCCGCGGTTGATGTCGCTCCCATGGCGATTGCGACACCGATTCCCGATGGAGTCGGAGTCCCGGCGACAAAGCTGATTCCGCGAACAGCTTCGAGAAGAACACCTGCCCCACAGGTTGCGAAGCCTGTCCCTGAAGTTCTTCCCGAAACAGCCACGGCGGTGAGGGAAGCTGCGGAACCGAACAGCACAGCTCCAACGGAGAAACAGAACTGGATGAAGTCTCTCTTCGATTCCATTCTGCCGAGCAAAGATTCCGCATCCAATAACAAAATGCCAGAGAACCTGCAGGCACTCCTGAAGAGAGTCGAGGCAGAATCCCTGATCGCAGCAAGACGGGAAGAACAGCGGATTCTTGCAGCGAACAAACCGATTGAAGCTCAAACGGTTGCCCCGGCAACGACACCAGCCCCTCGACAGACGCAACCGGAAGCGCCGGGCACTGGAACAATGCCTCAGGTGGCAATGACCATTCCGGAAGCCCCGCCGGCTTGCAAACCTGTCTTACCGGTCATCCCAACGTCGAGCCCGCTTAAGGAATTGGTGCCAACACTGGCAAGACCGGCTATTGAGCCGTTCTCCGCCAATAACGTGCATGGCCAACCAACCGTTGTCGCGGAAGCAGATCTCTACTTTCCGGCAGCCCCACGCCGAATTGATTCACAAACCAAGTGATGACGCGTTACAAGAAAAATCCCCCGGTTTGCTGCTGCGTTTGCAACAGTAACTCGGGGGATCTTTGTTTCTGACTCGCAGGGTTCCAGATGAATTCAATTGCAGATCATGAACTCGCTTGTGGAACCTGACTGCGTCTCGCAATCCCGGTCTCAATAGCAATACGGGCGACCGTTTCCGCAACTGCAGTAGCCACTCGCCGATCGAAAACACTCGGGATAATGTAATCCGGGTGAAGTTCGTTCTCGGAGATCACATTCGCGATCGCCGTGGCGGCCGCAACCTTCACCGCTTCATTTACGTTTCGGGCACGCACGTCCAGCAATCCGCGAAACAGGCCGGGAAAGCAAAGAACATTATTGATCTGGTTTGGATAATCAGAGCGCCCGGTTGCCATCACTTTTGCATACGGAGCCGCATCTTCTGGCATGATCTCCGGATCTGGATTTGCCAGTGCAAACACAATTGCGTCGGTTGCCATTTTCGCAACATCATCGTGCTTCAACGCTCCTGCAGACGACACACCGATAAACACATCTGCGCCGGAAATCACATCAGAGAGAGTCCCCTGACGCTGTTCTTCGTTGGTATGTTCTGCCAACCAGACCTTCAGTGAGTTGATCGAATCGGTTCGTCCTCGATGAATCGCCCCCTGACGATCACACACAATCATGTGCTTCACACCGACGGACAGCAGCAGTTTGGCAATCGCGACTCCGGCAGCACCAGAGCCGTTGATGACCACCTGAATCTGATCCATCTGCTTTCCAACCACCTTCAGCGCGTTAATCAAGGCAGCCAGCACGACGACAGCGGTTCCGTGCTGATCATCGTGAAACACAGGGATATCGAGTTCCGCCTGAAGTCGCTCTTCAATCTCAACGCAACGTGGCGAAGAAATATCTTCGAGATTCACTCCGCCAAACGTAGGAGCAATCGCTTTAACAATACTGATAATCTCTTCGACATCCTGAGTCGCCAGACAGATCGGGAAAGCATCGACCTTGGCGAATTCCTTAAACAGAATCGCCTTCCCTTCCATCACTGGCATCGCCGCATAGGGACCGATATTTCCCAGTCCCAGCACCGCCGACCCATCACTGACAACGGCGATCGTGTTACGACGAATCGTCAGATTCAGCGACGCATCAGGATCTTCAGCAATCGCCTTACAAACTCGGGCAACACCGGGGGTATAGGCCATCGAAAGGTCATCGCGAGTCTTAATCGGCACCCGTGACGTCACCTCCAGCTTTCCTCCCAGATGCATCAGGAAGGTCCGGTCAGAGACATTCACAACGGTGACACCGTCCAGCTGTTTGACGTCCTTAACGATCTGCTCACCATGCGCAACATCAGTGGCCATGATCGTCAAATCGCGAGTAATCACACCATCGCGACTGTCAACAAGGTCGACCGCCCCCAGCGATCCACCAATCATTCCAATCGCCGAAGTCAAACGACCTAACGCGCCGGGCTGATCATGATATTTAATACGAATTGTTATGCTATACGCAGGGCTAACATGTTTCATCGATCGCCTCCTGCTCATCAGGATTAATTAAGTTTAGCGCCACGAGACTCAAACTTGTCCCGGACAGCCGGCTCTTCGACTCATCGTTATGGCCAGTCAACGTCATTGATTGTATCAGTTGATTCAGCTGTCGTCTCAGCAAAAACAGGCTCCTCTTCCGGCTCACCTTTCTGTTCCTGCGCCTGGTTCAGTCGATAGCTGCGAGCAATCCACAGGAACGCAAGGAAATCATAAACAGAATGTGTCACCATCGGCCGAAGCAGGTTGTCCCCCCCTGGCCCCATCACAAGCAGACTCATCACAGCACCGAGGATTCCGGCGAGAACGGCATATTGAAATGAAACAGCGTGCAGAATCCCGAACAGAATATTCACGACAATCAATGCACCAATGGGATCGACACGCGCAGCCCATGGTTCAAGCACACCACGAAACAGCAGTTCTTCCGAGAAGCCAACCGCGATCGCCAGAAGCAGCAACGCAGTCCAATGACACTCGGCCAGAAACACTCCCAAAAGTTGTTCAGCCTGCTTTCTGACTTTTGTGGCCATCATCGCGATGACCACCATGATAAGCGCTGCTACGGTACCTGTGACGAAAGCGTTTGAGTCAGTATGAATTCTTTCAAACGGCCGAACCCCAGACACCCAAATCAAAAATGCGCTCAGCAGATTCATCCCGGCCAACAGCACTATGGACTGGATAAGAAAAATCATTCCGAACGAGGGCATCTTATAATCGTATCGCGGAGTCACTGAACTTCCTCTTGTTTCTCACTCAACAAAGCATCCAGTTGATTCAGCTGCTGTTCAAGCTGCGTTAAATCAATCGAGTTCAATGGCACCCCGCCAAATCGTACCTGATAAAACGTCTCGACCAGTTGCGTCGTCGAATCCGTCTGATTCATCGAGACCAATCGAGAACGAAGTTTTTGCAGGGCCATATCAGCAAACTCTCTCGCTGTCTGTGTTGGCCCCTGCTCGAGTCCCTGCTTACGCAGAATCGCCAGAAAACGTTCATAAAACGGGACGATTCTCTGGGCTCGCTGGTTCGCGTCTGACTCCCTGCTGTTCATATTTTCCCAGCGTGCGTAGAGTCGGTATGCCCATCGCACGAGCCAGAACAGGCCAGACAGGAACAGCATCACAACAGCCGCCAGCACGCCCCCTTCCCAACTGAACCAGCGGTCCGGGTACATCACGATATCCCGGATTCGATGGATCAAGGCCGAGTCCCCTTCGAACAGGGATTTCGTGGTCTCAACGGTCTCAAGAGCGACCTGATACAGCGGTTGATAAATTCGTGTCTGTTGTGTTTCCTGCGAAAGATTAGCGAGTCTGGCCCAGGCTGTTTCGGCATCCAGCCAGAGAATGCCCCAACCTCCAGACAGCCCTTGCATCTTCTGTACGTCCACATCCCGGTCCGCAGGTGTGGGATCGAAAGTGACCCACTTCCCATCGAGGTACACTTCCACCCAGGCATGAGCATGGAGCTGTTTGACAGTGAGAACGCTCGTTCGAGGAGACCAGATTCCCCCCTTCATCCCGGTAATGACACGCGAGGGAATCCCCTGCGTTCGCAGCATGATCGCCATCGCAGACGCGAAGTACTCGCAATGTCCTTTGCGACGGTTGACGACGAAATCAACAATTGGATCAAGATTCGAATCCATCACCGTTAATTTCGACGTGTATTTAAATCCTCCATAATTCGTAAACCATTCTTCAATTCGTTTAGAAATCTTCTCAAGGTCCTTCTCTGTCCCGACAACTCTGTCTGCAACTGCCGTAAGCTGCTCGCACTGCTCAGGAACTCGGGTCAGCAACCGCAGATAACGTTCATATTCTTCAGGAGAAAACTGGCCATGCAGTGGAGGGGGGGTGTTTCCTTCAGGTTCCAGATAACGTTTTCGCCACTGAGAAAACCAGGTGTCAGGCGGTGCGCCATCAGTGTATTGATAATAAGTAAATGGCTGCGAGAGATCCACATTTTGATTTCGCCTCACAACATTCGAGTAGACCCCCATCATCACTCGTTGCCGTTGATTCTCCGATTGAACCGCCAACACATTATCAAAAGTAAAGATGCTCTCCACTGAGATCGGTTGAACATCAAACTGAAGACGTATACTTCCTTCCCGAGCCCCGAACGAAATCCCTGCATACGCTTCTTGTCGCCGTCCTCGCCAGCGTCCTCCTTCATAGACTTCAAGCACGGCCCCACGAAAGAGTGGATCGTCTCCAAACAACAGTTCGGCGTCCTCTCGGGACAGAGGCAAGTTCGTGTTTGCATGGAAGGCTTGTACCTTCATGAGATCCTTATCGTCTTCAAGAATCTCACCAAGATCTCCCAGGCGAACTTCATCGCTGAAACCTGTTAATGCCTGACGTGATTGACCGAGCCCGGCGAGCAATGACGAGTTTGCCCAGACACGCGGAATCAACAGAAAGAACAGTGCGCCGATCAGGAGAGTCTGTACAAAAACAAAGAGAGTGTTCCCAATAAATTGGGCCGAAATCAGTCGAGTACTTGGCCCATGAGCAACACCGTTCCAGACTTGCCCGATCGAAGTTGAAGCATTGGCTGGCTGGTCACCTGCGACCCGATCGACCAGTTCCGGCAATGGCAACGATCGTGTACTGCGATAAAGCAGGAAGATGGACATCGACCAGATTGTCAGCAAGCCATAAACAGCAAGCCCGACCCCAAACCAGATTGAATACGTCAACATCGACGCCACGGCGATCTGCATCTGACACAAGGCAAACACCCACAAGTAGTGCCTTCCGGTCTTTTTCTGCAGCAGGAAAATCTGAATAAGATATCCCAGCAGGTGTCCCCCGACGCCGAGCACCGACTGCTGACGGAAGAAGTTGAACTCCGCAATTGCCACCGCAAACGCGAGTAACGAGAGCGCAGTTGCCGCTAAGGGACTGAGGGCAAAAAGCTTCAGGCGGTCAACAAACCACAACGAAATCACGGCAACAAGAACCGTCATCGCCGGCCAGATCGATTCCTCTGCCCCGGCCAGCACCAGACTGGTCACGCAAACGAGGAGTGTGACGCTGAACTGAAAGATCACAAGCATTGGCGTTACTTTCAATAACTCTGATCGCGAAGCGAAAGATCATTCTGCCCCTGCCGATTGAGCCGAACTAATCTGAATCCGCGAAAACCCCAGCCAGTCCGGCCTGGCTGGTCCCCAACACTTCCACATCAGGAGGAACGCCATCCTCCCAGTTCAACAACAGCTTTTGAATTGCCACTGGACGTTGCGTCACAATCACTGTTCTTCGTGATCGGAGCCGCTCGGCCGAGATCAACTGACGAACCTGATCCAACGATTCGTCATTGCGTGCACTCAAAACAGCAAACGCATCGAGAAGCGAATCAGGGTCACGTTCGACATCACCATGCCAACGGAACGATTCCTCCCCCAGCAGTTCAACATACAATGAGGAGTGCCTGTTGGCGTGCAATGCTTCCATCGAAACAGTGGTGGCAAACCGCAACCCACGTTCAAGGTTCTCAATCTCGGTTGAACTGGCGTTCTTTGGTAACCAGGCATCAACGATCAGGTAAAGATCGCGGTCTCGAACTTCCTGATACTCGGCGACCATCAAGTCATCCAATCGAGCTGAGGTTCGCCAGTGAATCATGCGACGATCATCACCGACCCTGTATTCACGCAACTGGTGAAACTCATCCTGAAACGTGCCTGCAGAACCACGTGATTGATTCGACAGCTCTTCCGAATTCGAACGTTGACGCGTCCATCCTGGCCTCAAGTGACCAATTCGCGGATAAACCAGCATCTCTTGAAACTGATCACGATGCACCCCACGCTGCACCAGCCCTAAAGGGAATCGGGTTGTAATATCAATACGCGAGAACTGATAACGTCCCCGCTGTGCTGGTTCAAAATGATAATGCCCTGTCGCCTGCGATTTCGGGGGAACCTGAACAAAGAGGACTTCCGGATCGAGAGATTGAGACGCATGACTCACCGTATCATGAACGGTCATCAATCGGGCAGAGATCCATGGCACACGGTTCTCAAGAGACAATGCAACTCCCACTGGTTCACCGGCCATCGTCCGGGAGGGAACAGTCCTGCGGGTCAACGCTCCCTGCAACATCACGAATGTCAGCCATCCATTCATCAAGAAGGCACCGACCATCAGTGAGAACACCATCATCAGCATGTTCGATCGCCCAAGTATCGATCCACTGAAGATGAAGACGGTCAAAATAAGAAAGACCAGACCTTCTCTTGGCAACCGGAAGTAGTACCCTCGCGCAGCAAGGCGGGGCCAGATCTGGGCAACGATATCTTTCAGCCCCCAGACAGAGCAGGAGATTCCCAAGGCGAGAACAGCGGCATACCCCATAGGGCCTGTTCTACGGAAAAACATTCCTGTCGCAACTTCCCAGCCAACCAGACTGAGACCAACGATAATCAGCAGGGTTCCGAAGAGAATGACGTTTCGATTGACGGAACCCATATCACGCCGCTTTCGAACATCGGACCGGTCAAACCTGAACGACTCCACCGGGGAATCGTTTCCTGTACACCCAGTAATCAGTTTATCGTGAATTGAAATCTTGGAAGACCAAGAATGCCACGAATCTGTCAGCCTTGGGGAAATGCCACTCAATCTTAAGACGGATTCTCCGTAAAAACGAGTGCTTCCCCAAGTCCACCCCCGCGGATTGACGTCTTTATGGCCTGCTCTCGAAAGAACCCAGGCACAGAAAAGCCCTGCATCTCACACGGGAAAGATGCAGGGCTTCATGCCTGTCGGTGAAAATTCTCTGGTCTTATTCGTCTTCCATATCCTCGTCGTCGGAAGCGGCCCCCATGCCAGGCGGCTTTGGCCCCAGATATTGATAGTAAGTACACGGAATCCGGGCATTGAACAGCTTGCGGCGACGATCTGCACGGCGGCCGAACTCGCGTTCGAATCGCTCATAGGCGGTCAGAATATAGAGCGACCAAGTGTCCAGGTGCCCCAGCAACTCTCCCATATCATGGTAGAGTTCGCGGACTTCCTCTTCGGTGCCGAGTCGTTCTCCATACGGCGGATTGCAGATCATCACGCCGAAATCACGGTTGGTCGGGAACTCAACGAAATCCTTCTTCTCGAAATGGATATCCGTTTCAACGCCGGCAATCTTCGCATTCATCCTTGCGGTCTTGATCGCATCGCGGTCCCAGTCTGTTCCGATAATTGGCATCGCAAACTGACGACGATCTTCGAGATCACGGGCTTCCTGCCGTGCCTCTTTCCAGACAGATCGTGGAACCTGTGGCCACTCTTCCGCGGCAAAATTTCGCACTCGACCAGGAGCGATATTCCGCCCGATCATTGCCGCCTCAATTGGAATCGTCCCAGTCCCGCAGAACGGATCGACCAGCAGACGATCACGCTTCCAATAGCTCAGCATCACCATCGCTGCAGCAACGGTCTCGCGTACAGGAGCACCACCAGAGAACTTGCGATAACCACGCTTATGGAGCCCATCCCCGGTCGTATCAATGGTCAACAACGCACGATCACCAATCATGCTCGCTTCGACGTTGTATTCGATCCCGGTTTCAGCAAACCAATGTCGTGAATGCACCTTGCGAAGACGTTCGACAATCGCGCGTTTCACCATCTTTTGAGAGTTGGGAACACTTCGAATTGACGAACGGACGCATCGGGCCGCGACCGGAAACTGAGCATCGACCGGCAGCCATTGTTCCCACGGCAATTCTTTCACCGTATCGAACAGGTCATCGAAATTCTTCGCTTCAAACTCACCGACGACGATCTGAATTCGCTCAGCACAACGTAACCAAAGATTTGTGCGAGCAATCGCGCTGAAGTCACCACGAAAATGAACCCGACCATCTTCGACAGTGGCGTTTTCGTACCCTAAAGCATGCAATTCACGAACAACAATCGCCTCCATGCCGAAAGCAGCAATAGCGACGAGATCAAGTTCCCCCATGTCGACTCCGCAGGCGACGCGATTCTCCGCGACGCTGGAACGGGTAAAACCACGGACCAAAAGGCGGATATCGAGCCGGCCACAATTGAGGACAGCGCACTGCGCCACCCAATAACCAACTGTATTTCTCTTGTACCAGCGTCGTCGGAACACACGCCAGCAGGGCGTCTTCCGGACGAGAAGCACGGCAATCAAGAACTTCGATCGTGCCCACTATACAGCCACGTGGCAACGATTCACGATTCAGATTGTAGTCGTCACACACCTGTTGCGTACAAGGTAACGACGAAAAACGTTTACTTGCGTACAAATAAACAGGCCCACGAATCCGGGTCGGCAGATTCCGAACCTCAATCACTTTGACACCCTGCAAAATCAGCTCGGCCCAAGGTTGTTGAATACTCAGGCCGAGCTGTTGTTCGTCAGGACCAGTCAAAGCTGGACATCCTCATCAATTCTTTTGCTAGGTCAACCGCTTACGCAGCCTTTACAGCAGATGCTGAGCTTGAGGTGCGATTCGTCAACCAGAGCAATACCGGGGCAGCAATGAAGATGGAACTGAATGTTCCGACCACGATCCCCAGCAACAGACAGTATGCAAACCCGTGAATACCATCTCCACCCAAGCAGTACATCACAAGCAACACCACCATAGTCGTGGTCGCTGTGAGCAATGTTCGGGACAAAGTCTGGTTCAGACTGTCGTTCACCATCTTGTTTGTCAGCAGTGGATTGCGTCCTCGGACTTCACGAATACGGTCGA
>JBEBTF010000049.1:0-22223 GCA_040393865.1 Planctomicrobium piriforme | reverse complement strand
CATTTCAATTCGTGCGTTTCAGTTCCGTCAGGTTACTTCACAACGAAGTTGACCATCTTCTTTGGAACGCAAACAACCTTGACGATTGTTTTGCCTGCCAGTTGAGACTGAACGGCTTCATCGGCTTCCGCAAATTTCTGCAAGGTTGCCTGATCTGCGTCTGCTGGAACCTTGATCTTGGTTTTCAGCTTCCCGTTGATTTGCACCGGGATTTCGAGTTCGGTCTCAACCACTTTGGCTGGATCGAAGACGGGCCATGGTGCATAGGTCAGCGATTCTTTATTGCCAAGCACTTCCCAAAGTTCTTCTGCGATGTGCGGAGCAAACGGAGCGACAAGCAGAACGAACTGTGAAAGGCACGATTTCGGGCGAACATCCATTCCGGTGAAGGCGTTCGTAAACTCCATCATCCGGCTGATTGCCGTGTTCAGTGACAGTTTGTCGATGTCATCGGAAACCGCTTTGATCGTCTTGTGCAGCACACGTTCTTGTTCTGCAGTGGGAGCAACATCCTGAACGGCGGCCGCCAGCTGAACGGTTTCTGACTCATCATCGACGATCATACGCCAGACGCGTCCGAGGAAGCGGTAAACCCCTTCGACTCCGCTCATGCTCCATGGCTTCATCTGCTCCAGCGGACCCATGAACATCTCGTAGAGTCGCAGGGAGTCAGCGCCGTATTGGCTGACGACTTCATCAGGATTGATGACGTTGCCGCGAGACTTCGACATTTTGAACGCACGGCTTTCGACGACGATGTCCGGCTGTTCCTTCAGAGCGAAGCCTTCGCCTTTCTTCACGATCTGATCAGCGGTCAGTTTGACTGCTTCGAGTTCTTCACCAGTCTTGGGATCAACCAGTTTGCCGTCATCCAGCAATGACAGGTCGAAGCCCTTGGTTGAGACCCAGGTTCCTGACTTGGTACGCAGACCTGTGATCTCGGCTTCTCCGAGGATCATTCCCTGATTGACCAGCTTTTTGAATGGCTCTGGTTGAGAGACCAGTCCACGATCGAAGAGAACTTTGTGCCAGAATCGGGAGTAGAGCAGGTGCAGAACCGCGTGCTCGGCTCCCCCGATATAAAGGTCGACTGGCAACCAGTACTTTTCGAGTTCAGGATCAATGAACTTGTCGGAGTTCTTGTTGTCGCAGAAGCGGATGTAATACCAGCAGCTCCCCGCCCATTGCGGCATACTGTTGGTTTCGCGTTTCAGGCGAACACCATCTTTGGCAGTCTTGTAGAGCCAGCTGTCCGGAGCCCAGCTGAGAGGTGGGTCAGGAGTTCCTTTCGGTTTGAAGTCTTCCATTTCAGGAAGAGTGACCGGCAATTCGCTTGCTTCGACCGGACGAATTCTGCCTGTCGGGTTCCCTTGCTCATCAAGTTCGTGCCAGATTGGGAACGGCTCGCCCCAATAACGCTGACGTGAGAACAGCCAGTCGCGGAGGCGATAGTTGACTGCCGCTTCCCCGAGCCCTTTGGATTTCAGGTCGTCAGTGATTTTCTGTTTGAAATCGGCGGTTGTCAGGCCGTTGTACTCGCCAGAGTTGATGGCGACACCGAGTTCAGAAAAGACCCGTTCATCGACGGCTGGAATTTCGCCATCTGCTTTTCCAACAACCGGAGTGATTGGGATGTTGAACTGTTTGGCAAACTCCCAGTCCCGTTCGTCATGTGCTGGAACGGCCATGATGGCGCCGGTTCCGTAGCTGATCAGAACGTAGTCGGCGATCCAGATCGGGATGCGCTTCCGGTTCACCGGATTGATCGCATACGCCCCTGTGAAGACTCCGGATTTCTCTTTGGCAAGGTCGGTGCGGTCGAGGTCACTCTTCAGTGAGGCCTTGCGACGGTACTCTTCAACAGCTTCCAGATTTTCCGGGGTGGTGATTTTCTCGACGAGTGGATGTTCCGGGGCCAGAACCATGTACGTCACTCCGTACAGCGTGTCTGGTCGAGTTGTGTAAACCCGAAGAACATTTGGCTCTGGATCACGAGGCACACCGAACGTTGCCCGAGCTTTCGTCCAGACTTCGAAGATCTTTTCGGATTCGGCTTCGGTCAGTTTTGTCTGTTTGAGAAGTTGAACACTGTCTTCAGTGTCCGTCAGTCCAATTCCTTCCACGAGGAAATCGACCTCGGCTCCAACGCTACGACCAATCCAGTTGCGTTGCAACAGCTTGACCGATTCTGGCCAGTCGAGTTCTTCCAGTTCGGAGATCAGACGCTCTGCATAAGCGGTGATTCGCAGCATCCACTGTCGCAGGTTCCGACGTTCAACCGGGTGATTCCCGCGCTCACTGCGACCGTCGGCGGTGATTTCCTCGTTTGCGAGCACGGTTCCCAGTGCGGGGCACCAGTTGACCGGAGCATTCGACTGATAGGCGAGACGGAACTCATCCTGATAATCCCGGATCGCGTTCTCACCAGCTTGCGAGACATGTCGGGGAATCGGGAGTTCAGAAATCGGGCGCCCTTTCCCGATTCGATTGACCCCGTTTCCATCAGTCCACTTGAACTCTTCGTCGTACCATGTGTCATACAGCTGGAGGAAGATCCACTGTGTCCACTTGTAGTACTCTTCGTCTGTCGTCGAAAGTTCACGGCTCCAGTCGTAACTGAAACCCAGCATTTTCAGTTGGCGACGGAAGTTGTCGATGTTCTGGTAGGTGGTCACCCGAGGATGGGTACCGGTGTTGATGGCGTGTTGTTCCGCCGGCAGACCGAAAGCATCCCAGCCCATGGGGTGCAACACATGGAGCCCTCGCATGCGGCCGGTACGGACGACGATGTCGGTTGCGGTGTATCCTTCTGGATGGCCGACGTGTAGACCGGCCCCTGATGGGTAAGGGAACATGTCCAAGGCATAGAGCTTGCCTTTGGCGCCTGGCTGTGGAGTGCTGGACGTCACAAACGTCTGATGCTCATCCCAGTAGGTTTGCCACTTTTGTTCAATCCGCTTGGCGTCGTAACGAGGCATGGAGAATCGTCGGTTAAAAATTGAGGGGCGAAATCGCAAACGTGAATACGGCAGTTTATAGGGATCGGCCTCAGTGTACCACGCTATCACGATTTCACGGCGTCAGAATGGAAACAGGCGTCTCTTCCCCGTGCAATCCGACGCTCTTTTTTGTTCAGAGGCAGCCGTACTTTCTGTAAACGTCTGCAAAAGCTGGGGGAGACATGGTGGCTGGAACAACGGAATTGGTTCTGATGGTCACTGGATGAGTATCACTGGATGACATAACGCAAAAGATGCCGTATATCACTGGATATACGGCATCAGAATGAGGATGCGAATTGACCTCAAGCCTGGCTGACCGGGCTATGCTGGTGGCTGCTCTGGCATTGGAGGAGCAGGAGGACGTCTTTCGCCATCTCGCTGCTGTTTCTCAGGTTGCTGCCCTTCGCGACGCTCTCCCTCACGTCGTTCGCCTTCTGGACGCTCTCTTTCAGGGCGGTTTCCTTCAGGGCGGGGACGGAATCCTTCTTCGAGACGATCAGGAGGGCCGCGGCGACCTTCTCGTTCGTTCCGTGCTCCTTCTGGTGGGCGTTGTCCTGGCTCGCGAGGCTCGGCCTGTTCACGTGGTCGATCTGCAGGAACAGGAGGGCGGCGGTCAGATGGGCCACGATTTGCTTCAGGTCGGTCACCTCGTGGCGCGTCTGGGCGATCTCCTTGTGGTCTTACTCCCGGAGGAGCGTGATGAGGACCATGCCCCCCTTCGTGTGGACGGCGTGCTTCCTCAGGGCGTGGACCGTGATCGCCTGGGCCTGGTCTTCGACCTTCTGGAGCATCTCGGTGGAATCCAGGTCCACGGAATTCAGGTCGGTGATCGCCTCGTGGTTCTGGTCGAGCGTCAGGGTGGCCAGGCTTCCTTCCATCATGATGAAATCCGCCATGCATCTCGCGTCGAGCAGATTCTGGGTGCTTGTTGCGATCTGGGCCGTGGTGACGGTCCCCGAACTGCGGACGTCGATCTTCAAATTGAGATCTCATTCCTTGCCATGGAGCCTGATTTCCATTGATGTAGAAGTTCTGCACGATGATTGTGCGTCCCTGTCCTTCGTGCCCATGTACGCGAGCACTGCGTGCTCCGTAACCATGGCGGTGATGCGATCCATGTCCTGAAAATCTCTGGTCATGGTGCCGGTGCGGCGGACCTTTGTGGAAGTGGGAAGACTTTCGGAAATCAGAGCCTGGGCCTCGATGCGAGAAGTGTGGACCACGGCGGAATCCATGTTTACCGCGACCGGATCGGTGCTGCTCGTGTGCACTCTTCATCCGCTCTTTCAGATGGGTGAGGCCAGCAGAGAATTCTTCCTCACTGAGTTGGCCGTTTCCATCCTTATCAAGGCGTTTGAACACTTCTTTGTGGATCTTTGCCTGAGCTTCTTTTGAGTCACGATGCTCAGGATGGTGACCCTCTGGCCGCTTGCCTTCGAACCTACCGAAATCAGGTTTGTTCCGCTTTTGCTCGGCGCCGTCTCTTTCAGACTTTGGCCGATCTTCCTTTTGCTTGTCGGCTTTGTCTTTGGACTTCTCCGGTTGCTTCTCCCCGTCAGGTTTTCCAGACTCTTTTGAGTCCGTTACTTTCTTGTCTGCATCCTTCTTTTCAGTGGAGGCAGGCTTGTCGGATTCTGGCGAGTCTGCAAAGGCGAGATGTCCGGAGGAGAAGCCGGAAATCGCAAGAGCTAACGAACTGAAGTAGAGAAATTTGCGCATAGGGGCGCTCCTTGGAAACGCAAGTTTTACCGTACTCGCTGATAAGCCGGTCTGTGACGTAAAGAATCAGTGGTGTGAAGAAGACGGCCGTCCTGGCCAGGTTTCGTGAAACAGCGTCGCGAAACATCTCCTGAAGGAATTCATCATCTCAAAAAATCGCAGCGTTCAATGGGAAAAATCAAAAGATGATTTCGTTCAACTGACGCTGTGATTGATCTTGTTGAGACCTGTGAATCAAATGTGAAACGGGAGAGTGCCGTTTATTGCACTCGACACAGAGCATCGTTCCCAAAACCGCTTTGATTAAAGCAGGCTTGGGTCAGGTGCTATGAGTATAGAACACGCGAGAACCAAAATGGTTTCGCACGTTCTTCAAAGAATCATCGAGAATGATTCTGAAATGATGCCGGGCGGTTTCGAGTTCCTGAAGAGGGGGACAAACAGGTCCTGCAATCTGTTTCGCCATCTGTTGGGCCACTTACGCCGCTGCACCGGCTTCAGCGTGTCCAGGTCCATTCATATCCCAGGTTTTTCATTCCATGGACGCTTCGAGCGAGCCCAAAGGCCATTGTTCCACTGAACGGAATGACTTGAACTTGATCTCCGATAATCAGGTCTTGTGATTCCGGGCCAAGTTGCAGAATGAGTCGACTATCAGAAATGTCAGTGACAGCGGTGTCCGGAAGTGGACGCCCGAAAGAGGTTGCTCGAACCGCATTTTCGAGGAGGCCATCCCCCAGTATCAGTCTGCCGACATTGAGGACGGCACGCTCCAGTGTCGGGCGGCTGATCACCGTGGCGATGACAGAGACAACCGGCGATTCCGATGATTCACCTTCAGATGTGAATTCAGAGGTCTCCAGAAGTGTTCCAGTTCGGATCTCCGTGATGTCAGGGATCTCAAGCAGAGCCTGAATTACTCCGGTCGCTGAAACCGAGACCCGACTGGGTTGCTGGGAGAGGGTTCGAGTGAGTTTACTGAGCAGATTCACCTGTGATTGAATGCGTTTCGGATCGTGGATTTCACTGAATTCGACATGTCCCAGATCTCCAGACGCTCCAGCGACATAGACACTTGGGAGATTTGCAATTCCAGCAGCGAGATCCCACGCATCAGGACCCGGTCTGGCTCCACACTGGTTTTGGCCAATGTTGATTTCAATGAGGATCGGGAATCTCTGATTCAGTTTCTGCCCCAGATCAGAAACGAGTTCTGCCTGAGCGAAGTGGTCACAGATAAAGGTGACTTCATGTTCGCGGCTCAGATTTGCATACAGGGAGAGTTGCGAGTGCGCCACAACGATGTCGGAAGCAATCAGCAAAGACCTGTTTTGCATCAGTGACTCTGTCGATAGGGCTTCGGAGTCGAGTCGAAATTCAGGACTGACTGAAAACCCGCTTGCTCCAGAATTCAGTGCGAATTGCTGCACGGCGGGCAGGGTGACTTCGTTGCCACCGGGATACCATTTCTTCTGGTATTTTGTGCAAAGGGCGCCTCTCTCGGCGAATCGGGATTCGAGTAGGTTGAGGTCAAGGCACAGGGCAGGCGTGTCTGGGATCATTGGGCAATTGCGTGTCTGATCTGTTGGCGGCCCTGAATCATCACGGATCAGTCGCTGGGTGGCCGTGCTGCGGATCTTACAGGAACTCCATCGAGATTGAATTGTCTGCTGGAGATTTCTGGACAGATGTTGTGACCGTGTGTAAATCCGATGTCCTGCATTCGCCAGAGTGCAGGCTTCACGGAGACCTGTGCTCAATAGGGCTTAAAGCCAATAAAAAAACGGACACCCACCGAATTGGCGGGAGTCCGGTTTTAAGGCATTCACCGTTTCAAAACATCACGATGGAACGGATTTGGACCATTGCAATGCGGTCCGCAAGAGCTTTGGTTAGCTACGTTGCGTCTCGCTCAGAGGCTCTTAGAAGTCATCGTCGATATCAAAATGACCGCTGTTATCAGCCGGGAAGCTTTCCAGTGAATCTGCTGGACCGTGGTCGTAGCAATCTTCGTCGTGCCACAGAGGAACGCCAGCAGCATAGCGCGCGGCGAGCATCTTCACCTTATCCTCGGAACCTGGCTTGGCCCCGGTTGGATTCAGTGGGTCGATATTGGTTAGGTCCAACTCTTCAACGAATTCGAGATCCTGAGAATCTTCAAAGGACAACTCTGTCCCAATGGCGACATCAACGTCAGGATTGACCTCGAAGGAAAAATCCATACAGCACATCTCCCCTCTAAGCTTTGATTCCGACAATAATTTTCGATGGAAAATCGCGGTTAGCCAAAAGCCAACAACAAGAACGCTTCCGTACTACCCGGCAGGCCCCCTCCAATAGGTTCCGCACGATCTGTGCAGATGCCCGGTAGTTTTGTCCTTAAAAAGCGACCCTTGAAAGCGATTGAGTCGCTATGCATTGAGGAAGCTCATCGGCGGCAACATGAACTGGCTGACTGATTTTGATTTTTTCTCGGTCAGGCGGTTGTGTCAACAAAAAAAACTGTTCTCGTACGCGATTTCCGAATTTGTAAGGCGATTTCAGCCGGTTCGAGTCCGTCCTGCAAACAGGAAGCACATCGTTCCGTATCAGAACATTACTTCGGATACGGAAGACTGTCTTCATAATTTTATTTTTGTTGTCAGAAACGAAATCTTTGTTGTGGGGAAACCGCAAAGTTTCTTCTTTTTTCTTAATTTTACACGCCATTTGAGTTGGCTGATGTGAAGGCGTGTTAGAAGGTCGTGGGATCGGAGAACACTGATGTTGTTGTTTGTTGAATGCGGTTCATTTCAATTACAGGCATTCAACGATGTTGATGGGAAATCAGAGTGGAACGAAGTGAGTGGAGCGAGTGATCCCATCTGTCCTTCAGGGGGCGGATGAAATGCTCTGTGAACCCGGATGTACTGGGGGAGATGTACCGGGGGAATTGTGCGGATGTGAGTGGAGATGCCCGAAGAATAAGCGGCGCAAGGGAATTCAGGCAGAAGTCCGTTCAGATGGCAGTTGCAGGAGCCGTTGGAGGGGATACCATAGTGGGAGACGCGGAAGCGCGTGACCTGCTGGTGATCGCGAGCAGATTGCTCTAAAATAGCCTCAGGTGAGCAGCGTTGAGTTCGGAAAACCACCGGTCCTGCTGGTGCTATCAGAGCAAATGGAAATCAGAATTTCCGTTTTGTTTCAGTTGATGCACCGGCTCCCGACCCTCAGGTGAAAAGTTCCTCAGATCACGTTGGCCTTTCATGAAATGTCTCTGAGGATGATTGACTAACGCTCGTTCCCAATTTGACCCATCGTAAAAATTTCTTCTGTATTTCGTTCTTCCGAGCTTGATGCTCATGGCCCGTGAACTCCACCTCGATCAGATTGCTGCAACACAAGAAGCAGTGCAGGCTGTCGTTGCGGAATTAGAGGCCGGTGAACTCGTCTGTATGCCGGACGATTGTGGGTGGAATCTGATCGGTCTCGCGACGCATGAAATGGCGATCCGAGCGTTTCAGGGGGCTGGCAATCTTTTTGCTGCTGGAAATGCAGCAGGCTATCAACCCGCGATCGGCGTTCCCCATGCGAGTATGATCAGCGATTACGTAACTGATCCATCGTCGCTGTTCCTGAAACTTTCAAACCGGTGCTGGCCTGGGCCAGTCGTGCTGCGTGGTGGTGCTGCGCAGAGCGAAGGACTCGCCAGACAATGGCCCACAGGTTCTCAAAACTGGGCCTTGAATGACCGTGGCCGTGCGTTCTATTGCCCGTCCGAGTCTTTTTCTCAGGAAGTGTTACGTGCCGTTTCCTCTCCGGTTCTCAGTCTGATTGGTTCGACCGATCGACCATTACCGTCATTTCAGGAACGGGACGTCAGTTTGATTGTTCGTGGGGCGAAAAGTCGTTTTCAGATCCCCCCAACGGTTGTCTCTGTCACAGGCAATCAGTTTCAAGTGGAGCGTGCCGGAGTGGTGAGCGAACGGATGCTGGAAAGACTGGCTGGCGAAGTCTACCTGTTTGTCTGCACAGGAAATACCTGCCGCAGTCCAATGGCCGAAGCCATCTTTCGCAAAATGCTGGCTGATCATTTACATTGCCGCGAAGACGAGATTATCGATCAGGGATATGTTGTCCTGTCGGCAGGATTAGCAGCCTATCGCGGGTCAGCAGCCGCCCCGGAAGCAATTCATTTGTTGCGTCAGGATGGCATTGACCTGAGTGGTCACGAAAGCCAGCCGGTGACAGAAGAATTGATATCTCATTGTGATCACATTTTTACAATGACTCGCAGTCATCGGGATGCATTGATTTCTGCATTTCCGGAGCTTGCTGGTCAGGTTCGATTACTCTCTTCACAATCCCAGGACATTCCTGACCCAATCGGTGCAGGAATGGATGAATACATCCGTTGTCGGGATGTGATTACCAAACACTTACAGCGATTGCTGGAAGACATTAATTTCAGAGGAAGCAAAGGAGCTTCAGCATGAAAGTTGCGATTGCCAGCGACCATCGCGGTGTTCGCGTAAAAAGCCAAATCCTGTCTCAGATGAAAGAACTGGGGCATGAAGGGGTGGATTGCGGTCCTGACGACCTCAACAAGAGCGTGGACTATCCAGACTTCGCATTTCAGGTTTCCGAAGCAGTCTCAACTGGCAAGGTTGATCGCGGCATTCTGATTTGTGGAACCGGGATGGGCATGTGCATTGCTGCCAACAAGTTCCCGAACGTCCGCGCCGTGACATGCCACGACGACGTGACTGCGGAATACAGCCGTCGCCATAATAACGCCAACGTGATGTGTCTCTCGGCTGATATGCTTGGGGATAAGCTGCTGGGACGCATTGTTGAAATCTGGTTGCGGACCGAGTTCGAAGGGGGACGCCATCAGCGTCGTCTCGAGAAGATCGCTGCCTATGAAGCCGGACATGTTCTGCCAACCGACACACTGGACGGGAACGGTTGCTGTGGCAGTGCTGTTGCAGCTGAAACAACGTCTGTCAGCAAATAACCGGAATTTGTTTTCCGTAATGTATTGCCGGTCAAAACTGTGTTCTGGCCGGCTTTCCTATTTACTTTCCCTGCGATTCGTATCGTCATTCAACAAGGGTAATCACTGGTATGAACCCCACAGAGTTGAAGTTTGCCAAAACACATGAATGGGTCGCACTGCAGGGACAGGTTGCCACAATTGGCATCAGTGACTTTGCAGTCAAAGAACTTACCGATGTCGTGCACCTCGAACTGCCTCAGGTAGGCAAGGTCGTCTCTGCTGGTGCGGAGATCGGAGAAATTGAGAGCGTGAAAGCGGTCTCTGACATCTATGCTCCTGTCAGCGGCAAAATCATCGAAGTGAATTCAGCGCTTCAGGACGATTTGTCACCATTGTCGGATGATCCATACGGTGCCGGATGGATCGTGAAGATTGAGACAACTTCGCCAGCCGATCTGGATGCTCTCCTGAGCTTCAGCGACTATCAGAAAGATTGCGAATCCCACTAGACCTTTCCGGTCTATCAGTTGGCCGCGCAGCAGCGTGCTCAATGTGCGGAGGCTGAATGCCGCGTGCCGGAGAGCTGAGCCCTTTCGTGATTGGTTCAGGCCTTTCCTGTCCTGTCGATCACGTGGCCACGCAGCAGCTCATCAGAAGGCAACTTCGCGGATATTGCTTTTACGGACGGTGTTCCTGTGAGTCAGGGGCGCCGTCTTTTCTTTTTGTTTGAGGAAGACTGACGGACACGACCGCTCTAAATTCAAGATTCTGCAATCAACCTGAAACCTTCAGGACGCGGTGTCAGGTAGCCTTCACAAAGCATGGAACATCATTCACTGAAGCATCAAGGAAGGGGAGACGATGAGATCCTGCAGTCAAATAAGGATTCCCCGGCGACTTGTAACAAGAACAATTTTCCTGGTTGTCTTCGGTGTCTGTTTCGGTGTTCTCTCTGGGAGCGTATTTGCAGACCTTGCTGCACTGGTCGGGACAAAATATCAGGCTTCCGATTCTCTTTCTGTCGGTGACGAATCGCGTGAAGACGCAAAGCAGTGTCTGCAGAATCTCTGTTGGAATTGCAGTGAATTTCAGGTGAAGATCGTCGCCCCAGTGGACCCGAAAAGGGAAGACCTTCTGGTGACATTCCCT
The DNA here is from genome assembly GCA_040393865.1 of Planctomicrobium piriforme. Lineage (GTDB taxonomy): Bacteria > Planctomycetota > Planctomycetia > Planctomycetales > Planctomycetaceae > Planctomicrobium > Planctomicrobium piriforme_A. The sequence goes on along the minus strand of JBEBTF010000049.1, from coordinate 11,375 downwards.
TCACCACTCTCGACGATCGACGACGAGTCTTCCCAGGTGTTCATGGAATGGTACTGTGCCCGCGATGCAGACCAGAAAGTGGTGACTGCTCCTGCGGTTGTTGTGATTCATGAGTCAGGGCGCAAGATGCCAGTGGGGCGAATGATTGCCAAGGGATTTCAGTCACGCGGAATCCATGCGTTTCTGCTGCAATTGCCGGGCTATGGCGAACGGCGAACAGCCCGTCCGACAGACGGTCAGTCTTTACTGACGCGAATTCGTCAAGGGATTGGCGATGCACGTCGGGCACGCGATGCGGTGGCTGTTCTCCCTTATATCAGCCATGACCGGATTGCGTTGCAGGGGACCAGTCTCGGAGGTTTTGTGGCCTCAACGACGGCGGGTCTCGATCGTGGCTATCACAATGTTTTTCTGATGCTCTCCGGGGGAGATCTCTTTGGAGTCATCAAAAATGGAGAGCGGGAAGCAGCACAGATTCGGGAAATGATGAAAGCCTCTGGTTTAACCGATGAGGCTTTACGAGAGATTACAGACGCAATCGAGCCAAATCGTCTGGCGCATCGTTTGAATCCAGAACGAACATGGCTGTATTCCGGGCTCTTTGACACGGTTGTCCCAATTAAAAATGCCAGATCGTTCGCAAAAGCCGCCAGCCTGAACGGCGTTCATCATTTTCAAATGCCAACCGATCACTACACCGGTATCGTGTTGCTGCCCGCGATTCTGGATCAGATGTCTGCGGAAATCTTGCAGATTCCCATCGATCAGGTGAAGTCGCCGCTGACGCGCGTTGCAGATTAGCAAGGCCACATCCAAGCGACGTTCGCAGGATTGTGCAGTGATTCGGCGAACAGGAAAACGAAACTCCCGCAGGCTGAAGAACAGGCCGCGGGAGTTTTTATTTTTGCTTTGAATCGCTTAACGCTCAGGCCAGTTCAAGTGTTTATGCAAAAACTTGTACGTGCCGACCCCATGAATTGCGTGGGGGCCATCGAAGTATTCAATTTCTGCCAAGTCTCTAATTCCCAGCTTCATGTAAGCACGCTGAACTTTTGCGAATTCGTACGCAACCCATTCGTCTGGGGCGACTCCATCATCAAGACCGCGCTCGACCATGAATGGACGCGGAATCATTAGCCAGGTCAGTTCGGCGTAGTTGGCGATGTTTCCCATGTTCCATTCAAAAATTTCATATTCACCGTGAAAGACATAGGAGTAACGGTCCTCGCCGGAGGCATTCTTCAAGATCCACTCGTTGAAGTCGGCTGAACAGATTGAAAGGCAATAACCTGGCTGATCTGCTGTCGGAGGAAGCATTGGAGGGACACGAACCGCGGTTTTTCCGCCATAAGAGATCCCATAAAATGCGATTCGAGCAGGATCAACATAAGATTGATCACCTAACCAGCGGAGTGTCTGGCGATGCTGCTCAATGATGTAGCTGAAGAGAGACCGTCCCAAAGGATTGCTTTTCCTCTGAATCACGCGGAAATGATCAAATCCACGAAACGGATTCTGTGGGGCATAGACGATGAAGCCTCGTTTGACGAGTTCGGTACTCGCAGCCTGGTAGGCCTGATATTGGCGGGTTGTTTTATCTTCGGTGATCGTGTCGTTTGGAGTTCCCTCTAATCCATGCTGAAAGACGACGACAGGCCGCTTCTCATTCGGTTTCAAATCTTTTGGCAACAGTAAGATTCCACCGGCGAAGATCCCGGGATCGGCCTGATTAAGAGCGTCTGCTGCTTTAGGATCGCCTGATGGGGCAGGGATCACATCGATTGTGATCTCGAATCCAGAGTGAGTCGGAGTGTCGATCACTTTTCTCGAACGTGCATTGTGAGGAACATTCGCATTCGGCAAACGACCGATGAACGTGTCGTGGACCAGATTGCGATATTCGTCCATTGATTTTGAGAACTCTTCTGGCGTCGTGAGTTTCGCCTTCGACCAGAGTTCTCGTCGGGTGTGATGGCATGAGTGCAGGATGCGATAGCAGTCATTGTTGATCTCGTCGACTTGCGCTTTCGAGCGAGCCTTCAGGTATTCAGCACTCGGAGGGACGATCGTTGGAGCGAGCGTGATGGCCACTTCAGTCACGACCGGAGACGCACCAAGCTTGTTAAGACTGTCGTTGAGCGAGTCAATTGTCTGAGATTCCGCAGAGTCGCCAGACGTGAGCAACACCCCGTCAGGGACGCCGGCTTTCTGAAAATAAGCCTGAGCACGTGCAAATTCTCGTTTCACCGCGTCGAGTTGAGGAGTTCGAATGACTCCGGGAGCGGCGACGGTTGCACGATTGGGGATTTCTTTGGGCGGATCGATTTCAGCTGCATTCGAAGCATCGATAATCAAACGTCGCGGCGCGATCAGGCTCGCCAGTTCCGCGTCTCCAAACTTCTTGAGTTGCCCGTAGATGTTGCGGTAGATCGGTTCTTCCCAGACACGGTTCCGCTCACTGAAATATCCTCGGGTTGCAACCGCTTGAATTGCTTCTGCGTCAGCGGCTGCGGCGGCCAATGCGATCAATCCCCCTTCGCCAGTGCCGATTGCTGCAACTTTAAGTTCACTCTCCGGGAACTCTCGCTGAACGGCCTGAATTCCAGTGAGAACCTTGGCAACATCGTACCCAATCGGGTGACGTCCGAGCTCAAATCCCAGACGATACGTGAACTCGCGATGAGTCTGGTTGGTGAAGCGAACTGCGGGATGTCCAGAGAAATCTGAATTGAGATCAATCAGTGCAGGACAGAGGACAACATAACCCTGCAATGCCAGAATTTTCGCGTATTGTTGGTCATCTGGAATTCCAGGTTGAATACCGAAACATTGTTCCGGGGTCTGATTGGCATCTGGAATAACAACAATGAATGGCACTGTTTTCTGTGGCTCAAGTCGCAGTTGCTTCGGGACTGCAATCATCCCGCGACCTGTGATACGGTCGGTGGTATTCCATTGGCATGTTGAGACAACAGTGGTGATGTAGTCGGCCCACGGTGCGGTGTGTTCAGCAGAGAGAACTCCACTTCCAGCGATTGAAAGTTGGGGAACAGAAGACAATGGCTCCGGAAACCCGATGATCTCCTTCCATTCTTTTCTGGCAGCGTCTCGGGCGGACTTTCCTTCCGGAGTGTCAATTGGTTGACTCAGCCACGGAGCGTTTCGCTGTTCGTGAGACTTGTTCAGCTCCCGTTCCGCGAAGTGGTTGATCCCACGAACCATGACAACATCAAGCGGCTCCTCAAGAAGAAGTTCTTGTGTTCTTGGTAACGTCTTTGCATCTTGTGCTGGAAGATCACCGGCATCCACACGCTGAGCCCAGACGATCAACATCACTACTGCAGCAACGCATTCAGACACCAGCCAAAGACGTATCGCAAGTCGACAAGACATGGGCTTCCTTTCAGATTGGTGAGATCGATACCGTGGCCACGATCGATTTTCGATTCAACTTCTCAGCAAGTCTCAAAGGTTTTATCTGGAGATAGGGGATATATCGAGTCATTGTTGAAAATATTAACCCGATACGGTTGACTCTATCGCTTTCCGAGTCTTGAATGGACGCATCAGATTGTTGTGATTGATACAATCTGGAGGATGACGGGCCGACGTCTCACTTCGCCTTTGCGTTTCACAGGCGAAAGGAATGGCTCTTGCCGGGAGGTCCATGCCTCTGGCTGAAATGTGCCAAGGTCACTGATTGCAGGTCTGAAGGTTTCGAAGCCACGACATCATGGATGCTGGTGTGCTCTGGAATGCAGGTCTGAACGAGTTTTGCGGTAAGTTACATTTCTCTCCCCTGATAAAGGCCCACCTGTGATGATGAGAACGCTGTTCCCGGTAATGCTTGGATGCCTGGGGCTCTTTATGAGCACCGTTGCGCAGGCTGAAGATAAGAAGGCCGAAAAGAAGAAGGTCATTGTCCCGACCGAGAAGATTGAGCTTTTCAATCGTAAGGACCTGACCAACTGGTACACTTGGGTGAAAGACACCAAGTACGAAGATCCTCGCAAGATTTTCACCGTACAACCAAACGGTGACCTTCGCATTTCCGGTGATGGTTACGGGGGATTGATCACAAACGATGAGTACGCCAACTACCACCTGATCATCGAGTACCGTTGGGGAACCGAAACCTGGCAGAACCGAAAAGACCGCTCTCGTGATGGTGGATTGCTGCTGCACTGCCAAGGGGAAGATGGAAATCTCGGAGCAACCAAAGATTCCCCTGGACCTTGGATGTCTTCCATTGAATGTCAGATCATCGAAGGGGGCGTAGGCGATATCCTTGTGTTGCCTGCCACTGATTCTGACGGCACCATGCATAAGCCGACAGCAACTGTCACCATCTCTCGCGATCGCGACGGCGAGCCATTCTGGGACCCAAATGGGACGAAGACTGTATTCACCAAAGGGCGTATCAACTGGTTCGGCCGCGATCCAGATTGGAAAGACGTTCTCAACTTCCGTGGGCCAAAAGATGTTGACAGCCCAGGACAAGAATGGACCCGTCTGGAATGCTATGTCACCCCAAGCGAACTCGTTTACGTCGTCAACGGGACTGTTGTGAACCGTGCTTCAGAAGTGGCTCCAGCGTTCGGTAAGATCCTCCTGCAGACCGAGTGCGCAGAAATGTTTGTCCGCAAACTCGAACTGCACCCACTGCCAAAGAAGATTCCGTAAGACCTCAATTTTGATGGTCATTTGAAAAGTGAGGCCGGTTCCAGAAACTCTGGAGCCGGCCTTTTTCATTGATCCGATTTGTGAGGACAGAGCTCGGATTTTACTTGGCGATGATATTCGCTTTGGTCCATTCTCCGTCAACGAGACGCCATGTCAGGTTGTCGGGATTCTTGTCCTGCAGAGTTGGTGGGAGGCGTTCTGGACGCACGTTGTCATAGCACTGCAGCATTGCGAACCGCTTCAATGAGCCGGGAACTCCAACGGCAGTGAAACCGGGATGACCGGTGGCCGGAAATGGCCCCCCGTGGTTCATCGCGGAACTGACAGCGACTCCGGTCGGCATTTTGTCGTTTAACAAACGCCCAACTTTGAACCGCAGAATTCCTGCGATTCTGTCATAGAGTTCGTCGTCTTCTCCTGTGGTGCTGGAATAGACGCAGCCGGTCAGGTTCCCCATCAAATGTCGGGCGATCGATTCGAGTTCAAAGTCATCTTCAGCAATGACGATCAACGCAGCATTTCCAAATGCTTCTGTCTGTAAGCCGATTGGATCGAGCAGAAAATCACTGCCGGAGACTCGCAGCAGCGTGTTTGCGTTGCAGTAACGTGAAATGTCAGAGGCACGATTTCCTGTAACGATCTCGGCACCGGCTCGTTGCAATGCAACGATGCCTGCCCGGAGATGCACTTCTGTGTTTTCGTTCAGCAGTGTTCCGACGGGACTGGAATCGAATTTCTCGGCGACCATCCGGATGAATTGTTCGGAGAGCGGGCCAGCTTTGAGAATGACGAGTCCGGGGTTCGTACAGAATTGCCCGGTAGCCATTAAAACACTGGTCACAAACTCACCGACGATCGCTTCGAGCCGTTCTGTCAGTGCGCCGGGGAGAATATAGACGGGATTGACGCTGGAAAGCTCTGCATAAAATGGCTTCCCGGCCAGGTCCGCAGCCCCTTTGAGAAGCAATCCGGAATTCCGGCTGCCTGTGTATCCCACTGCAGCGACGAGTGGATGAGCGACAAACCGGGCGCCGTCCTCGTTACGCATATGGTAGATCAGTTGAACGAATCCGGCTGGCATTCCGGTTTCGGTTGCTGCTTCATGAGCCGCTTCGGCCAGAAGGCGTGTGCTCCCTGGGTGAGACGGGTGACCTTTGGCGATGACGGGGTTCCCAGTCGCAACGGCAGCGGCAAAGTCGCCACCAGCGATTCCGTTATAGGCGAACGGGAAATTGTTTGGACCGAAGACAACAACCGGACCGATCGGGCCCAGCTGAGACCGGAGATTTGCTTTAGTGTCAATCGTCGCATCTCGCCACGACGAATCGCGGGCGGCAGCGGCTGCCAGGCGGAGCTGATTGACAGTTCGGGGAATTTCGGCATCTTTCAGACGCGGTGAAATCGGCAGTGCGGTTTCTTCATGAGCGACTGCGGCAAGCTCGGAAGCTCTGTTTTCGATCTTGTTCGCGTAGGCTTCAAGAAACTCTGCAAACCGGCTCCCCGGCCAATTCTTGACCTCTTCAAAGGCACGATTGGCCGCTTGCAGTGCGGTTTCGATTTCGTCCCAGATACTGATTGGGTAGTCGCCCTCAATTGGCTGTCGTGTCGCCGGGTTGACTGCGTGAAACGTTTGTTTGCCTTGCGAAGGTCGCCATTGACCTTGGATCAACACCGGATACATCAGACGTACTCCTGTTCTTCGATCACACGTCGAATTTTCTGCCGGACCAACAGATTTTCCACGTGAGTGATATGCTCTCGTCTCAATGTTAGAATGTCACCAGCGGAACGGGTATTCCATTTACACAGAATGGCCGATGTTGTTCTCGCGTTTTTTCCATTCTGCATCGGTGGGGCCTTTGCTTACCCGGTTCGTTGACGAGGCCGACCTATCAAAGATCGCAATTTTGGACCTGATGAGAAAACGACGATTCCTGCCGGAACACGGGCGTGCGTCTACAACTGGTTCCGTTACACTGAGTCTGCAGGTTGAAAATCATCCAGCGTCCCTGAGGCCGATGCCATCATGAAGATACTTGTGACCGGAGCCGCCGGATTTATTGGCTTCCACGTGACGAAAGCGCTGTTGAATCGCGGCGATACCGTCATTGGTCTCGACAACCTCAATGACTATTACAGCGTCTCTCTGAAACGGGACCGGTTGAAGCAGCTGGAGGATTCGACTCGCTTTCAGTTTGAAAAGAAAGAGCTTGCCAATCGTGAAGAATTGAGACAGCTCTTTGAGTCAGAAAAGTTTGACCGGGTTGTTCACCTCGCGGCTCAGGCCGGAGTCAGACACTCGATGACTCACCCGCACACGTATGTCGATGCCAATTTAGTGGGCTTCGTCAACATCCTTGAAGGATGTCGGGCGAATGACGTTCAACATCTGGTGTATGCCAGCAGCAGCTCCGTTTATGGAGCAAATACCACGCTGCCCTTTTCTGTTCATGACAATGTGGATCACCCGCTCAGTCTTTATGCTGCCAGCAAAAAGGCCAATGAGTTGATGGCACACACTTATAGCCATCTGTTCCGATTGCCAACGACGGGGCTCCGCTTTTTCACGGTCTATGGCCCCTGGGGGCGACCAGACATGGCCATGTTCATCTTCGCCAAAGCGATCCTGGCCGGTGAGCCCATCAACGTTTTCAATCATGGCAAGATGAAACGTGACATGACGTATATCGATGACATCGTGACCGGTGTTGTGCGGACTCTCGATCATGTCGCCGAGCCCAATCCGAACTGGTCGCCGGCCAAGCCTGATCCGGGAAGCAGCTCCGCCCCTTACCGACTCTATAACATTGGCAACAATCAACCGGTGGAGTTGATGTACCTGATTGAAACATTAGAGAAGGAGCTGGGCGTCACCGCTAAAAAGAACTTTCTGGATATGCAGCCGGGAGACGTCCCTGAAACTTATGCTGATGTGGACACTCTGATTGCTGATGTTGGATTCAAACCATCTACGAGTGTCGAGGTCGGCGTCGCCCGATTTGTCGAATGGTATCGCTCGTATTTTCAGGTATAGACCGGTTGGGCTTCTCAAGTCGCGGTGTTTGCGACATCAATGTGGGAAGCCTCTGCATTGGTGAGAACGACGCCTATTTCTTTTCGCCATGTTTGTGATCATGATCGTGCCCGTGATCATGGTCATGCAAATTCGTTGGTGGATGACTTCGCCGTCGGTTTAACTGCGCTTCTGCAAACGCAAAAGAGGCACGGTGAGCCCCTTCCCAGTCATTCTCCCGGGTCTGCTGAATAATCTTCTGGAAATGCTCCCGTTCAGGGGCTGACATTTTGCCGTCTTTCGCGCGTGCATCGACAGCGAGATTGACCTTTTCGACCATCTCCGAACTGCGATTGGAAACGGCCGTTGTCAGCAACTGAATATATTTAAGATTGTCGAATTCCACCGCGACTGGTCGAGTCCACCATTGATACGCCAGCCAGCCAGTAACGCAGAGAACAATCGCTCCACCTGCGATGATGGCATTCTGACGAGACTCTCTTACTCCGGTATCCATTGTTGATTCCTGTCGTGTGCAGTGGAAGTTGCGATCGAACCGAATCAGCCCCTGTTTTTTCTTGTGGTGTTGAACACATCGCGACCCCAGCGGATGGAATTGATTCAGACCAGTCTGAGTCCGATTATTGCAACTTCGACTGCATTTTGCACGTCAGTGTAGCAATGGCTACGGTTTTGGTCCTGGATGTTGCATCATGTGGAAAAATGCTTGGTGCGTTCGATTCCATCTTTTGAGTTTTCAGGATCGACGACCGGTGCCGCATCGTCCTTTGACTCGGATTTTGCTTCTGATTTGCCGCAGCCCGAGGTGAGTAATACAGATACAAGCATGAATGACCATGTGAGGTTCATGAAGGTCGTCATGAGAAAGCAGCCTTGAAGATGTTTTTAGAAAAGTGATCGATCCAATCGCGGAGTGAATAACTTCTCGTTCAACTCAAGAAGCGAGCGAGTCTCCATCGTGGAGAACCGCTCGCTCGGTTGGACATTGATGTCGCAGTCGTTTCTCGGTTGAACGTGGTTCCCTGCTTACCATTCTCCAATGGCGATTCCAGAGTTCCTCTTACAGAGAGCGATAAACGTATCGTGGTGAATACTGTCGCTCATGAATCGGACTGACCCATCGGCAAGCAGCACACCGACGCCTCCGGAGTGAATTGATTGCAGCGGTTTGTTTGTCTCTCCGCCCAGCGTGTCAGGACTTGTATTCCCTTTTCCGTCAGGTCTGTTGGAACTGTAAGTCTTGTCGTTCAGTTTGTAGCGGATCGTTGTGATCTGGTAGGTGTGTCGTTCGCCTGTGCAGCACCCACTGATTCCGGGAACTCCTGTCAAATTCGAGCTCGCGCCAAGACTGAACGGATTCGATGACCGGAAATCAATGAGCTTTCCCGTAGAATCTTTTGCGAAGTCGGATTGTTCACCGATCACCAGCGTATTGCTTGTTCCATCGGTGATCTCTGCAATTCGCACTGCCATGTTCACTGTCAGTACTCCGTTGGAATTCATCGTTCCCCGGTTTCCGGTTACGAATCCGGATCCGGCGTCGGCGGTTCCACTGATCCCGACATAGGTTGGAAGCGGTGCCTCACGAACCTGAGCGGAAAGCGAAGTATGTGTGGGAAGGGGGCTTGATGGGCAGAAAAATGACTGCGGTGACAACTGTCTCAAGATACTCTGGTTTGCAGCGACTGTTTGCGAGTTAGGAACTGGTTTCCATCCTGCAAAGACAGCGGTTTGATCAAGCAATGGAAGCATGCTGATCCAGAAGTTTCCAGTGTTTGCTGCTGCATCGGTGCCTGTATTTCCAGGCGGAAATCGATTGTGAATGTCGAGATAGTTGTGGAGGGCCAGCCCGAACTGCTTCAGCTTATTGCGGCACTCGGTTCTGCGGGCTGACTCACGGGCCTGTTGAACCGCCGGGAGCAACAACGCAATGAGAATCGCAATAATGGCAATGACGACCAGCAATTCAATCAGCGTGAATCCGAGAGTGGATTGCAGGGGAGTTTGGTGAGGTCGGGATTTTTTTGCGAACGGCCCGAAAATCGATGGGGAAAGTGGCTTGTTATTCATAGAGGAATAGGCCCATGTAAAAATGGCTTCAGAAAAGTAGCGCAGGAACGAGTCTGCTTTGATTGGGGTACGCCCGTAGAGAATGAAGTGAACCTTTCAGCGTTAAAATTTGTGCGGTGACAGCCAGCTTGCGTGAAAAGATGAACATGGAGGATAGAATTATTGAAACATACCGATGCGTATTGTGACTCGTCGATTAGTTTGTAGCAATTGATTTTGATGTGAATTGCCTTTTATGGAACAGGATGGCGTCCAATTTCAATAGCGGAAGAATTGCTCCGATTGAGTCGGTCGCTGAGGGTGGCGAATTTCCAGACTGCGGGGACTCTTGGCGGTTCCTTTGACGATTCCTGAGAGCCTGTTAGTCTCGTAAGTCGGCAAGCTGGCTGGTGTTCTCCCTCCACCTCCTCTCCGAAGGTCGATCCCCACCAACGTCTGCATCGTTCATTACCGACATATTGAGACTGACAACATTGAGAAGGTCTGGCGGAATGGTTTCTACATTTGCACCTGCGATTGAATCGGCCCCTGCAACACCTGCGATTGTGATCGATTTCGCCACTGCCGAACGGAATAATCAGCGACTGGTTGATTACGCTCGCCAGCACAACGTCAATGTTCGTCCTCATACAAAGACTCATAAGTCTCTGCGTTTTGGACAGATGCAGATGGCTCAGGGGTGTTCTGGTCTCACTGTTGCCAAGGTGGGCGAAGCGGAAGTGATGGCCAAGGCCACTCACGATTTGCTGGTCGCCTACCCTGCAATTGATCCGGTTCGGACGAAGCGTTTGGCGAAACTGGCTGGCGACCTGACGTTGCGTGTCGCTGTGGATAGTCGAGAAGGGCTGGAAGCGCTGGCCGCAGCGGCTCGTCAGGCAGGGACAACGATTGGGATTCTTGTTGACCAGGATGTGGGAATGGGCCGCACTGGCGTTCCGACATCAGAAATCACTCTAGAACTGGCAAAGTTCGTCAAACAAAACGAACCAGCATTGCGACTGGACGGGCTCTTCTTTTATCCCGGGCAAGTCTGGGCACCAGCCGATCAGCAAGGGCCGCAACTTGCTGCAATCGACGCCATTCTGGGGCGGACACTGGACCTCTGGAAAGCACATGGGTTTGAAGCTCCGATCGTGTCAGGTGGATCGACTCCAACAACCTATCAGTCTCATCTTGTGACGAATGGAACAGAGACGCGATCAGGAACGCACATCTTCAATGACATGAATACGCTGCGTGCGAATTTCTGCACAGAACAAGATCTGGCGCTTGGGGTGATCTGCACCATCGTCAGCACTGCAGTTTCCGGGAAGGCGGTGATCGACGCCGGTTCAAAAACTCTGACCTCTGATCGCAATGTGAGTGCGCCGGACTCAGGTCACGGGGCTGTGTTGGAGTACCCTGGCGCGAAGATCACTCGCCTCAGTGAAGAGCATGGAGAACTGGATTTGACTCACTCAGAGCGTCGACCAAAAATTGGCGAACGAGTGACGATTATCCCGAACCACGTTTGTCCGGTTGTGAATCTCCACGACCGCCTCTGGGTGCAGGAGAAGAATGGCGAACTCTCAACTCTGCCAATTGAAGC
>JBEBTF010000048.1:0-22433 GCA_040393865.1 Planctomicrobium piriforme | reverse complement strand
GCGACCTCTTGACCCCCAGTCAAGCGCGCTACCAGGCTGCGCTACGTCCCGATTTCCTGATTGCCGAAATCATGTTCCGATTTCGGGTGCGACCAGATAGTAGTCGTGTCCAGCGGCTCATGTCAAAGCAGTTGTGAGCATGTGCAGATTCACCCCGTCTACAAACAGAGCACACCAGTCCTGCGTCTCCCACTCACTCCAATCCTCATTTCCGCCCCACCCGTCATCGATTGCTGATCCCCCACCGGAAACGTAAACAGCCAGCCCAAACCACCTGAGGTATTTCGCAAAGCACGGAAGCTCATCTTCCTCTACAGGCCTATTGCTCCAAAGGGAACGTTGATTGAAGTACTGAAACAAGCTCTCTGGACAGGGAAAACACAACGCCTGCCTGAACCTTGCTGTGTTAAATTTGAATGAATCTTGTGGCCCTAACCAAAGCAATTCACAACCAACAACCTGACGTTTACGTCATCGTTTGCTGTTCATGATTGCACGAAATTTTCCGGGAAAACACTGGAAAATCATCGCATTTTCATCGTCCAGACATCTTCATCTGCCCCGGTCAGGGTGATCGTAGACCAGTATTCCAAGCCGTTCAAATCAATGCCCTGGCTCCATACGATTGGGTTGCACGATGCGGTCGTGTTCGGCATTCTCCATAGACTTACCCAACTCGATGTGCCTCATCCCGTCACACGAGATGTGTAACGCAAAGAATTCTGCCTGACGCTTCTCAATTGCCTTTGAACAGGACCATGCTCATGAATTTTCGTCAGTGGGTTGCAGCGGTTGTCGTCGCCGGAGGGATTGCAGGAGCGGTGAGCTCCGTTCATGCACAAGAAAAAGGCTTGCTGTACGCACACCGTGGTGGAGCCCATGAGTTCGAAGAGAACACCATGGATGCCTTTCGCAGCTGTTACGACAAGGGCATCAGAGGTTTTGAAACCGACATCCGCATGACAAAGGATGGCGTACTGGTGGTCCTGCATGACGATACTCTTGACCGCACCCACAACGGCACCGGGCCAGTTGAACACAAAACGGCAGAGGAGCTTCTGTCGATCACATCCAAGAAGAGTGGGCAGAAGTTTCTGTTTCTCGAAGAGTTCTTAACGTACCTCGAAGACAAACCGGGCATCTATCTTGAACTCGAAATGAAAACGAGCAAGAAGGAACTGTATCCGGACGAACGACTTGAAGAATACTGCCAGAAACTGCATGCCCTGGCGATGAAGAAGCAGCCAAAAGGGTCGTTCTACTATTTCACGTCGTTCGATGATCGCCCCTTGAAGATCATCCACAAAATGGACCCTAAAGCGAATCTGCTCTACATCACCGGCGGGCCATGTACCGCTGAATTTATTGAAAAAGCCAAAGCACTCGGAGCAATCCGAGTCGGTTGCCGAATGGACGGAACATCACGGGCCGCTGTTCGCGATGCACAGAAAGCGGGCATCAAAGTGAATGGCTGGCCTGGCCATTCTGTTGAGGACTATTACCTCGCCGTTGGCTTAGGTGTTGATGCGATCTGCAGCGACATCCCACTGCAAATTCTGGCACTCAAACAAAAGATCGAAAAAGAATAACGGGGCCGAATTCGCCATTACGGCTCATAAAAACACGATCCATCGAGTTCACATGTATTGTGCGGCTCGATGGATTTTTTGTTGAGGCAACCGCTCGATCAAATTCTCTCCCTGAAGAGCAGGGAAGGGCTCTATCCATTGATCAGCGTCCCGACGAGCGTCTCTGACGTCGTCGCAACATTGCCAGAGCCCGGCCGAACACCGAGAAAGGCGAGGAACTCGTCGATCTCGTGAAAAACCTTCACACCCAGAACGGTTTCCAACTGCCGCAATGCATTTCGGTGCTCAACTCGATCCGGTGCTGAGACCAGCTTGGAACATGTCGCCAAATTATGAAAACCCGCCCGAGTCTTCAGGTCATAAAGCAGGTAGTGAACCTTTACATTCGTCCAGACACCGATCACACCGACAGGAACTTCGGCACGGGAGTAATCGTCAACGAGTGCTTCGAGCGTGTCTGCCAGCGGCGTATCTTCAAAGTCGTTAATTCCTGTCGCATCGACGATCGCCGAACGCCCACGATCTCGACTAAACGCTTCCACGGCATCAACGAATTTTGCCCCATGCGATCCCATAATGCAGTGCGCCCCAAAGAACTCCAGTTCCGCCTGCTGCCTTGGATCGTCGGGATCATGCCAGTCCCGAATGTGGACGACACGGACATGTTCTGCAGAAGCACAGGCGGACAGGGCTCGAACTAACGGGCCTTTCGCAGGGTCAGCACCAACGAGTCGCAATGATTCTTCGCGTCCAATATGAAGCTTGTTGGGAATCGGCTGACCAGATGGAATGGGAGCAATAAAGTCATTCTGCAGACACTCGCAGATCAATAACGATCGCGGTTGGGGAGACTGATATGTCGTCACCCCAACTGGACTGGACAGCATCGAACCTGGCGAAATCGTTTCCGCATTCGGGCTCGCAAAACTCGTCGTGTCAGAGCGTTTCAAAGGGCATTCAGGTCGCGATGCGGTGAGAATACTTGGACGAAACGGAACTGAGGTTGCAGGCAAGCGTCCCAGCAACTGACGGCCGTCATTGATCCGTTCGGACATCGGCTTCACGGTCAGGGACACAAGCAGATCAATTGTTGACTGACTTACGCCAGCCTGCTGGAGAACTTCAACCGGCAGTGGTTGATTACAGATGTTCTGCATTGTTTCAAAGATGTTGCCAGCCCCATCGAATGGGCGTTTCCCAGTCAACAGATAATATGCCGTTGCTCCCAGCGAAAAGAAATCAGAGGCTGAACTCACATCGTTCGGGCTGCGAATCTGCTCCGGACTCATAAACGAAGGAGTTCCCATGATCCCCTTCGTCTCGGCCGAGTCGCTGGACTTCTCCATCTTGGCGATGCCGAGATCTGTCAGCTTGACACGGCCATCATCCGCTCTCAGCAAAAGGTTGGAAGGTTTGATGTCCCGGTGAATCACACCGCTGCGGTGCAATGACATCAATACGACAGACATGTCTCTCAGCAAGGTCAAAACTTCTGCCTCCGTCATTGGCCCAGAGGCCGTAATGACTTCGTCCAGATTTTTCCCTGCGACGTACTCCATCACCAGATAAGAACCAGCCTCAATGTGATCGAAGTCAAAGACGCGCACGAGCCCTGGTTCGTCAATCGATGCACAAATGCGGGCTTCTCTCAGAAATCGAGCCGCGGCATCCCCGCCCTCGGTGAGCGTTGCCTTCAGAAGTTTTACTGCAACGGGGATATCCAGATTGGAGTGCCAGCCTCCATAAACAACGCCCATCCCGCCACGTCCCAGCTCCCGCAATAGACGGACCTTCCCCAACAGTGGGGCACCATCTTGTGTCGGCAGTTGCTGAATCCAGTCAAACATCCAGATTCCCTTAAAGCAAATTCCGAATTGATGTCGCAGATTCTGAATGACAGAAACAAGACAGACAAAAACGCTTAACGACTAAAAGCAACCAAAGTCTGCTTACCCGCTGCCTCGCACATACCTGAATCACGACATGGTCATGGACCCAAAGCGGAGCCTACCGTAGTGAACAGTTTGCTTAACATGACTGGCACACGACCAGAGCATCCTGTTCAACAATTCATCCCAAGCGCCGGGCAACTCTATATTAAATAGACTAATAAAATTCGCCGTGCCGGACACACCACATCTCGAAAAACAGCGACAAACAGTCTCTTTTCAACGAGCAACGCGGATTGTGCTCATCACAGACTGGCCACACTATGAATAGCGAAATTCTCACCTGTAAAACAACAATATCTGATATGAGAAGAGAGCAGATTCACTAGAACGATCTGCGCATTCGCTTCATTCGAAATAAGTCCACACCGGCAACAAGGCCCTCTCTAAAGAAAGAAGCACCACCGCCATCCTACGGACGCAAACACTCAAAAACACCGTACCAACAGAACAAAACACTTACCACAATCGACAAAACAGCTTGAAATTGCCGGGGAATTCCCCAAACCACGGATGAAAAAATATCCGGTACACTGAGCCACCATTCCAAACCACACCCTGAGCCCCCCGCAGAGAGGATATAATCCTGAGACGCTAGCCGGCGTAAGATTGCGATTCCAACAGAAGACACCACGCTTATGCCACAATTTGTAATCCTGACCCATGACTGGCCGGATCTGCACTGGGATTTCATGCTTGAGTCCAACGGAGTCCTGAAGACATGGCGTCTCCAGTCACAACCGACTGCAGAATGTGAACTCGAAGCGATCCCAATCGCCGACCATCGCCTCCATTACCTCACCTACGAAGGTCCAGTCTCCATGAACAGAGGGACCGTGCACCAATTCGAGCACGGGGAGTTTTCCTACATCCATCACCGGGACGAAACCGAGCCTCAGTGGCCAGGGGGACTGCAACTCGACGGCAAAACATTCCAGTGGAATGCAAAATTCATCAGGGAGGGACAGCGGACAAAACTCATTTTAACACAACGTACTGCAAAATAGAAACTTATGCCTCTCCAAACAAACACAGCGAGTCTGGCAAAGTTGCGCAAAAACATTCGCATTCCAGAGGCGAATGTGACAAAATTCATAAGAAGTCTTGATTTGAGGCGAACAGTTTGGGCTTGAATCGTGGTATTCACTTTAGAGGGAAGAAATTCTCACGAAAGTGGAACTAACCACATCATGAAATACACTTTCCGTCAGAAAGGGACATGAGATGCAAATGAACAACATGATGCACAAAAACAACATCCTCAAAGCGAGTTCAATGCTCGCCGTATTGGGGGTTTTGTTTGCCGCATCTCCTGTTGTTGCAGCTCCTCCCCAGAAATTCAGCACCGGAATTTCGGATCGGGTTGTGCAGTTTATTGACGGCCAGATTGCGCAGGGCTGGGAAGACAACGAGGTCGAGCCGAGTCCGATCGCGTCCGACGAAGAGTGGATGCGACGTGTTTATCTCGACATCGTCGGGCATATTCCACCAGCTCAGAAAGTCTTGGCATTTCTTGATGACAAGTCTGAAGACAAACGTGCCAAACTGATCGAGGAACTCCTCGCTGATCCGAACTACATCCGAAATTTCACTGAGGTCTGGACCAATGTTCTGATTGGACGAAATACTCCAGACCGAACAAGCCGTGTGGGAATGCGAAAGTTCCTGCGGGAAGCCTTCGCACGAAACCGCCCTTGGAATGACATCGTTTACGACCTGCTGACCGCGGAAGGGCACTTTGAAGAAAACGGGGCTGTCAACTTCCTGCTAGCCCAGCTTTCCGGAAACGTGAACTCAGAGGAGTATCACGTCGAAGCAACCGCCAATACTGCCCGAATTTTCCTGGGAATGCAGGTTCAGTGCACACAGTGCCACAACCATCCATTTAACGAATGGAAGCAGAATCAGTTCTGGGAGTTCAACGCCTTCTTCCGTCAGGCCCGCCGTCAGGATCACGACAAGTACGATCCTGAATCAGGGCGAATGGTCGACGATTACTCCGAACTCGTTTACCGTGACTTCTCCGGACCGGTCTATTTTGAAAACCGGGGAGGGCTGGTTCAGGTCGCGTACCCAACCTACCTCAACAATGAAATCGAGCGAGACACTCCGGATCGTCGCGAAGAACTTGCCAAGCTGATTTGCCGTACCGACCCACAACATCAGTTAGCCAGAGCCATGGTGAACCGGATGTGGGGACACTTCATGGGATACGGCTTTACTCGGCCAATCGACGATATGGGACCACACAACCCAGAGAGCCATCCGGAAGTTGTCGACCGCCTGACCGAAGAATTTGTCGCACGCGGTTATGATATAAAGCAACTGATTCGCTGGATTTGCAACACACATGCCTACAATTTAACAAGCCAGTTCGGCAGCAAGAATGAAATCGATAACCCTGCTGCTGGAGAGGTTCCACTGTTCAGTCATATGTATGTCAAAACCATGCAGGCAGAGCAGTTGTACGACTCGTTAATGATTGCAACCAGTGCGGACGGCAGTGGTGCCATCCTCACCGGTGATCAACGAGAACGGGAACGATGGTTAACCGACTTCCTGCGTATTTTTGGTGGAAACGAAGAAGATGAACCAACACTCTTCAGCGGAAGCATTCCACAAGCCCTGTTAATGATGAACGGCGCTTTGGTGCAGAAAGCGATTAATGGAGAGAAGGGGAGTTTCGTCACAACAGTTCTGTCTGATCCACGTCACAGAAATGACGCCAGCCGTGTTGAAATCATGTTCATCGCAGCACTCGGGCGTCGTCCAGATAAAGGCGAAATTCGTCAACTGCAACGATTAATGGCAGCAGAACGCGACCCGGTTCGAGCCTACCAGGATCTGTACTGGGCACTCCTGAATTCCAACGAATTCATCGTCAACCATTAATTTAACCTGACAATCATCCAGCGACATTGAAACAGGCACGGCTTGAATCAGAGACAGGCACAATCACTGGCAGCAAACCAGTCTTTCACTCTGCAATCTGATTCAAAACGGTGATACAGAAAAAACGGTGCGGGCCAACAACAGCTGCTCGAATTTAAGCAGAGATTCGAGCAGCTGCATCGGATAGGCAATTTTGAATCAATTGGCCTGTCGCGCACTGACAATAGTGTTCGAAAGAGCAGAAAGACCTCAATCATGTTCGACACGATTCCAACCGGCATGTCACGACGTCACTTCATGAGCCACATGGCCATGGGAGGGGCGGCAGCATTAGGGGCATCGCACTTCCTGTCGCACCTTCAGGCAAACGCTGCTGAAGTGAAGTCCAATCAGAAGGCGTGCATCCTGATTTGGTTGAGTGGCGGAGCTCCTACGATCGACATGTGGGATTTGAAGCCGAACTCAAAGAACGGTGGCGAGTTTAAGCCGATCAGCACCAAGGGCGACCTGCAGATCTCTGAGCAGCTTCCCGAAATCGCCAAGGTTATGGACAAACTCTCGGTTGTGCGATCAATGAGCACCCGTGAAGCAGACCATATGCGCGGCACTTACTACATGCACAGCGCCTATGTTCCAAACCCAACGGTGGTTCACCCTCCGTTCGGTTCAGTCGTCAGCTACGAACTCGCTCCAAAACGAAAAGAACTGGAAATTCCAGCCTTCATCTCGATTGGTGGCGGAAGCATGAATCCAGGCTTCCTCGGCATGTCACATGCCCCATTCGTGGTTGATGGTCGAGGAAATATCCAGAACGCCAAGATGGATGGAATGGATGCTCAGCGTTTGAACCAGCGTCTGCAGATGCTGGGAACGATTGAAACAAACTTCATTCGTTCCAACCGTGGCGATGCTGGCCAGGCACATCAGGACGTCTACAAGAAGGCCATCAACCTGATGACCTCCAAGCAGATGGCAGCCTTCAAAGTTGCTGATGAAAAACCAGAAGTCCGTCAGTCCTATGGCGGTCATCAGTTCGGCGACATGCTGCTGATGGCACGTCGTCTGGTCGAGGTTGGAGTTCCATTCATCGAAGTTCAGTTCCCAGGCGGTTGGGACCTGCATGACGATGTCTTCAATCGCCTGAAGAATACCAACCTGCCACAGTTGGACACCGGGATCGCCGGTCTGACTCGCGACCTTGAACAGCGCGGAATGCTGGAGAACGTCACGATCGTCTGCATGGGTGAGTTCGGTCGTACTCCACGCATCAACCAGAACGTCGGGCGAGATCACTGGGCAACCAGTTGGTCGCTGCTCGTCGGTGGGGGTGGGCTGAAGGGTGGACAGGCAATCGGAGCAACCAACGAAGATGGGGATCGCATCATCAGCGAGAGCTATCTCCCTGGCGATCTCTGGGCAACCGTCGCTCATGCTCTGCGAATTCCATTGAACACCGTCCACACATCAAAACGTGGTCGTCCAATGCCGTTGGCAAACGGCGGTCAGCCAATCAAAGGTCTGATCGGCTAAGCAATCTACGAAAGAGTGCGGAGCTTTTAGCGCGCAGCAGTCTTGTCCAGTCGAGAAGACTGCTGCGATTCCATATGAGACTGAACCGGTCTCGTTACCGGTCTAGTTGACAGCAGTGCAGATGCCGATGGAATCGTTCAACCGGCTTTGAAACTGCGATGACGTTTAATCAGGGCTATGACATTTGAACTAAAGCTGAATTTGGAATCGAAGTGACACTCTAATTTATTAAGCACTGTCATTTCGATCGGGGAAAAGCAGGAAATGAGGAACAGTGGCGGGCAGCTTGTTCCTCATTTCTTGTTTGATTCGATGTAGGAACAGGCGTGTCAGAACCAGAGGAAATCCGGCCACGCGCTATCCCGAGTGAGGAGTTTGTTCAACTCTTTACCCGGTCACAGCGAGCGGTGTACTTATTCATTCTTGCACAGGTCGGCAACGTCCATAGCGCGGAAGAAATTCTGCAGGAAACGAATCTTGTCATCTGGGCTAAGCTCGACCAGTTTGCAGATGGATCGAATTTCCTCAGTTGGGCACGCCAGATTGCGAAGTTTGAAATCCTTAAACATCGACAGCGTTTCCGACGTGAAAGATTAACGTTCTCCGAAGAGTTCGTAGCCGCAGTTGCAGAAGAAGCAGCCCAAATTTCAGGTGAACAAGAACTACGACGCGAAGCTCTCCACCATTGCCTTTCAAAGTTACAAGCCAGTGATCGCGAACTCATTGAGCAGCGTTATCAGCCGGGACATTCCGGCAAAGACCTTGCCGTGCAGTTAGGCCGTCCAGCAAATTCCGTGTATCAGTCACTCGGGCGAATTCGAAAGCTCCTCCTTGATTGCATCCACAGGCAACTGGCCACTGAAGTCCCCACATAACAGCAGAACCATCATTTTCATTTGGAAATCAGTTCCTGGCAATTCCAGGGCACCTTTAACAGTTTCAATCGAGTAATACCGTGACCAGTCGCGAACGCCAATTCATCTTGCAAGTTGTGGAGGGTCTCTGCGAAGGGATCGCCACACAGAAAGAGATTGAGCGACTTGAAGCAATCACTCTTCAAGACCGTGACGCACTCCGGCTGTATATCGAAGCCATGGAGTTGCACGGAGAACTCTACTGGGATGCCGCTGGAGCAGGCTCGACAGAGATGCCTGTTTACAAACCAGCCTCCCCACCGCATGAAGAACCAGTTTCTGTGAGACGGCCTAGCCGTCGTCTGTTTCTGTTTCCTGTCATCGGTGCCTCACTTCTGCTGCTCGCCACCTTCACATTGTGGCCACGCAACAATGGACAACCAACGTCCGTTGAACTTGCACAGACAGAACACTCAACAATCGCCTCAGAACCAGCCAAAGCAGAGTCTGGCGGACCGTCAGCTATTCCAGAGATTTCTCTGCCTGCTGCTGCCATGGGCTCAGGCGAGAACTTACCGGCAGATCACTCCTATCCGGTCTCTGCCCCGGTTCGACAGACAAAGCCAGTTCGCCCACTCCCAACTTCTGACACGGGAATCGTGCAACTTATCAACAATGAGTTGCAACAGATGCAGAAAGAGGCCGGAGTCCCTGCCGGCCCAGTTGCTTCCGATGCAGAATGGATTCGACGGGTCTACCTGGACGTTGCCGGTCGCATCCCAACAGCCAAGGAAACCGAACAGTTTCTTAATGATCAACGAAGTAACAAGCGGGCGGACACGCTCGACCGTTTGCTGGTGAACCCGGAATTCGCCAGACATCAGGCGTCTGTGTGGACCAATCTCCTCGTCGGTCGCGCACGAGTGAAGGGAATCCAGCGGGAAGCCCTGTACGCTTGGCTGAACCGTCAGTTCAGAGAGAACCGTCCGTGGCGTGATACGGTTGAAGAACTCATTGCCGCTGTTGGAACTCAAGAGAACGGACCGGCAAACTTCCTGCTCGCCCATTTGAACAATCAAGCGGTTCCTGCCACGGCAATTGCTGCGAGAATCCTGCTGTGCCAGCAGTTGCAATGTGCACAATGCCATCAGCACCCAGACATCAAGAACTGGGAGCAATCCAAATTCTGGGAACTGAATGCGTTCTTCCAGCAGACGAAGATTAAAGAGTCGATGGCGTTCGATCCTAAGTCGAACAAGACAATTCACACGAGAGAGCTGGTCAACAATGACACCTTCGGGCCAACCTTCTACGAAAGTCTGAAGGGGGTTTTGCAGGTTGCCTACCCAAGTTACAGCGGCGTTGAAGTGATGACCCAACCTCGGTCTCCGCTTCGTGATCAACTGGCCGACCTGCTGTTCAGCGGAGATCATCCGCAGACCGCCCGTGCATTCGTCAATCGAACCTGGGCTCAGTTCTTCGGGTACGGGTTCACGAATCCCATCGACAACATGGGCCCACAAACACCGGTCAGCCACCCGGAGTTGCTGGAGCAACTGACAGCCGCATTTGTTGCCAGTGATTATGACGTCAAGCGTCTTGTCCGCTGGATTTGCCTGTCCGATGCCTATCAGCTCAGCAGCCAGGTCCCGGAGAAGCAGCTGGGAGATACACCGGAACTCGGTGATTTCGCGCTGTTCACCAGAATGTATGTAAAACCGCTGACAGCGGAACAACTCTATGACTCCCTGTTGATCGCCAACACCGGGAACGCCAGTATCCTGTTTGATCGTCAGGTGGAATCGAATCGTGAAGAATGGCTCGCACGGTTCTACACTTCAGTGGAAACGGAAGAGAACAGCGAAACCAGCACCTTTGACGGCACGCTGACGCAAGCCTTGATGATGATCAACGGAGACCTTGTTCTCAAAGCAACCGATATCGAAAAGGGAAAGGTTCTTTCTCAGGTCATCAACCACCGGGGATGGCACGAGTCGGAACGAATCCGCCAACTCTGTCTGGCAGCCCTCTCACGAGCACCATCTGAAGACGAGTTGAACAAAATTGGGGACCTCGTCAAACGCTCAATTCGGGCAAAGACCGACCGGAATATTCCGTATCAGGTTGCACTGGCCGAAAGCCTCAAAGATGTCTACTGGGCTTACCTTAACAGCAGCGAATTCGCGGTAAACCACTGACCCGTCCGATCCGTCGCTCTGAATGCCCACCAGATCGGATGGGATTTCTTTGATCTTCGAATAGTGGGCGTTCAGTAAAGCAATCGCCACTTCTGGAATGATCTGCATTTTCCAGAGAACGATTTCCCGCCTCTGGTGCGCCATTTTCTCCCGGAAATCGAAAGCGTCTGCCACTCTCGGATCTTTTTCCACACGATTGAGTGCGACAATCCCTTTTGAAATCCCGTGGCGACACCGCTACAATAGCGAAAATGTTACTGAGACTTAGTCTCAACAGACGGCCTGAATCAGCTCCTGGTTTCGCAGAATACCGCAGTTTCAGTCCTAACTGAGGCAACAGACTCCGCTTCCATTCGTTCCAAATGCAGGATCTATTGTGGTAATTCTCCCGTTGAATGCGATGACCGCAGGGCAACGTGGCCACATTGTTGACCTGGATGGAGCAGATGACCTGAGACATCGCCTCGAAGAACTCGGATTTCGCGAAGGGGCTGTCATCGAAGTTGTTCGTGCTGGTGAACCCAGCATCATTGCAATTGGTAATCAACGTCTCAGTTTTCGCTGCGATTCCTCTGTCATGATTCTCGTGGAGATTCACACAGATGCAGTCCCGGCTAAGGCCCACCCCTGATCGTTCAATCCAGACCTGCCATCCACAATAACGGTGACAGTCCGGGTTCCCTCCTGTTCCTTCTCTTTGACATCCCGCGGTTTCCATGACACTTGCCGAACTGAATCGAATTGGACAACGGGCAACAATTCTGGACATCTCGGGCGATGATGCCATTGCCATGCGTCTCATGGAAATGGGGCTCACTGATGGCGAAGAAATCAGCGTCGTCGGTTTTGCTCCATTAGGTGATCCAGTGGAATACGCCGTTCGTGGTTACCGGCTCTCTTTGAGAAAGTCAGAAGCAAAACGGGTCTCGGTCTCCCTCCTGCAACAGTAAGCAAACAGGCGATCCAACCGGAAACAGGGCCTCTACAAAGTCCATTTCCGCAACGTCACACACACGAGACTCTGATCCCGAAATGCCGTTGCCCCTAAGGCGATTTCCTCGAAACAAAGCTTGATTATGTCCTCGGTTGCCACAACTGCTGCATCGAAGTCGTTGACCATTGCTCTGATCGGAAACCCGAACACCGGCAAGAGTACGCTGTTCAATGGTTTGACCGGTGGGAAAGCCCGAATTGGTAACTTTCCCGGCGTCACCGTTGAGAAAAAGCTGGGACATTTCAAACACGATGGGCACGACGTGCAGGTGATCGACCTGCCGGGAACGTACAGCCTGTCACCACGTTCTGCAGACGAAATGGTTTCTGTGGATGTCCTGCTGGGACGTCAGAAGGACGTGGAACAGCCAGACACAATTGTTTGCATTGTTGATGCGAGCAATCTGGAGCGTAATCTCTATCTGTTCTCGCAGCTGCGCGAGTTGGGCATTCCGATGCTGCTCGTGCTGAACATGTGCGATATTGCCGAACGGAATGGAATCAGCATTAATGCAAAGCTCCTCGAAGCACGCCTGAATGTCGAAGTTGTTGTCACATCGGCACACCAGCGTAAAGGACTGAATGACGTTCGAGACGCCATTCTGCGGGTGGCCAATCGAGAACCTGTTGCTCCTCCCAAACTCTTTCCAGAAGTCTTCGAACAGGAAGCACAGGCCCTGAAAGAATGGCTGGTCGGGCAGGGGACTCCTGAACCGCCAGCATTCCTGCTCGAACGTATGTTAATGGATGTGCACGGAGAAGCCGAACATCAGGCTTCACTGAACATCAATTCAAATCTCAGCGAATATCTGAGTGCGGCCAGACAACGCTTAACAGCCGCAGGGTGCCGGATTCCACTGGTGGAAACCAAAGTCCGGTATGACTGGATTCGCAAACAACTCGATGGAGTGGTCACAAGATCTGCGGCTGCTCATGCTCAGACTCGCAGCGACAAGATTGACAAAGTCCTGACCCACTGGTTCCTCGGAGTTGCCTTCTTTGTTGTGCTGATGTTTCTGGTCTTCCAGTCGATCTACTCCTGGGCTGGCCCCCTGATGGAATTGATCGAGGCGGGACAGGGCTTTATCACCGATCAAGTTGCAGCGGTTGTCCCGCCGGGGATGCTCCGTAGCCTGCTCGTCGACGGGATCATCGCCGGGGTGGGATCAGTCATCATCTTCCTGCCACAAATTGTTCTCCTGTTCCTGTTCATCTCGATTCTGGAAGACTGCGGCTACATGGCACGCGCCGCATTTCTGATGGACAAACTGATGACCAAGGTTGGGCTGAGTGGAAAATCCTTTCTGCCGTTGATGTCGTCCTTCGCGTGTGCAATTCCGGGGGTCATGGCAACTCGAACAATCGAAAACCGTCGAGACCGGATGGTGACGATGCTGGTCGCCCCGTTGATGAGTTGCTCTGCACGACTCCCGGTTTACGTTCTGCTGATCGGTGCCTTTGTGCCTGCGACGACACTGTTAGGCAATTACCTTGATCTGCAGGGGCTCGTTCTCTTTTTGATGCAGGCACTGGGAGCGTTGATTGCAATCCCCATTGCCTGGCTCTTCAAAAAGACACTTTTCCCAGGGGAAACACCTCCATTCGTTATGGAACTGCCAGAATACAAATGGCCATCGGTCCGTATCGTTCTCGATCGAGTTTATGATCGATCCAAAGAGTTCGTTGTTCGTGCAGGGACACTGATCTTCTGTGTCACAGTCCTGATCTGGGCAGCAGGATATTTCCCAGGCGACCACACAGTTGTTCATCAACTCGAAGCACAGCAGGAACAGAATGACGAGAAGATTGAACTTCTCGACAAACAGCTTGAGGCCCTGCAACAAGACGAAAAAACAGAGGAGTATGCAAGCAAGATCGCCGAATTCGAAGCTCAGAAAGAGCAGATCATCTCTGCATCTTCTGAAACACAAGACCGTATCAATCACATGAACGCTGAACTGATTCGCGGGAGTCTTCTCGGACGGATCGGGCTCGCAATTGAACCTGTCGTTGCCCCACTCGGCTGGGACTGGCGTATCGGGATCGGGGCCATCGCTTCGTTTCCTGCCCGTGAAGTGATCATCGCCACGCTCGGAACGATCTTCAGTCTGGGAGGCGATGTTGATGAAGAAAACCCTGGCCTGATTGGCATGCTTAAGTCAGCCACTCGAGAAGACGGATCTCCGTTGTTTACGCTTCCGGTCGCACTGTCCGTTATGGTCTTCTTCGCCTTGTGTGCCCAATGCGGGGCAACGTTGATGGTCATTCGCCGTGAATCCAACAGCTGGAAGTGGCCTATTTTCACTTTCGTCTACATGACCGTTCTGGCGTACGTTGCTTCATTCCTTGTCTACCAGATTGGGACTGCGATAATGAAATAAGGAACAGGGGCAACCAGTTGTCCCTGCCTTTTTGACCAGTGACGTCCATGCTCCTAGATCAGAGTGCGTATCATGGATGAACAGTCCTGAAGGTGGCCACCATGATTGACAGCATAATGAATTGGCAAACTCTAATAACGGCGTGCATTGTCTTGATGGCTGCCTGTCTGCTTATTCGAAATAGCTGGCGATTCTTCACCGGGTCATCGACCGGGTGCGGATCGAAATGCAGTGGTTGCCCGTCAAATGCGAGCGGAACCAGAGACGTTCAACGCTCATCAATCGTATCGCTTCAAGACTTCACAAAGTCGCCCGGGAAACGCTCGTAATCAAACGAGGCTGATTCGGTTGATCCCTCGGCGGCGGCGAAACAGCCCCCAGCAGGTGATCCCTCGGGCATATTCAACACCGATCGACGATCGAGCAGAGTAGCAGCCCGAATAAGCTCCGGACTCTGCTATTTGAGCAGGTGAAATCGTCTCTCTGCGTGCTCTGGTGTTCACGTCATTTCTCAGAGCACCAGAAACGAATGCCCCAAAAGTGAGTTCGCCGTCAGGATGAACTCCCAGCTTCTGTGATTCAGGCTTGCTCGCCTGTAACGATTATTCCACCTGAACTTCTGGTACCGGTCAGGCCCAATTCTCCACTCGCACGATGCTTCCGTGCGCATTGCAAGCACTGTTCTGATTATTCAGGTTCTGACAGTTACGAAATGAGTGTAAGCCACATCAACTTTGAGACGGTTCTATCGGTTGCCGGTTTTATGCAACGAGCAAACTTCAGCTCAACAAAAAAGTTTACCAAAACCACCAAAACACCTCAGGACCCCCAAAGCCCCCGACGATAAAAGTGAGGAGTCGTATTCGTTCACAGCGACATCAACACGGAATTGCCGCAGAACAAGTTTGAATTGATCACGCCCCGAGTCCCTGGGAAACGTGAATGAAGATTGGCCAGCCCGGCCAGATGAGGAGAGGTCCCATGTTCGTCGAATACAAAGAAATCGAACCCACCGAACTGCGCCGGATTGAGCAGGAGTTCTCCGAGCAGCGAACCGCATTAAACGAAGAGGCAGAGCAACTCACCCAAAGATTGCTCGCCTGGCGGGAACGTCGTGCTGCAATTGACGAAGCACTGGAGAAACTGCGTCAGCGCCTGACTGCACTTCCTGTCCGGTAACTCTTCAACCAGTTAGAGCAGTTTGCTCTACCGAGTGCCCGCGCAGCGGCCGTTTGAATTGATGAAACGCAACGCGCCGCGTGGCGGAAGCGTGAAAACAATTTCGCAAGGTGATCTAGAAGATGCGTGCCGTCGAACGATGGCGGTCCTGTCACATGTCAGGCGTGACAGGGCATCCGGCAAGAAGAAGCCACGGCGTTTACGGCGGAGAGAAACGACCAGAGCACACATGTCACGGAACCCGACGTTCTGTGCCTGCTCTGCAGTTTCATTTAAGCCGTTATTCTCTATCATGTTCGCACTCAGGGACTCGTGACGAACTGTGGTTTCTCCTCCGGAAAACGCTCTTCGTGAGAGCAGGGCCCCTTGAATTCACTGTCAACGCTTTCTTCGGTGGTATCTGCAGTCATGACATCTTCAAACCAAGCTCCTGTCGTCGTCGGTCTGGGGGAACTTCTGTGGGACGTATTCCCTGATGGGAAACGTTCAGGCGGAGCACCGGCGAATTTCGCATTCCAGACAGGACAACTTGGCTGCCACGGAGTTCTGGTCACTCGGGTTGGGGCCGACAGTGAAGGGGATGAACTCCTGGACACACTGAAGGACAAACATCTTGATTTGTCGGTTGTTCAGCGCGATGCAGAACGCCCGACCGGTTGGGTCTCAGTGACTCTGCATGATGGGCATCCTTCTTACATCATCCACGAGAACGTCGCTTGGGACGCACTGGAACTGACTCCAGAACTTGAAGCAGTGATGAAGAAGGCAGATGCCGTCTGCTTTGGAACACTCGCCCAAAGAAACCCGATCTCACGCAAAGCAATTCAGGCAGCCGTCGCGCTGACTCCAGAAACAAGCCTGCGAGTTTACGACGTCAACCTCAGACAGAGTTACTATCACCCAGAGTGGATCAAGGCATCGCTGCAGTTAGCCAACTTCGTCAAACTGAATGACGAAGAACAACCACTCATCGCCAATCTTCTCGGGTTGTCCCATGATCCCGTCGAGTTCTCACGCCAATTGATTCAGCAGTTCGGAGTGCGGCTTGTTTGCATCACGCGGGGAGCCTTGGGTTGCCTCGTTGTGACCGAGTCCGAGGTCCACGACATCGCTGGCCGCCCAGTCAAGGTCGCAGACACCGTCGGAGCAGGGGACTCGTTCACAGCCGGTTTTGTCTTCGCCCAACTCCAAGGCTGGCCAGTAGGACTCTCTGCCGAGTTCGCAAACCGCATCGGGGCAATGGTCGCCTCCCGACAAGGGGCCATGCCGGAACTCACCAGAGAATTTGCTCAGCTGGTGGAACAATACCAGCCATAGAAAACCAGCCTTAGAAATCAGTCCCAGAGCCCCCGTCCTAAAGCCGAAGAGAGTCATTTTCTCAACGAGTTGGCGGGGGCCTGTCATGCTGTAACCTGATTTTACGGTTTCGGTTTTGTCGATCAGCAAATCCTGCAGCCGAAATCCTCAAATGAACCTCATGAATTATTGGCCACAACAGGAATTGATTGGCTAGAATTGATGAATGGCAGGGAGATCCCCCAAACGGGGAACACAAACAGCAGTCCCCGTGCGTCCGATTGTCGGACGTTGACTTGATCGAAAGCATATGAGTACTGTTCCGACGCACAAGCCAGTCAATCGACGCGACTTTCTGGGGAAGACCGCCCGGAATGCCGCTGGTGTTGCAGTCGGAGTTTTGGGACTCGGTGCTGCTCAACGAATTGGCCCGAACGAGACAATTCATATTGGCGTGATTGGTCTTGGAGACCATGGGCGCGATCTGGCAGGTCGACTCTCCGCGCTGCCCGGAACCCGTGTTGCAGCCATCTGCGATGTCGACGTTCAGGCGCTTGCTTCCGCACAGCATCAAATTTCCGATCGGGCCGGTTACCGCCCCGTCGCAATGACTCGACATGAACAATTGCTGGAGACGAATGACCTCCACGCAGTTGTTATCGCCACACCAGACCATTGGCACGCCGCAATCTGCAAAGACGCCTGCCTGGCCGGGAAAGACGTCTATCTCGAACAGCCAGTTGCTCATTCCGTCAATGATGGGCAGTTGATTGTTGAGATTGCTCAGCAAACAGGGCGAATTGTTCAAACCGGATTGCCACAACGCAGCGGAGCACACTTCCAATCCGCAATTGAAGCACTGCGAGCCGGGGAAATTGGCAAAGTCCATCAGGCGAAAGCTTGGGCAATGCACCGCCGCCGCAGCATCGGACACGCTGTTCCAACAAACGTCCCGCCAGGGGTCGATTACGACCGCTGGCTCGGGCCGGCTCCGAAGAGACCATTTCAAGCAAACCGCTTTCACCAGCATTGGCCCTGTTTCTGGGATTACGGTTCCGGAGAACTGGGACAGTGGGGTGTTCAATTGCTCGACGTGATTCGCTGGGGACTGGACCTTGATCTCCCCACACGAATCGCTGCCACTGGTGGCAATCGCGTGTTAAAGGATGATCGCGAAACACCAGACACGATGACCGTTCAATTCGAGTTTCCATCAATCGAAGTCACATGGGAACACCGGCAATGGAACCAGCGCGGGCTTGAAGGCCGCACCGCGGCAGCAGCGTTCTACGGCGAACAGGGAACACTCGTCATTGATCGCAGTGGCTGGAAGATTTACGACGGCCCTTCTGGTCGATTTGCCGACGCAAGCGAACTGCACCAAAGTCACCTGTCCAACTGGCTCGATTGTATTCGTAACCGACACAAACCCAATGCTGATCTGTCCGTCGGTCAAAAAAGCATGGCCATGTGTCACCTTGCAAACATTTCTTACCGCCTTGGCCGCGAAGTGCGATTCGATCCGCGGACTCTGACGTTCATTGAAGACTCTGCTGCTGACCAGTTGCTGGATGGCAGAATCAGTGGAACCTGACCTCATCTGGAGGAGGCATGGCTGGAAAAAAGGTAATCATTGACGCCGATCCGGGAATTGGCGACGCAATTACGATTGCTCTCGCACTTTTCGAACCACGGCTCGAAGTGATTGCGGTGACATCCACCGGCGGAACGGTCTCTGGAGAACAGGCCTACCGCAATCTGCAAACAATCATTTCGCTGATTGATCCTCCACGCTGGCCAAGACTGGGGTGGAGCACATCCCCGAGAATCGCTCTGCCGGACCGCCCGGAACGAACGGGAATTCTGTTGAACGACGGATTTCATGGTCTGGGAGACTGCGAAATCATCGAAGCACTCCCTCATGCACCGACCGATTCCACAAAATTAATGGTCGATCTTGTGCGAGAATACCCCGGGGAAGTGACACTTCTCACCTTGGGCCCGCTGACAAATGTTGCACTTGCCATGGAACGCCATCCGGAATTCCTGCAGCAACTGGAGATGCTCATCAGTTTTGGCGGCTCGTTAAAGGGGCAGGGGAACGTTACTCCAGCAGCAGAATTTAACATCTATGCAGACCCGGAATCAGCTCGATTAGTTCTGACTTCACCAGCTACAAAAATCCTTGCCCCACTTGATATCTGCTCTCACTTGAGCCTGACATTCGATCAGTATGATGCACTGGAAATTGACCCGTTTTCACGACTGGGTCAGTTCCTGTCAAAATCGCTTCCCTACGCATTGCGGGAAAGTCGAATTCAGCTTGGCCGCGAAGGGCTTTTGCTTCCAGAAATTGCCGCATTTGTCACCCTTGCTCGTCCTGAACTTTTCGAACGTCAATCGCTCCAGATTGACGTCGAAGTCTCAGGCGAACTGACTCGTGGCATGACGGTATTTGACCGTCGCGGGCTGGGACGTCATCAGCCGAATATCGATGTGCTTTCAGGAATCGATTCGGTTGGCGTGCGCGACTATTTGACCAAGTTAATTCGTGCCGCTGACACCAGCAGGTGACCTACTTTTCCTTGGGTGACCTGAACCGTGTCATTCCACGAGACACAGGAAATTTTCAGGTCAAATCGAATCGAACAGACGAAACAAGCTCGTTCCTGAAAGCCTCACCAACGAGCTTCGATTGCGTCAAGCAGAGACACAGCACAGCGAACCCACGCAGCCGATCATGTCGATCTCGCCCCACCCAAACGACAGCACAAAGTCCGCGCACCTCAACCGACAGTTTGCCGGAGAGATTCGCTCCGGTGACCGATCTCCCCAAGCAAGTCAGGCTTCCCTTGGAATCGCACTTTGAAGGAAACGCTGCGGCCGCCGGAGCACGACTCACTTCACGACCTGAGTTGCTCGCCACAAACAGCCCAGTTCTTCTTTGATGTCTGTGCGAATTCTATCAAGAAATTGCATCCTTTCAGACAGGCAAACAAGGGGAATCAAGTAACGGATTCCGCTTGAGCATTCGTGTCATCTCGTAACACAATTTTGGATTAAAACGAATGCGAACCCTCCGCTATCGAGACCGCATAATTCCTATATCACACACGAGCGTCATAAGGTGCCTAATACAGTCCACACGAGCCATTCAACCGGGACAACACATCAAAATGGGCAATTACAATCAACTAGTAAAACCCAAAACACCTGTCAACCTTGCAAATAGGGCATTTCGGTGGTTCTGTTAAGTCGGCAAGAATGGCCGATTTCGGGATTGAATGCTTCGCCTGTTAACGCCACCATTCTCTTTCAGGTAACCAAGGAGCACACGAATAATTCGAGTGCTCAGGCAACCTCTGGCCCCAATATGGTCGCCAGACGATGAACGCCGGTTCGCGAAAGCGCGTTGCTTTCGGTTTGGAACAAGAACTGGCATTCTTCCCTGAAAGGATTGAAGCGTATGTTAAATTTTCGAATGCTCGCACTTCTCTGCTGCACCATGATGTTTTTGGCTGCAACACCTGCGCAGCCGTTGACCCAGAACTCGATGATCCAGTCGATGCACAGCGCTGCAAGCCAGCAACGTGCTCGATACGGTCTGCCAACCCAGCGGTTGGATGAGAACCTGTGCAACGTCGCTCAGCGTTGGGCTCAAAACATGGCAGCACGAGATGTCATGTACCACGGTGGGGGCGAGCAAGTCGTTGCGGTTGGTTATCCAAACGCAGCTTCCTGTATCCAAGGATGGATCAACTCCTCAGGCCACCGCGTCTGGGTTCTAGGACGGAATGCTTCGTGTGGATTCGGTGCAGCTCGCAGTGCCAGCGGTCGCATGTACTATGCAGGCGTCTACCGCTAGGCAATCGACAGCGAACTGAAGCGATTAAAATTTGATTTCTCTACAAAAGAGAGTTGTGCGACACCTCAATCGCACAGCTCTCTTTGTTTTTTGATTCCCTTCATGCACCGCGATCTCGTGTGACATTTCTGTTAAATTCGCTCAGAAGCGATGCTGAATCTGTCCTGTTTCAGTACATTTATAGGACCCTCAAATTCGATTTCCGATCGATCTCTCATTTTCCCGGAGTAACAATATGATGAAGCTTGGTCGAAGTCTGCTGGCATTATTGGCTCTTGCCAGCCCTGCCATGGCGGACCACATTCGCGACCTGCAAACAGAAGCGATTGAAGCCAAGTCGGCTCCGTGGGGATTCTGGGGACCGGACGCCAAAAATTACATGGGCTGGGGAAGCCATTCCAATCGCCTGATTCCGGTTTATACGTTTGGAACCGCGAAAGCAGGGCAGGGGATTTCGCTGAAATCATACGAAGGCAAGAACAGCCCGTATGCGTCTGAAGAAAAGCTGAAGGCGATCTACGACTATGTTCCCAATGGGACATTGAACCCAACGGCCCCCTACTTCGATCAGACCAACATCTTCGACATCCAGAAAGCCGCTTTGGCTGCCGGGAAGAAGCACATCATTCTCGTCGTCTTTGACGGAATGGACTGGACAACAACATTCAACGCTGCGACGTACAAGAACAACGCAGTCACATACAATTCCGGGCGCGGCAACGGTCTGCACATGCAGGACTACGCCGCCAAAGGGACCACTGAATTCGGGTGGATGGTCACCAGTCCTTGGTGCGACGACGCCGACCTCGACATCAACAAGCAGAAAGTCCTGAAAGTCGACACCTCAATGCGTGGGGGATACGCATACGAAGTCGCCGGACTATTTCCTTGGTCCGTCTCGACCGATCTTCCCTATCCGATCGGGAAGTCAACGCTCCCCGGCCTGAATCAGGCATACACAGATTCTGCGAGCTCGGCCAGCAGCATGACGGCTGGCATCAAAACCTACAACGCGTCCATCAACGTCGGCGTTCGCGGAAGTCAGGCGGATGCAATCGCCCATCTCGCTCAGCGTGCAGGGTACAAGATCGGCGTGGTCACCAGCGTTCCGATCAGCCATGCAACCCCAGGAGCAGCCTACGCCCATAACGTCCATCGTGACGATTATCAGGACATCACTCGCGATCTGCTGGGACTCCCATCCGCCAGCCATCCAGAGAACCCGCTCCCCGGTGTCGATCTGCTGATCGGGTGTGGCTACGGCGTCTCCCGACCGAAAGACGCGAAACAGGGAGAGAACTTTGTCCCTGGCAACGCTTACCTCACCGAAGAAGACCTCCAGAAGTCAGACGCACGTCACGGCGGTCGATACGTCGTTGCTCAGCGAGCAGAAGGAGTCGTCGGGGCTGAAGAACTGCAATCCAAAGCTTTGGATGCAGCCGCAACAGGAAAACGCCTGTTCGGGTACTACGGCGTGGCGGGTGGACACCTCCCATTCCGAACAGCGGACGGAAATTTTGATCCTGCAATTGGCCGAAGCAAGAAAGCCGAGAAGTACACCGAAGCAGATATCAAAGAGAACCCAACGCTGGCTCAGATGGCAGATGTTGCTTTGAACTATTTGAACACCGGTAACGGTCCATTCTGGTTGATGGTCGAAGCTGGCGATGTTGACTGGGCGAACCACGACAACAACATCGACAACTC
>JBEBTF010000047.1:0-22534 GCA_040393865.1 Planctomicrobium piriforme | reverse complement strand
ATCCCGTTGATGTCAGTGCCCCTCTGCAGGGAACAGTTTTGCAGGGAACAGTTTTTCGACAATGCTGGCCATTCGATTCTGCCCGGCCTGATTAAGGTGGATGGAATCGAGTGTGTACTTTTTTGAACTGATGAGATTCGCCAGCTCTCGTTTGGGAATGAGAGAGACTTTGTATTCTTTGGCGAGCTTTCGCTGGATTTCACCATAGCGGTTGCAGAGCGGCGGGAGTGGCAGTTCGAACATGACTGTCTGGCTTGCCTTTCCTGTCACCAGTTTCAGTAACTCGTTGAGATCCCGTTCAAAGTCGCTGACGGAAGTTCCTCCGAGTAGATCGTTTCCGCCCAACTCAACAAGAACCACTGCGCCGTCGGGGATACGATCCTCCATTGGGACCGTCAATTTCTTCACTGCCCCGCCGACAGTCTCGCCCATCTGGGATAAATCGATGATGTTCCATCCCCTGCTCTCCTTCAACAACTGAGGCCAGGTGACAGCTTCGTTCTCTTCGATCCCGGCAGAGATGGAATCCCCTAGCACCACGATCGGCGCGTTTGCTGACTCCGCAGGGAGTTGGGGGAAAGTACGCCATGTGTATTCTGTGACCCCTTCGAATAACCACAGCACAGCGACAATCACGCAAAGCAGATTTTCAAATGATCGGCGCGGGCGTTTGAGAGTTGGTGCCTGCGGTTGCGTCGGAAGCGGTTGCCCCAGCAATAGCCACCCGACGGTCACAATCACATTGATGAGATAGCCCCCATTCGCCTGCGGAGTCGCAGACAGGAACACGAAAACGGCTCCGATACACGCGAATCCCCAGACCACTTTTTCGCCGCCGGGCAATTTAAATTGTCGCCAGGCCACCGCCAGAACAAGCAGTGCAATTCCGGAAAAGAGGGCGTCCCCACTGATAAAATGGCGAATAATCGATTCCGAAACTGGTGACATCAATGATCCCTGTGCCGTCGAGACGGTTCCCTGACTTTCTTGCGGCCCGTATTGTATGCTGTCAGTCTGGTTTCAAGTGGTTGCGAACAGGAAATCTTTCTGACAAAGACGACGTCAGAGAGCACCGAAAATTTGTGACCTGATCACGATCTCGCAGATGGCGTTTTCTGATCAATTCGAAATTTCAAAATCAAACCTGTTTTTCAGGTCTGAACAAATGGCAGAGATGAGCGAAACACCCTGGTATCGAGACGGACTTCAGTTTGAATGTACCGGGTGTGGAGATTGCTGCACCGGAGCCCCGGGATTCGTTTGGGTCAACGACGAAGAGATTCGGGCCATCGCGAATTATCTCGACAAACCCATCGGAGAGATTCGTCTGCTTTACACCCGCCCTGCCCGCGGAAAAGTTTCGCTGAATGAGTATCGCAACGGGGATTGTGTGTTCTTTGATCCTCAAAAGCGGGGCTGCACGATCTACCCTGTTCGGCCGATTCAATGTCGAACATGGCCGTTCTGGAAAGGGAACATCGAAACCCCGGAAGCGTGGGAATCGACCTGTCGTGATTGCGCTGGATCAGGACGCGGCCCTCTTGTTCCGCTTGATGAAATCATTCATCGCGCTTCACAAACCAGCTAAGACCGTACGAGTTATCCTGTGACAGGCGCAGCAGCCTTCTCAATGGAGGACAAGCTGAGAATGCTCGCGACTTCCTTCCGCTCCCCTGCTCTGGCTTGTGCCACGATCTGATTGACGGCTCGCGAAAATAAAAATCCCTCCGCGAGAACCGATGTTCCATGCGGAGGGATCGAGGAGAGAGTTTTTTTGAGTTCTGGAGAGAACTCCTGTCTCAGCCGATTCGAGATTGCTCTCGAATTTATGCGGCGTCGATGTCTGTGATTTCAGTGATGCGGTTGTGAGGCGTGTATGCAGCCTCTTCTGCGATCGCATTCAGACGGAACTGCATGATGTATGCATCTTCTTCCGTGTCGTCGAAGTGCCGACGCAGCACGCAGACCGCCTTGAAGTTCTGCTCTTTGAAGAACAGTTGGGCGTCGAGATCCCCTTCTCGAATTTCGATCAGGATCTCACTGCGTCTCTGCTGAGACAATTTATCGATCAGCCGCAATACCATTTGCGAGCCGATTCCACTACGGCGTGCTTCAGGAGCAACCGCAAAATTCAGGATATGCAGCCGAGATTTATGAAGCTCATAAATCATGAATCCGACGATGCGATGATTGTGCTCGGCAACCATGCCGATGCAATTTCGCTGGCGAAGACAACACAGGAAGTCTTCGTCGTTCCAGGGATTCTTGGCACTGGCCTGTTCGATTCTCAACACTTCCGCCATATCCCGGCGAATGAGCCATCGAATCTGCACATCCAGTCGCTGATTGGGAGATGAACCAGAGCTCACAAGGGCCTCCATGCCGCCTGTTCTTACTTCAATAATATCAATGATTTCGGCGAAGGATGCTTACCATCTCGTTCCGAAGGTGCACCACCTTACCACAGGTCTTCAAACGAGGTGAAGCCGGAAATCCCTTAATCTTGGGAGAGGCGTTTGAAAACGACGTTTTCTGCCGTTAACCGATTTGCACCCCTCTCTTTTGGTGGCTTGTTTGGTAATTGAGGGGAGCCACAAAGACTCGTTAAGCTGCCTCGCAACATCGTTGAAGCATCACCGAAACATCAGCGGGAATCGGGCTGCTGATGCACCTTTGTCTGCTCGGTCAGTGTGCCGCAGATTGATGAGTGGCGGATCAGTGTGTTGCCGCGCTTCCACAAATTTCCCCGCGCAGTCGATTGATGGTTCCACGCAGTTGCTCTGGCTGGAAAAGACAGACGGGATACTCACGGCTTTTCAGGATTTGATTTGCTCGGAGCTCGGCAAATGCCTCATCCAGTTCCTGCTGCGTTTCTTCGATCTGATCAGCAGCCAACTCACCCAATCGCTTTTGGATCTGCTTCAATCTCAAATGCCGTTGTCGATTGGCGAGCTTCAGGCCCCGGCGTTCACTTCGAGTCAGCCCTGCATTTCGTTGCAACCGAGCTTCTTCCCAGATTGCGGCTTGCTCTGCTTTCAGTGAGGCAACTTCTGGCCCTGCTTCACCGGTCGGGCCTTCAAACTTCAGACGCCGTAACCGTGTTGATAACGCTGCAATCGTCTCGTTCGTCACAGGGAAAGGATGTAACGGAAGACGCACTGTTGCAGTGAGGGTGAGAAAGGTTGGCGCCGGAATTCCATAGAATGTCGAGAACAACCGATTGGTGATCTCGTCATACCGGGCGCCGCCAATTCCATGAACAAATAAATCGGCCAGACAAAGTCGTGTGAAGAGAGTCGTTGTCAATGCGCGTGTCCGCAGACGCCCTCGTTGCTGCAATTCATGAAGCGAGGCAAGGTCATGCGAATCCGCCGGGAGTTGGGCAATCAGGCGTTCTCCGGCGAACAAGGCGATTTCTTTGCCCTGTCGTTCTGCAAAAACGCGTTGTCGGTCGACGTCACCGGCTTCCCAGTACCAGAATGGAAGTTCGAAACGGCTTCCCATCTGCTCCAGGTCAGGAACCGGATGTCGATGATTCCGAATTTTGTAGGTTCTGCGATACCAGTGAACCGCTTCGTTGTATGACTGAAAGAATTCTTCGTGTCGTTGAATGAGAGATTGAGCGAACAATAGAAACGGTTCGGTCTGACACAGCAGACTCACAGGCAATTCGAGATTCGCAATTCCCCAGTGATGTTCATGCTCGACTCTGGCCGCTGTCAGCAGAAACGCAATCTGATTCGTCTTCAAACTCGCTTCGATCGCAGCAGGCCAGCAACTTGCCAAAGTCGGGGTGATTCCCCAAGGCTTCAAAGCTTCGGCAACACGATCTGGAAAAGAGGCGAATACTTCGGCATCGTGAAGTCGGCGTTCTTCCCATGGCTGCGTCGGAGAATCGATATCGTATTCCACGGCTTCGAATCGGGGTTCGGTACGTGTCCCTGCTGGAACGCGAATTGATGGCGGGCCAGCCAGATCGTTATCGACAATCAGATTCAACCCGGTACTTCCGACACACCTTGCCAGATGCGAGACCGCGACATTCTTCATCCACACACCAGCATGATTCAACGATGGCTGGTGTCCTGTGACATACAGTGGGCCATCTCCAATTCCCGGCGCCTGTCCGAGAGTCTCGTACATCCAATGATGAGCAGCAGTCAAACAGACTGATTTGGTCCAGTCACGAAACTCGGCGAGAGATTTCCCTCCCAGCACCACAGTGGCAGATCGCAAAAGCTGCGAATTCTGCATGGCCACTGCCCGACCCTGAGAGACAGGGGGCTGGCTGAGAATTCCTCCATCCTCTGAGGGCGCACGATACCGCGTTCCAGCTGCATCGGGAATCGGCGTCAACGTGTGCTGAATGCTGGAGAAACTCATCACACCGGGCCAATCAATTCAATAATGTTGAAGGGAATGCGTTTTGTAATTCTTGGGGAAACTTTTGCCCTGACAATCGGTGGTTCACGACTCCAGACACCGAATCTGCTGGTCCCCCATCTCCCGTTTCAGAACCTCTCGATAATAACTTAAACGCTTCTGAGCATCATCCAGCGCTCCGCCGAAAGAGCGTTTTTCGTCCAGATAGACCAACGGGACCGGAAATTCCTTGATTCGCATATGATGGCGAACAGCCTGGACCCAAAACTGCAGAGGCATCGCGTATCCGAGTTCCGTGACGTCAAATAGCGGCAATGACGCAACCCGATAGGCTTTGAACCCGCAGAATGAATCAGTCAGCTTTAATCCCAGGCATTCATTCAATTGCCTGGTGATTTCCACGTTGATGCCGCGTCGATCCTCTGGTGGAACTGAATTCGCGTCGAAGACCGTCAAATAGCGACTTCCAGACACGATATCCCACGGATTCTCAGGGTCTTTGAAGACCTCGGCTGCCAGTGCGGGAATCAGTTGCGGTTGGTGCTGCCCATCACAATCGATGGTGACGAGCACATCGAATTTCTGATCAACAGCGTACTGAAACGCCGTTCGCAATCCTGCTCCATAGCCCAGATTTCGTTCGTGCCGAATGACTTCAATGCCTGGGATGGTGCGGAGAATCTCCGGTGTCTTGTCTTTAGAACCATCATCAACGACCAACACGTCTGTGCTGTATCGCTGAACTTCCGGCAACACTTCCAGAAGATGGGACTCTTCGTTGTAAACAGGTAACGCCGTCAGAATTCGAGGAGTCATCTCGTTTCCCTGAATTGAATTGAGTCCTTCCCTATCAGGACGCGACCTGACAGGAAATTGGGAGGAGAGCTCTCCCTGTCCCGGACAAACCCGATTTTAGACTTAAATCAACCAGAGAACAGCAAATCTCAGGCGAAAGAGGAAAAACGAAGGGCACATAACCCAATAATTGGAGGATTGTTACGACCAGGCAGCAATGATCGACCAGCCTGTCTGGACACTGCAAAAACTCCAATCAGGGCAATTCTTCAATCACAATGTCTTTAAATGAAATGAGCGCCTTTCCGCCTCCGTGAACCTGCAGCGCAATCAGGCCATCCTGAGCAATTCCCGGTTCCTTTTCGGTGAAATCCACCATCTCAACGCCGTTCAACCAAATTCGCACCCGATTCCCTTCTGCCCGAATCCGGTAATCATTCCAATCGTTGGGTTTTAACGCCTTTTGGACGATCTCCTTTTCTGGTTGAATCAGAAATTTGTTGCGTCGGCTTTCGTCGTAGAGCGCACCGTCATATCCCTGACCAATGTCAGCCTGATAACCACTCATTTCGTGATGATTGGGAACCCGTTCGCTACGAAATTGCACGCCTCCGTTGACGAATCCTTCCGTCCCCTGAAGTTTGTACTTCAACCGCAGGTCAAAATTTTTGAAACGCGTTTTTGATGCCAGAAACTCGTTTCGGGGAACGTTTGTTTCGAGAGAACCCCCAACGATCACGCCGTCTTCGATTCTCCATGTTTTGACGGTCTCCCCTTCCCATCCGGAGAACGTTTTCCCGTCGAACAAGGAACGTTCGGCAGCAGAAATTCCTGTGCAAAACATCAAAAGACAAGTCATCGCAACGATCAACCGACTTACCATCACGCGCCTCTGTTTCCTAATCGGACTGTGAACTCAAACACCTGACAAAGGTTCTATGAATTCTTCTCACAGGCAATATCAACGCCGGACAGAACGAACTCGGAGTCGACTCCATAGTTGTCAAAACGTAACGAATAATGGTCGTTGAACCAGTTCGCGATTTCCGGGACTGCAACGGGATCGAATTCCGGAGAGCAATGCAATGTTCGGCCGGAATGCTGCTTTACCAGTTCTCCGTCGTCCAGAATGACCTCGCCTGCACTGATCAGATAACGGGGCAATTCGAACATCGACTGAATATCAGACTGAGGCTGGTACAGAGTGACATCTCCATCGGCTCCGATCCCAAGATGCCCTTTTCTCTTCAGCCCCAAGATTTTTGCTGGTGCCGCACGAGTGATAATGGCAATCTCGCTGAGCGTGTATTCGCGTTTGATGTCCTGCAATGTGCTGCGATTCTTAACTTCTGGGGGCAACGTCTGCAG
The DNA here is from genome assembly GCA_040393865.1 of Planctomicrobium piriforme. Lineage (GTDB taxonomy): Bacteria > Planctomycetota > Planctomycetia > Planctomycetales > Planctomycetaceae > Planctomicrobium > Planctomicrobium piriforme_A. The sequence goes on along the minus strand of JBEBTF010000047.1, from coordinate 15,988 downwards.
GACTTCCTCACGCCGGTTTCGATCCATGAGCAAAGCGATAATCTGAGGGTAAGCAAGAAACGCGGCTCCATTCGGGTGATCCGTGCTCATCGCGATTCTCCACGGATCAGGCATCAGAAGATACCACTCAAGGCCGATGACCCACTGCAGAGCATGCACGAGAGATTTGCGTTTATAGACAATTGGGACAATTCCACATCCCGATTCCATCTCCGTGTCGTTGCTGAACCACTTCCCTCCCACGGTTCGATGTAAGTAGTAGCCGAGCGCACTGTCTCCTGTCATTGCGGTTGCAGGTCCAAAGAGAACCTGCCCAACGTCGACGGTCAGGTTCTGATGACTCGCGACATAGTCCACAAGCTCTGGAACTCGGGAGCAGAATGTCGCTTGATCATCCGCATCGCCTCCATAACTGTGGAACTGAATATGAGCAAGATGCGCGCGTGAACCGTCCAGCGCCTGCATTGTTTCCAGTGTTGTCGTGGCGTTGCCGGGTACGCCGAGATTGGTGCAATGCAAATGAATCGAATGCGGGAGCCCCAGTTCGTCCACACCTCTGGCGATCTCACGCAAAATGCTTCGCGGAGTCACATTAAAACCTGGAATCGCATCATCAATTGATCGCACCGCACCCGCCGATTGTTTCCAGACTTCGACTCCGCCGGGGTTCACGATCTTCACGCCATAGGCTTTGGCTGCATTAACGATCCAGCCAATGAAGTGTCGGGCCTGTTCTGTGTTTCCTTTGGAAAGCTCGTTCAATAGATATTGGTTATTCCCGAGCATGACAAAAAAGCCTTTGTCAAGAATCGGGGTGTCTGCGAATTCATCGTGCACATGCAAGGCAGACAAAGGCGGAACAGCCGCATCAAATGCCGTTGTGTATCCAAGGCCGGCATAGAGATAGCCTGTCGCAAACGTACTCGGAACCAATCCCCCGGTGCCTGATCTGAACTCCCCTGAAGCCTTGAATCGTCGCTCTTTCTGCTCCGGCAACATTTTGCGAGCTGCGTTCACTTTTGAACCGGCAATATGGCAATGGATATCTACACCGCCAGGCATTACCACCAGTCCGGTTGCATCAATCACGCGATCCGCTCGAATCGTGTCGCCCGGCGAAGCGACAATCGTTCCGTCCTGAATCCAGAGATCCTGCACTTCTCCATCAATCCCATTCGCAGGGTCATAGATGCGGCCATTCGAAATTTTCAGAAGCGACATGGGAATACAGTTCGAATCGTGCGGATGAATCAACCAGATCGACGCAGAAGTCAGACCGTGAAAGCATATCAGAACTCAAAACCGACTCTCTACAGAACCACTGCCGGAAGACGAAATCGGATCAGCCGCCGCTGAATGCCACATGCCAGAGCTGCTGAATAACTTCTGGAAATACTCGACGTAACGGGTGTGGCACAATATCTGCCGTTTCAGCGGCCGTGAGTTCAACCGACGGTGTGGACAACACGGCTGCATACTTCCTGTGCGATGTGGCAGTAAGGCTACCAGTCAGGACGGTGATTCACTGAATTACCCCTTTCAATTTAGGATAATTTCCTTTTTTTGAGTGCGTTCTCTTCAACGGAATAGAGAATGCATAATTGAATGATCTATGAGGGATCATCTTCGTGTCGAGTTTGCCTGTTCATTGGTGACCTTGCGCATCTTCAAGCCTACATTCGATCGCAGAGTTCTGTATTGCCTGTTCCACTGTGTGGCAATCAGATGTTCATTAATTGAAACATGCGTTGTGTCGTCTCTGGTGAGAGTGAGTTGCTTTCATAAATGGATAACTTGCCGCGAGCAGCGGGGTTACATGGAAATCGTACGGTCTCGCCTCGATTCAATCCAAGGAGGCCTTGTCCGATCACAAGCATGGTCACAGGCGTGCTGTCATTGCTTTGAAACCCATCTGTTGAGAACGGTCGCACTACGAGTGGGAGTTGAGTCCTCATGGGAAATCAGCCATTACGCGTCGTTATTATTAAACCGAGTAAATACACGGAGGATGGTTCGGTAGAGCGGTTTCGCTGGGGCTTTATGCCCAATAGCACGGTGCCATACATGCGAAGTATGACTCCGGCCATGGTCGGCACATCTCACGTTGAGGTTCATACGATCGATGAATATGTTCATGCTGACCTGCGTTATCTTTCTTTACTAAATCGACCAGCAGGCGGCCAGACTCTTTTGGCACTGGTAGGTGTACAGAGTCATCAGTTTCATCGGGCATTGGATCTGGCAGCTTACGCCCGAAAGAATGGCTGTCTGGCTGTGATCGGCGGGCCGCACGTGATGACCTGCGATACCTCGTCATTGCATGGATGCGGAGTGAGCTTCGCTCAGGCGGAGGCGGAACTGATCTGGTCTGAGATCCTCCATGACGCCACTGAAGGAGAATTGCGGCCGGTTTATGGCAGTGACCGCCGTTGGCAGCAGGAATTGGAGGCGCCAACGCTGATCCCTCCCACGCAGAACGATCTCGGCCGCTATGTCATTCCGATGCTCGGGGTCTATCCCGCCCGTGGATGTCCATTTCTGTGTAACTTTTGTTCGGTCATCAAGATTGCCGGGAGACGGATTCGCAGTCAGAGCATCGACACGACGATGGCCAGTCTCCGCGCTGCAAAGGCGGCGGGGGTTAGCACGATTATGTTCACGTCGGACAACTTCAACAAATATCCAGATGCTGAGACGCTGCTGGAGGCCATGATTGAGGAACGACTGGATCTGAGCTTCTTTGTTCAGTGTGATACGCAGATCGCTCGGCAGGAGCACCTCGTGGAATTGCTGGGCCGAGCAGGATGCTTTCAGATGTTTGTCGGCGTTGAATCGTTCAATCGCCAGACACTGCTGGCCGCCCACAAGGGGCAGAACCGACCGGATACCTACCGCGAAATAGTGCGTCTCTGCCGTGCACATGGATTTAGTTCACACTTTTCGAACATCATTGGCTTCCCTCAGGACACCGAGCAGGAAATTCAGGAGCATCTGGAGGTGCTGCAGGAAATGGAGCCAACCTGGGCTTCGTTCTATATCCTCTGCCCAATTCCCGGCACGGAGCAATATGACGATTTTCTGTCGCAGGGACTGATCACCGAAACGAATCTCGACCGTTTTGATACGACATGCCTGACATGGCGACACCCTAGCCTGTCACGAGAGCGCCTCTCGGAACTGTTGTTTCAGTGCTATCGTCGATTCTTCTCTGCCCGACATACATTGCAGAATGTGCGGACCGAGCTTCATTTCCCGGTGCAGGCAAAACTGAAACGTGCGATGGGAAATCTGGCAATGTCGTTCTTCAACCGGTATTGCGCCTGGCGTTCGATGCACCCCATGTCCGGGGGAATAAGACGCGTACGACTCGATGGCACATCCGATTTCCTCTCGCTTCGCAAAGCCACCTACGGCTTTGAGCTGGCGCCGCTTCCCAAGAGCCTGCAACTACCGAGTTCGGAAAGCCAGTTGAACAAGGTTCTTCCGCCTTTGCGATACGCGAATCGGTCGCACGCCCAGGAACAGATCGCAGAAGCTGATCCTGTTCTCAACGCAAAATCACATGACATTTAGACCGTATCGGTCTGCCCTGCGGCCGCGCAGTAACCTTCTCGATAGGGAGAAACTCAAGACGGTCTGATAGAAGAAAGGCTGAATCCCGCGTGCCAGAGTCGTCGCATTTTTTCAGGAGATACGATCGAATCAAATGAAGCGATTCGGCTAAGCGGTCTTGAGAGCGTCCGAACTAGCTGGGAGCCACGTGAAAGCTGGCGTCGCAACCGGCCGCAAAGGACAGAGTCGAGCAGCACAAAAACTGTGCATAAAAGCAAAAACCCCAGCATTGCCGGGGTTTGCAACGAGATGCGAAATCTCGCTAATCGAAAAGTAGCGGTGGAGGGATTCGAACCCCCGACACGCGGATTATGATTCCGCTGCTCTAACCAGCTGAGCTACACCGCCATCAAATTTGCCGAGTTTGAACCAAATCTGTTGGTTTCTCGGATGACCCGCTGGTTGCCCGGCAGGTTCGCCGCGATTTATTACAGATTCGTCTCTTAAACTCAACCTTCCCAAGGCAAATTTCCTTTGGAACCGCATTGGGAGCGGAGAGTATGGCGAACTCTTCAAGTTTGTGCAAGTTTCTCGACAGAATCTCTCGTCAGGTTTGTAAACCTCCCTTCCCTCGCTACGCCAGCAGCACAGGATGAGTTACGATCTGGTAAGGCAGTTGGCCGTTTCAGCACGCATGATCTATTTGCAGTCGAGAAACATACGGATGTTGTGGGAAATTGAGATTCATCCCGTGGCGGGGTCTGTCGACCGGGAATCCGAAAAAGTTCTTCGGGAAGCGCATTCTCGCGGCCTCTCTTCTATTCAAACTGTTCAGGCAGCCAGATCGTATCTGGTTGAAGGTGATCTCTCGCCAGAACAGTTGAAACAGGTCGTGCGATTTGTCGGGGACAATCTCGTTGACAGAATTGTGATCAATGAGTTGCCAGCCGAGATCCAGTTCGGGTCTGGCAAGCTCCTCAACGTCCTCTTCAAAGCAGGCGTTACCGACAATACCGGCTTGACCGCCAAGAACGCATTGCAAACTCTCGATGTGCCTGTCACCGGCGTGGCAACTGTTCGAAAATACTGGGTCAATGACTCTGCAACAGACGAAGACGTCGCTCGTCTTGGTCGGCGTGTGCTTTCAAACGATTCCATTGAGCGCGTGGTTAATGGTCCATTGGCACTCAAGAGTCTGGCGCTGGGTTCCGAGTACCATTTCGAACTGAAGCATGTTGCCATCCGCGATATGGATGACGCAGCACTGCAGCGATTGAGCAAAGAAGGACAACTGTATCTGCAGCCAGCAGAAATGCGGCAGATTCAGAAGCACTTTCAGGAATTAGGGCGTGAGCCAACGGATATCGAACTCGAAACCGTTGCACAGACGTGGAGCGAGCACTGCTCCCACAAGACGCTCGGCGGACGCATTGCCTACCGTGATGAGAACGGGACTCGTCAATTCAACAGCATGTTGAAAGAAACCGTGTTTGCGGCGACTCAAGAGATCCGCAAATCACTTGGTGAAGACGACTGGTGCGTCAGCGTTTTTAAAGACAACGCCGGGATCGTCCGTTTCGATGAGAAACAGGACGTCTGCATTAAAGTTGAAACACACAATCACCCCTCTGCTCTGGAACCTTACGGGGGAGCAAACACCGGTTTGGGAGGCGTGATTCGCGATCCGCTCGGAACTGGAATGGGAGCCAAGCCGGTCTGTAATACAGACGTGTTCTGCTTCGCTCCTCCTTCCACTCCATACGATTCGTTGCCGCAGGGGCTTCTCCACCCGAAGACAATCATGAGTGGTGTCGTCTCCGGTGTCCGTGACTATGGAAACCGGATGGGGATTCCAACCGTCAACGGAGCGGTCTACTTCGACGATCGCTACCTTGGCAACCCGTTGGTTTATTGCGGCAACGTCGCCATGATTCCTCGGGGAAAGAGCGAGAAGAAAGTCTCTCCCGGAGATTTCATCGTCGCCGTTGGGGGCCGAACCGGACGCGACGGAATTCACGGGGCGACCTTCTCCTCCGCAGAACTGACTCATGAGAGCGAAGAACTCTCAGGCGGAGCTGTTCAGATCGGCAACGCCATCACCGAGAAGATGGTGATGGACGTGGTTCTTGCCGCTCGCGATCTTGAACTGTTCAACGCCATTACAGACTGTGGAGCCGGCGGGTTCAGCAGTGCTGTTGGAGAGATGGGAGAGGAGACCGGCGCCGAAGTCTGGCTCGAAAAAGCTCCATTGAAGTATGACGGACTGTCCTACACTGAAATCTGGATCAGCGAAGCCCAGGAACGAATGGTGCTTGCCGTTGGCGAAGATCAGTGGGAACGGTTCCACGCCCTGTGTGCGTCCGAAGGTGTCGAAGCGACCATCATCGGAAAGTTCACCGACACTGGAAATCTTGTTTTGAAGTACGCAGACAACATTGTCGGGGAACTGACAATGGAATTCCTCCACGAAGGACGTCCACCTGTCATTCGTGAAGCCAACTATACTCCGGCACCAGCTCAGCCGTTCCAGCCACAGGCGACCGATTTCAACGACGTCCTGAAGAAGATTCTCTCCTCTCTGAACGTCTGTTCGAAAGAGAGCATCATCCGCCAGTACGATCACGAAGTTCAGGCCGGAAGCGTCGTGAAGCCACTGGTCGGGATTAAGAACGATGGCCCTTCCGATGCGGCTGTCATTCGCCCTGACCTGACATCCAACCGCGGACTCGTGATTGCCTGCGGAATGAACCCGCACTTTGGGGATCACGATCCGTACTGGATGGCGGCATCAGCCATCGACGAAGCGTTGCGAAACTGCGTGGCTGTCGGGGCCGATCCATCACGCATCGCCATTCTCGACAACTTCTGCTGGGGAAATACAGAACGCCCAGAAACTCTCGGGTCGCTCGTACGTGCTGCCCTGGCTTGCCACGACGTCGCGATTGCCTTCGGAACTCCATTCGTCAGTGGTAAGGATTCGCTTAATAACGAATTCTCATACGAAGAGAATGGCCAGAAGAAGACCATCACGATCCCTTCCTCATTGCTGATTACCGCCTTGGGCCAGATTGCTCATGTCGAAGACAGCGTGACAATGGATCTGAAGGCTGCTGGCAACGTCATTCTGTTCGTCGGGACCACGCTGGAAGAAATGGGCGGCAGTCACTTCAATCTGGTGACCGGCTCAACCGGTGGCGACGTTCCGAAGGTCGACCTGAAGAATGCTCCAAAGTTGTTTGCTGCGTTCCACGAAGTCGCTTCGCAAGGGTTGCTCAAGAGTGCTCACGACTTGAGCGAAGGGGGACTCGCGACTGCTCTTGCTGAAATGGCATTTGCAGGTGGTTTGGGAATCGACGCCGATCTGAAACCATTGGCTGGTCTGAGTGACGCGGTCAACTTGTTCTCGGAAAGCAATACCCGATTTGTGGTCGAAGTTGCCGCTGGCGACGTCTCTGCAATTCAGGCAATCTTCCAGAAGCATCAGGTGGGAGTGCCGGTCGTGCTCGGAACTGTCACTGAAACTCAGAAACTGACGATCACCGGAGCAAATGGAACAAAATTGATCGACTCCGATCTCGCTAGTCTGAAGCAGGCATGGCAGGCACCGTTGGCAAACTTCTAGAACAGTTTGCTCTACCGAGTGCCCGCATAGCGGCCGTTTGAATTGATGAAACGCAACTCGCCGCGTGGCGGACGCGTGAAAATGATTTCGCAAGGTGATCTAGGCCGATTCGGTCTATCAAGTGAGCCGTCGGGGCAACAGAATCAGGGCGTATCAAGGTGGGATGCACTCCCCCGAGATACGCCTTTTTTGTGTAAAGTTCGTGTTAAAATGACATGTTGCTGATTCCGTGGGGCTGGAACGTTTCGGCCTGAGAACAGAACATAATTTCTGTACGTCTTTTCTGCTGAAAGTCAGTGCTCCGAACTTTTGACGGTGATATTCATGGCTGATGTATCAACACGATCCCAGCCTGAAAACGCGATGCCATCGCTGAAGCGGGAAGTTGGCGTCTTTGGTGCGACGATGATGGGATTGGGCTCCATCATTGGCACCGGTGTCTTTGTGAGTATCGGAGTCGCTACGGGTGTGGCTGGCCCAGCGGTTGTTCTGGCGATTGCTGTTGCTGCTGTCGTGGCTGCCTGCAATGCCCTGAGCAGTGCCCAGCTTGCTGCCAATCATCCGGTCAGTGGCGGAACCTATGAATATGGCTATCGCTGGCTGCATCCGAGTTTCGGTTTCACGGCTGGCTGGATGTTCATTTGTGCCAAGACCGCATCCGCCGCGACCGCAGCGTTAGGATTCTCAGGTTACGTCCTCAATACGTTCTCTCAGAATCGGACTGAGTGGCTGGTGCCACTTGCTCTGGTCGTTGTTCTGGTGTTTACGGTGCTTGTTCTGAGTGGGATCAGGCACTCCAGTAATTCAAACATCATCATTGTCTCTGTGACATTGTCCTCGCTGCTTGTCTTTATTCTGGCTGGACTCCCCACAGTTCTGGTTGCTGGCACCAGGCATCTAACACCGTTTTTTGCACCAGTATCGGAAACAACTCCTCCAATAGCGGGTTTTCTTCAGGCGTGTGCTCTGATGTTTGTCGCTTACACTGGCTATGGCCGAATCGCGACACTGGCTGAAGAAGTCCACTCTCCCCGTCGGACGATCCCGGTGGCGATCATTGTTGCGATGCTGGTTTCGATGGTGTTGTACCTGGCTGTTGGGCTGGTCAGCATCGTTTCTGTGGGAGCAGAGACATTTGCATCAGCTGGAACACAAAAAGCTGCTCCATTGGAGATCGTCTCCCGTCACTTCAATGTGCCCGGAGTTGCGATTGTTGTGGCCGTCGGGGCGTTAACCGCAATGCTCGGCGTATTACTGAATCTGATTCTGGGACTGTCCCGAGTTGTTCTGGCGATGGGGCGAAGACGCGACATTCCCTCTTTTTTCGCCAGTATTAGTGGGAACTCAGCGACCCCCGTTCCTGCCGTGTTACTCGTCGGAGGGCTTATTGCCGGGCTTGTGCTGGTGGGGGATGTGAGAATCACATGGTCATTCAGTGCGTTTTCCGTGCTGATCTATTATGCCATCACCAATCTCGCTGCGATTCGGCTCAGTGACGAGGAACGCCTTTATCCGCGAGTGATTCCGTGGCTGGGATTGTTTTCCTGCCTGTTTCTCGCCTTCTGGGTTGACCCTTTGATCTGGATGATTGGTCTCGGCCTGATTGCTGGCGGACTTATCTGGCAAGCGGTGGCAAAGCGGTTGGCCTGAGTGATTTTCTGGGCGGATAAGGCAAATAAAAAAGCGACTGGAGTGTTAATGAACTGCTCCAATCGCTTTTCGTTTTGATCGGCGGGGACAAGGTTGCTGGTGCACTCCCCTGCCCGTTCTGTGCTGTTATGTCGCCCATGTGATGCTGGGCGTCATGACTGATCAGCCTTATGAAATCATCGTCGGGTTTGTCAGGATTTCACTGACAACACGCGCGGTACGCTGGTTGGTGATCTGCTGTTCTTGTCCATTGTGGCGGTACAGCAGTTTGCGGTGGTCGATGCCCAACTGGTGCAGGATCGTTGCCTGGAAATCGTTGGGGGTGACAACATCTTTGACGGCTTTATGGCCGACTTCGTCTGTCTCCCCGAATGTCATGCCTGGCTTGATTCCGCCGCCCGCCAGCCAGATGCTGAAGCCTTGGCCGTTGTGATCTCGCCCAACTTCTTTCAGAGCGCCTGTTCCTTCTGTCACTGGCAGACGACCGATTTCGCCTCCCCAGTGAACGATGGTGGAATCAAGCAACCCACGCTGTTTCAGGTCTTTGACTAACGCTGCACATGGCTGGTCTGTCTTGCGGCAGACGCTTGGAAGGCCATTTAACATGCCTGTGTGATTGTCCCACGGTTGTCCCCCGTGGAAGAGTTGGACGAACCGGACTCCACGCTCAACAAGGCGTCGGGCAATCAAGCAGCGTGTGCCGTAGTCACGGGTTTCTGGCTTATCGATCCCGTACATCTGCTGCGTTGCCTGAGTCTCCTTCGAAATATCGAGAGCGTCTCGTGCTGAAACCTGCATTGCTGCTGCAAGTTCATAGCTGGCAATACGTGCTTCCAGATCAGCTTCGCCAGGGTTCTTCTCCAGATGGCGACGATTCAGCGTTTGCAGCAGGTTCAGGTTCTGCGCCTGAAGTGTTCCCTTGAGGTGCGGGGGAGCATCAAGATTCAGGATACGTGGTTCTTTTGGCCTCAGCACAGTTCCCTGAAACAGCGGTGGCATGAATCCGTTAGACCAGTTGTGTGCTGCATCAACAGGGGCTCCGCCTGGATCGGTCAGAACCATGTAAGCTGGCAGATTCTGGCTTTCAGACCCCAGTCCATAGACGATCCATGAGCCGAGTGTTGGGCGTCCGACGATGCCGGGGATGCCTCCATGGAAGTAACGAATCGAAACTTCATGCCCGTTCGCACCGGTGTGCATCGACCGAATGAGACAGACGTCGTCGACGATGCTGGCGAGATGCGGGAGGAGTTCAGAGATTTCGGTTCCGCACTCCCCATGCTTGGCGAATTTCCATGGACTTCCGAGCAGCTTCTTGCTGGCGCGATTCACAAAGCTGTACTGGATGTCCCCGCCGTAGTCGGTTCCGTCCAGTCGAGAGAGTTCCGGCTTCGGGTCGGTCAAATCCATGTGAGACGGACCGCCGTGCTGGAACAACGAGATCATCGCTGTTGCTTTGGCCGGAAAATGTGGCTTCTTCGGAGTCAGGTCGTAGTGCTGAATGTCCTTTGGAAGCTGCATGGGATTTGCGAGGAGATTCTCCTGCTGCAACATCCATGCAAGTGCGACCCCACCGACTCCCATCGTTGTCTGGGTCAAGAATTGCCGTCGTGTGAAAATCGGATTCATATTGGACTCCCAGTTCCATCCGCTGCACATGCCATTACGCTGCAACGGGCTGTTTGATTGGATGAATCGTGTGATACCGGGGTTACTACTCGATATACAAGAACTCGTTCGATGTCAGTAATGCCTGACAGATGTTGGCAAGGACTTGTGTCGGAGCATTGACCCCGGCGGGCAGCTCGCGCGGTTCGGTGTTCATTTCAACCAGTTGCTCATTCACAAACTGGACTGCGAACTCCAGCTCTTCTTTCGAAGGTTCGCGGCAATACGCGAATCGCCAGGCAGCGGCCAGTTGTTCGTATGTCAGATTGGTTGCAGTCGCTTCTGGACCATGGAAATCTTTCATTGAGTTCCATGTCCGGCTTTTGCCGTTTTCATCCTGCATGGTAATGTCGACGATCCATTCGTAAGAGTCGGCGTTCACATCAGCACGACAGTCCGTAATGAAGTCGACGATGTCCCCTGCCTGAATCTTCAGTTCGTTGACTGGGGTTGAAACTTCGCTCTTGGCGGCGACCCATTCTCCGGCCTGCCCTGTTCGGCTGGAGACAATTCGTCCTCGAACACCGTCTCCGTTTTCACTTGGATGTTTGAGTTTGCCTGTGATCTTCACTGTTCCTGAGATCGGTGCGATCCAGCGTCGAATTGTGGCGAACTCTTCACCGGTGCCAGTGTGGCCTCCGCGAGCATGCACCAGTGACCAGCCGATTTTCGGGTCAGGTTTCTGATTGCTTCCCTGCCAGACCCCTGATTCAAAGTGGGGGTAAGGTGTGAACCGGACGGCTTTATTCTCATCCAGTCCGCCAAAACCGAAGTGCCATGGAGATCCCAGTGGTTTCTGGAATTCAGGCAGACCGGCAACAACTTCTGGGGCTAACGCTGGAAGTTTGGATTCCTGAATCCGTTTTGCCAGTGCCAATGACTGATCAATCGCAAACGGACTGTTCATCAGCATGAGCGACTGAGTTGCAACGGTCGATGATGAACGTCGCTCGCAGTTCACAGCCATCACAGGGGCGTCAAAGGCCTGGAGCATTGAGATTGGGAGGCTGCGACGCTGTTGGATGTAAAGACTACGGCGATGGGCTGTGCCTTCGATAATGTCTTGTCCGTTGTCATCAACTTTGACTGGAACCGACGGCCCGAACTGTGTTGCGTCGAGGTTTCCGGCGGCGTAGTGAACGCGATCCCGGACGATTTCCGCATCCAGACGAATGAGATTTCGGCGCCAGTAATAGTGATTGCTGTCGTCGATGGCACTCATCTGAGGATCACGTGTCGAAGACTGACGATACGCAGTTGAGAGCATGATCGTGCGATGCAACTGTTTCAGATTCCACCCGCTGGACATGAACTCTGTTGCCAGCCAGTTCAGCAATTCCGGGTGAGTTGGTGTCGATCCAAGTTTGCCAAACTCGGCAGGTGTTTCGACCAGTCCACGTCCGAAATGATGCAGCCAGACCCGATTCGCCAGAACGCGGGCCGTGATTGGATTCTGAGCACTGGTCAGCCACTGTGCGAATGCCAGTCGGCGACCAGATGTCGATGCACTTTCTGCTTTGACCGGGAATTCCACAAAGGCATCTTCTGGACACAGCACTGCAGGGGCGGCTGGCGTCACCACCTGTTTTGGCTGGCGATAATCGCCACGATGGAACAGGTGTGTTGGAGGATTACTACCGCTTGGTTCCACCAGAGCCCTAATAAACTCTTCCTTCGGTTTTGTGGCTCGAAGGGCGTTGATTTTCTCCATGTCGGCTTTGAGTTCGTCAGCCGCTTTCTGGTTGTACTGATACAGGTTTCCGCGAGTGATTTTGACGCTGGGATGTTTGTCCAGCAGTGCTTTCTGCTCCGGAGTCTTGTCTTTGTCTGCGGTCTTGTATGCCGTTTTCAGGGCGTCGCGCAGACTTTCATCATGTTTCAGAAGCTCTTTCTCAAGTGCCTCATCCATGAACTCCTGTTCTTTCTTGGCGCGGGCGTCTACCAGCACTTTCGCTTCTTCCTCGATCTTGGCAGCAGCTTCACGATCGGCCTGAGTGTAAAGCGAAACCAGACGCTGCGGTGGCGTCTTCCACTTCTTGTAGTCGAGTGCTGGTTCAAACACGGCTCGCATTGCGAAGTAGTCCGTGTGTGAAATCGGATCGTAGCGGTGGTCATGGCATTGAGCGCAGGCAACGCTCATGCCCAGCAGTGATGTTGAAACGATTTGAAGAGTGTCGGCGATGACCTGATTTCTGGCTTCTTCGGTGTTCTCTCCACTGCCTGTTCCGTCTGCTGCCATGCGAAGGAAGCCGGTTGCGGTAAAGAGGTCGATCTGTTCCGGCGTCAGGTCCCCTTTGATTGGACCGGCCAGTTCGTCACCAGCGAGTTGTTCATGAATGAAACGATCGAACGGTTTGTTCTCGTTGAATGCACGGATGACGTAATCGCGATACCGGTATGACCAGTTGCGGACCGTGTCAGCGGTGGTTCGTCCTTCGGAGTCAGCGTATCCGGCGACATCAAGCCAGTGGCGTCCCCAGCGTTCGCCATAGTGAGGCGACGCCAGCATCGCATCGACCATGCGTTCATAGGCATCAGGCGCGTTGTCTGCGATGTATTGCTGGATCTGCTCTGCAGTTGGAGGCAAGCCTGTCAGCGTGAATGAGACTCGAAGAATCTCCGTGCGTTTGTCGGCGTCGGGCGAGAACTTCAGATCTGACGGCATCGCTTTCAGCAGAAGGGCGTCGATTGGCGTTCTGACGCGTGCTTCGGCAGGGAACGCAGGAATCTCTGGACGCTGCAATGGCTGGTATGCCCACCAGGCACGTTCTTCTGGGAGGATTGGCAATCCAGGGCCGATCGTCTCTGGCTCTGGTCGTGCAGTCGGAGCACCAGCAGCAATCCATTCTTTCAGAATCTTGATCTCTGCTGCAGAAACCTTTCCTTCCCCCGGCGGCATCTCGCCGCTCTCGATCCGCTGCAGTAACAGACTTTCTTCCGGCTTCCCAACGACAAGCGAAGTCCCGGAGTCGCCTCCCTTCTGAATGAAGCGAACAAGTCGCAGGTCGAGCGCCCCCTCGTGCGTTTCAGTGGCCCCGTGACAGTCCAGACAGTGAGCCCGCAGGATGGGCCGAATGTCTTTCTCAAACGTCAGCGATGTTTTGGGCGAGGCCGATTCTGCGAGGCATGTCGACTCGATCAGCCCTCCAGTGGAAGCAATGGCTGCAATTCCAAAGAACCAGTTCAGGAGTTGCCTTGGGATCGATGTTGGCATCTGTCACCTGTTTGGGGATGGACTCGTTGTGTGTCCGAAGGTGAAGCGGTCGTGGGAAGTACTTGCAGGCGGGGTTCGTCAATTTTGGGCGACGGAACGGAATCTGGCAATGGTTTCGAGCATTTCATCTTATGAGATCTCATCCCCTGAACATAGTGAAACTTGCGTTTCTTTTGATGTGAACAAGAGATGTCGTCCTTAATTGCGTGGCTTACGCTGGGGGTTTCCCAGAGGAGTTGATCAGAGTTTTATTGCGACGAATAAGAGAATGTGATTGTGATCGATTCCGTTTTCAGATATCGTGCGTTTCACTGATGTGTATTGATTATGTGTGTGTAGGTTGATGCGGTTTAACTTGGACGTGATTGAGCTGTGTGCAACATCACTGAAGAACGATGAATTTAGTTTTGTTGATGTCACGTGCTAATCGTGTTCCGAAACTGGTATCTAAATTCGCATTGGTTTGTGTGGCTGTGTTGTAAGTGATTGATTGGTAATTGTTTGAGATTTGTGGTTGCTGGGGGGGGACGCATAGTTTGCTGATGTGCCTGAATAGTGTGCATTGGTGCGTTTGTTTTGTGCGCATGGCGTTGCCGGCATGATTTTTGGCGGCATTTTGAAATTTGTTGTTGTGAGAATAATGCGTCTTTGTATTTGACTTTAGTGAGCTCGATCACCTGTGTTCACCGTGCATTGCGGACAGGTGAAAAAGGTTTCGGCATAAGAGATGCAGCGTGCCGGCGCCTGGAATGTTCCGTTTTCGCAATTGTTTTTAAGCGGGCCAAAATTTGTTGAAGTTGCCGGAGGTTTTATGCGCTCAAAGTCAGGCTTTACGTTGATTGAATTGCTGGTGGTGATTGCCATTATCGCCATCCTCATTGCCCTGCTCTTGCCCGCGGTTCAGCAGGCGCGAGAAGCGGCCCGACGGTCTCAGTGCAAGAACAACATGAAGCAGATCGGGTTGGCTCTTCACAACTATCACGACGTTTACAACACGTTCCCGATTGGAGCACAAGCTCCATTTTTCCGGCCTAACTGGCGTGTCGGTATTCTTCCGTTTCTTGAGCAGACAGCCTTGTACAATCGGCTGACCCAAGCACAGCCTCGAACTGATGATGGGTTTGCAGGTCGTCGAAACGATGCGATCGCGTTAGGGGGGTACGGTACGAATTTCGGCGTTCTGGCCGGACTGAAGATTGACGTTTACGCCTGTCCTTCGTCAGCGCTTCCTTCGAACAACAATGGAACGACTCCTGCGAGCAACAATGCTCAGAATGGCCAAACCCATGATTACGTCGGAGTGATGGGGTTTTATCCCGATCCTGCTGGTCGCACGGGGCAATGCTCGACAGCAGTCGAATCGGCTCGTGGAGCTCCTTGTGAAAATGGCATGTTGTTCTTCAATGGACACACCAGCATGCGTGACGCGACCGACGGTACTTCAAACACTCTGATTGTTTCTGAACAGTCAGGGATGGTTGATAAGAAAGACTATCGTGCGAATTACCAGGGAGGTTGGGGTGGGTTTCATACGAGCTTGACCGATCGTCCAGGAACGACTTCAAATGCGAATCTCTTCGCGACCGGCATTACAACGTTACGACACGCGATCAATCTGGACGTTCCTGCTGCAAATTTGCCCGCCGGAACAACTCAGATGTATAGCTATAACACGATCGTGAATTCGTTTCATACTGGTGGAATCCATGCGTTGTTGGGAGATGGCTCTGTCCGCTTCTTGAGTCAGAACATGGCCCGAGAAACTCTTGGTCGACTTGGCTGCAAGAATGATGGGCTGGTTATTGGCGAGTTCTAACCGGCACTCATTCGTGGCGCAATTGCAGGGCGGTCGCCTTGTGCGACTGCCTGCGTTTGCTTTCTGCCCTCTCTGCGATGTCGATGTGCAATCAAGAAATTGCTCATTCATGAGAGCGCTTGATGCGTCGATTCTCGCTCGCTTTTGATTTGCTACTCATCGAGTTGAGTCTCAGGGTCAATTCAATTATTAGGATTCAAAAAATGTTATCTAAGACGCTCCCTCGCCGTACTCTGTTAGCTCTCTTTCTTTGTGTTGTCGGAATGAGCGGGTGTCTGAATTCAAGTGGTCGTGGAATTCCTAAAGGGAAGATCCAGGGGACCGTGACTTACAAAGGGGCTCCCGTCAGCGAGGGGCGAGTTTTCTTCACTTCGCCAACTACGGGAATCGCGATTGCGATGAACCTCGATGAAAGTGGCACGTTCCAGATGAGTGAAGGTCTTGAGGTGGGAACATATGAGGTGAA
>JBEBTF010000046.1:0-23059 GCA_040393865.1 Planctomicrobium piriforme | reverse complement strand
CCGAGTTCCCTGCGGATTGCTTCCTGAACCTGCTCCTTCGATGCGGTTCCGCTTCCTGTCAGCAACTTCTTGACCTGTTTGGGCGAGTAATTGATGATCGGGCGTTCCGTCTCTGAAATTGCATAGAGAATGGCCCCGCGAGCATGAGCCATCAAGATGGCGGTCTTTGGGTTCTTGACCATCGAGAAGACTTGCTCGATCGCAACAGCATCCGGTTTGAACTCGTTCAAAATTTCACGAATGCCGTCCCCGATTTCACGCACACGTTCGGCCAGGGTCGCTTTAGGGCTTGAACTGATAATTCCCCCTTCCAATAGGAAAGGACGTTCTCCCCGACGTAACACGGCGTAACCAGTGCGATTCAATCCCGGGTCGATTCCAAGATAGACCGATCCCCGTTCGTATTGGATTGTATTGCCTGTTTTGATCCCCACGCCGGGCGTCCTTCGGTTCAACTCGCGTGAATCAAAGTCCGTCGACAATTCCGCAGAAAACACGGAAGGGGAATCTGTATTCAGCACGATGTCGTTCCTTCTCTCAATCGCACTTTTCAACCCGGCACTTGGGGGAAACTCAACAAGTCCTCAGAATAGCAAAAACTTTCGTTGAAATCGGGGCCAATTGGAATTTTCGCTCAATCGGTGGCAATTGCGAGTATCCGGAAAGCAGGGAGGGTGAGGAACTCGCACAAACGCCCATTTCCAGCAGCGAAGGACTGTGGAAGAAGCCTGCTTCCAGAACAGGCCAGGATCAGGGCCAGCATGTTAGGCATGCTGCCTGCGATTACTCGGTTACGGCGCGGACGATCGCATCCCAATCAACGTTTTGGACTGCGTTCACCTGATGTGGGGCAACAAAGATGCGGACCCGCTTCACCCAATCATCGAATTGTGTTGTTGCGAGTGCTTCAACAACAGGTGAGACTTTCTGGAGCGGTCTGTAAATACCTTCCTTCGGAAAGTACACGTCGATCGCAAATTCAACTTCGCGATGGGGAGGCGGTGCATCGACCAGCAGGTCCAGCGGGTGTAGTGAAAGATTGTGAGTGGTATTGATGGCTTCGACGATGCGTTGTGCGACCGTCAGTACTTCGGTGTAGGGTTTCCCTGCAATACGCTGATACATCTCAAGAGAGCGATCATGGCTGTATTCAACAGCCTGTTTGTACAGCGATCGCTTCCGGCCAAACACTCCCTGAAGGAGCGACTCGCAGCGCGTCCCGCGCGCCGCCTTCAGCAGTGCGGCGATCATCTCGGCGTCAGTGCAGCCGAACAGTTGTTCCAGATCGAATCGATCATGCAACTCATAGAAACCACGGGCGAACATGCTTGTTGAACAACGCACGGCATGATGCCAGTAAACTTCACTGAACATGACGTATCTTGCGAAGACCATCAGTTCAGTTGCGGTTTTCCCTTTCACGGTGATCGCGAGGCCATCTCCATTCTCGTTGAGAATCAGTGATTGGATCAGACGCTGGCGGTCAAAGTTTCGACCGTAAGGAACTCCACAGTGCATGCTGTCGCGATCAAGATAGTCCATCTTGTCGACATCAATCGGGCCACTCAGGATTGACCGCAGTAACTTGAGCTTTGGCGTGCGTGTCTTCGGCGCGAGGATCTCTAAAACTTCTTCTGGCTCGATTCCCCATTCAGTGCGAAGGACGGAAGCCAGTTCGGTTTCATTAGAGAGGAAGCGGGCAGCATGGGCTTCGTGCGGAGGGAGGTTGGGCAGCCCCATGTCCTCGATGGGATGGCAGAACGGCCAATGCCCAACGTCGTGAAGCAGCGACGATACAATCAGCAACTCGGCGTGATGGTTGTCGACCTGACTGCGAAACCGCGGTTCCTGGTTCAGTTGTTGCAGGTAACGCAGCGTGTTGTGATAGACGCCTAGTGCGTGCTCGAACCGTGTGTGACGAGCCCCGGGATAGACCTTTGAAACCAGTCCTAGTTGACTGATTTCTCCGAGTCGTTGGAACTCTTCTGTGTCCACAAGCTTGCGGACCCGGTTGGTGAACGGGACATTCTGTTCAGAAGGAACACGAATTGACGAACGCCCGGAGAGAAGGGCTTCCAGTTCTGGAATCGATTCGGGCCCGGCCATCAACAGTGTCTGCTTTGGTTGGAAGTTTCAAACGGAATCAACGCCGGATGTCCCATGCGGAAGGGATCAGAGCTTCAGGAAGTTCTTCAGTAAATCTGTCCCATGTGGAGACAGGAAACTTTCTGGGTGAAACTGCACCCCATGAACGGGATAATCGCGATGACGAACGCCCATCAACTCAGAGGGGAAATCTGCGTCGCGTGTCCATGCATTGGCGATCAGCTCTGGAGGGAGTGATTCTTCCGGGACAACAAGGCTGTGGTAGCGAGTGCAGGTCATTGGGTTTGGCAAGCCTGCGAAGACGCCCGTTGAATCGTGATACACTTCGGATGTTTTTCCGTGCATCATGCGGGGAGCGCGAACAACTTTGCCGCCAAAGACTTCGCCGATCGCCTGATGTCCCAGGCAGACTCCCAGCAGTGGCAGTTTGGGCCCGAAATGGGCAATGACCGCTTTGGAGAGTCCGGCTTCGGAGGGGCTGCAGGGGCCAGGTGAGACGATAATACGGTCAGGATTCAGGCTCTCAATTTCATCGAGAGTCGTCTGATCGTTACGTCGAACCTGGATTTCGAGTGATGGATCAATCTCCCCGAGACGCTGAACCAGGTTATAAGTAAACGAGTCGTAGTTATCGAGAACGAAGATCATTCGACCCTGCTCGGGAAAATGTGTTGCCGGAATTGCTTGATGCCTGTGCAAATTTACATCATGGGCTGGCGGCTGTAAATCAAGCTGTCAACGTCGATCATTTGATTTTCTAAACAGTCCAGCTGACGACTCAAAGTACCGTTGTCGCCGGGATTGCTGATCCTGTTGGCTGTGGGACAGGCTGTTCTGTAAGTCATTCAGGTTTGCCTGACAAATTCGGCATCCAATTTCATGCAGGTGAAACTGGATGTAATTTGCAGTCGCTGGTGTCGCAATCTTCAAAATGAAAATCCCCAACTCGGATCGGGTGGGGCAACTGAGTCGATGGCGCCGCCAGATTTCCCCAACCGTCAGGCTTCCCTGATCCCTCTGTTGAATCAAGACACTCAATCTTGTGCGAAGTTCAGGCGAATCACGCAGTAATTCCTCGATCGTGGCCGCTTGGTTCACTGGTAACATTTCGTCCAGATAGGCCAGCAGGTCTTCATCGCATACGGAATCTGGAGAAGGACTCATTTAAGACCTGACACGTCAGTGGATTTTGTTTTGTGGCGGCGGGGTGCCTTAATCATATGTGGGACGCCTGATTAGAGCGATAACTACTGGTCGATTGGTTGCGGCACCGCAAAAACACCTGTAGCATACCGACAATCGTGTGCTTGATTGACACGGGCCGGGACAGTCTACAACTTCTGTTTGTGGTATTGTTTCCGGTTTGAGAGGGTTTTGATTATCGTCTGGTCTGCTTCAGACCTCACTATCGAATACGACCCCGAGAGCAATTACGTTTTCGGAATTTTTACTTTTGACCATTTCCGCCAAAAGGGACTGAACGTGCCTGAATTGAGCATTGACCAGCTGAAGGCCCAAGCTAACACAATCCGCAAGGATATCATTCGGATGACGACCGCAGCAGCCAGCGGTCACCCATCAAGCAGCCTGTCGGCGACGGAAGTGGTTACAGCGTTGTACTTTGGCGGTTTCTTGAATGTTGACCCTCAGAATCCATCTGATCCAAAACGCGATCGTTTCATTCTGAGCAAAGGGCACGCTTGCCCGGTTCTGTACGCCGCAATGGCGCATCGCGGATACTTCCCGATTGAAGAAACACTGACTCTGCGAAAACTTGGCAGCCCATATGAAGGCCATCCAAACGTTCGCCGTCTGAAGGGGATTGAAGCTTCGACCGGTTCTCTCGGTCAGGGGCTGTCAATCGGTCTCGGTCACGCTCTCAATGCTCGCATCGACAACCTGAATTACAACGTTTTCGTTGTGATCGGTGACGGCGAGATGGGCGAAGGTCAGGTTTGGGAAGCTGTTGCTGCTGCGGAAAAATACCGTACTGGTAACCTGACAGCGATTATCGATCAGAACGGTTTCCAGCAGACTGGCGCAACCAAAGACGTGCTGGACATGCTGGAATTCCAGCCAAAGCTCGAAGCATTCGGCTGGCATGTTCAGACCATTAACGGAAACGACATGGGTGAAGTCGTTGCAGCATTGAAAGTCGCTGCTTCGATCACCGATCGTCCAAAGGCAATTGTGTCTCGAACCCAGAAGGGCTTCGGAATTCTTCCGTTGCTCGAAAAAGAAGGGGACTTGAACTACCACGGCAAGCCGCTGTCGAAAGACCTGGCTGAAAAAGCACTTGCCCTGCTTGGGTAGACTCCTCTTTCGTCCCTTTTCCCCGTCCCAGCAGTGTGTTTGATCGTGGGGACGGAGTTCCTTTGAGACAATTTTGACAGCGTGACAGCTGCAAGACAGGATTCAGCTATGTATCTCGGTGAATACAGCGGTTTGAAAATGGGTCCGGCGACCCGCGATGCGTTTGGTGATGCTCTGAAGGAATTCGGAGATAAGAACCCAAACGTGGTGACAGTTGACGGTGACGTTGGAAACTCAACTCGAACCGAAATTTTTGCATTGGCACATCCTGACCGTGCGTTTAACGTCGGGATTGCTGAAGCCAACATGGTCAGCGTTGCCAGCGGTCTCGCTGCCAGCGGCAAGATCGCCGTTGTTGCCAGCTTCGCATGCTTCCTGATGGACAACGCTTTCGATCAGATTCGTATGTCCGTTGCGTTTCCTCAGTTCAATGTGAAACTGGTCGGAACTCACGCAGGGATTTCGATCGGTGAAGACGGTCCATCTCAGATGGGGATTGAAGACGTCGCTCTCGCCTGCTCATTGCCAGGTGTGATCGTCGTTGTTCCTTCCGATGCTGTCTGCACAAAAGCAGCAACCGAAGCGATTCTGGCTCACGAAGGTCCTGCTTATCTGCGAGTTGGTCGCGGTAAGGTTGCGACCGTTTACCAGAACGGGATCGAGTTCAAGATCGGTAAAGCGAATCAGCTCCGCGATGGAAAAGACGCGACCATCATTGCAAACGGTCTGATGGTTCCCGGTGCTCTCGATGCTGCCAAGAAGCTGGAAGAAGCCGGCCTTTCGGTTCGCGTTCTCGACATGCACACAATTAAGCCATTGGACGTCGAAGCGATTGCCAAGGCTGCTGGCGAAACTGGCGCAATCGTCGTTGCAGAAGAACACCTGCACCACGGCGGTCTCGGTTCAGTTGTTGCTCAGGCTGTCAGCCAGACAACTCCAGTCCCAATGGAATACGTCAACGTTGGCGACCTGTACGCCGAGAGCGGTGACCCACAAGGTCTGCTCGACAAGTACGGCCTGACCGCAGACGCAGTTGCTGAAGCCGTGAAGAAGGCTGTAGCACGAAAAGCGAAGTAATCTTCTCGGGTGTTCTGAATACGTTTCAGAACACCCGATTTTTTTATGATTTTTGCTGACATTTTTCTCGTCGAATGCGACGATCAATAGGTGAAGAGATTTCACTTGTCAGTCTTACCGAGTGATCACAAGTTGATTCCTGGTTTGGCGTGACAAGTATCGGGCTGGTTGCTTTTTGTCTGGAATTCCAGTGTGATGGCTTTTCAGCATTTTGAGCAATCTGATCTGCTGGTGTCGCTCGTCGTAACAATGGGTGACATCAATTACTGGCGGTAGGCATTTCCGTCCATGAGGCCAGCAACCGGCAAACGTTCGCGTTCTGCCGGTCATGCACAGCGTGATCGACAGTGATTCGTTTTCGCAGTTTTAGGAATAGTGATCCCCCGCAACTGCTGCGTTTGTTCAGGCAGTCCCAGAATAGTCGCGCATTCGCTGCTCCGGAATCGACACATGCTCTTGAGCTAGCAGTTTTCTCGCTGCCGTATTTCGATCCACACGGTCTCATTGTTGCAGAAGACGATGGACAGGTGATCGGGTTCGTTCATGCAGGGTTCGGATTCAAGACGACTCTGGATGCTCTGGATTATTCCCGAGGTGTCATCAGCTGCATTTTCGTTTCGACGAGCCATCAGAAGCAGGGGATTGGGCAGGATCTGGTGCGCCGGGCTGAGGAATATCTCACCTCACATGGAGCGGTTTCGCTTCAAGCCGGACAGTCGCGATTCTGTGATCCGTTCTATTTTGGACTGTACGGGGGAGCCAGAACAAGCGGTTTCCTGCAGTCTGACGTGGCTGCAGGGCCATTCTTTGAACGACTCGGCTACGTCCCGGTTCAGTGGGTTCCGATTCTGCAACGTGACCTGACTGACAAACGCGACCCAATGAACTTCCGGTTGATGGCCCTGCGTCGCCAGACAGAATTGGTTGTCACCGATCAGCCAGAGAACCCCAGCTGGTGGTGGTTCTGCAAGTTCGGCAACATTGAATCGATGCGATTTCAGTTGGTCGAAAAGAAGACTGGGGCGAATATTGCCAGCATGACAGTGATCGGTCTGGACCATTACATCGCTGCGTGGCATGAAAGAGCGATTGGCCTTGTCGATGTTCTGGTCGAAGAACAGTATCGCTATCAGGGATTCGGCCAGACACTGGTGATTGAAGCAATTCGCCGGTTGAGAACCGAAATGATCACCCGAGCGGAGGTCCATGTTCCACAGGAATATCCTGGGGCCGTGCGTTCGATGATGTCAGCGGGGTTCACTCAAATCGATTGCGGAATTGTCTATTCCAAGACTTCTGGGGCACCTCCATCTCATCTGGCCTGACATCGGTGTTTTCTCAAGATGCGGGGCCCTTCTGAATGAAATGAAGAATCGGCGTTCCAACAGATGAACGCCGATTCCCTTTTCAAATGCCGAAGTCAGTTTCAATTCTGGCAGTGACGGCCCGGTGACAGCCCTGCTCAACAAGCCTACTTGCTGCGATGTGACCCGACTGGTTCACGATTTGCAGTATCTTCGCGAGTTCGTTCTGACTGCATGATTTCAGGTTGAACGCCATCGCGTCGACCGACTTCGGCTCGGGAGAGAACACCCGCCTCAATCAGCCGTACATCTGCAAGCCGTTCACGTGGGCGATCACGATTGATCAGCGATGGGAATGACCAGGCGATTGTTATTCGTTCAAAGAAGTTGGCCGGAAGTCGTCCCTGTTGAACGGCGTGCTGCATGACCCATTTCCAGATCTGATAAAACTCGCCAGAGAAGAAGAGTTGTTCGTTCTGGAAGAACTTCACGGCAGGGCCTTCCGCAACCATTGTGGATGCAAAATTTCCATTACTGGCATCTGCCGTCAGCATGAATTCCGGGAGTCCAGCGCCTGCTGCGATTCCAAGAAGCATCGTTCTGCCGAGGGGGACGGCATCGCCAAAGTTGGTGTTGGGTTGCAGGAATTGAATGTCGGTTCCGTGGTTGGTTGTCAGGATTGTGCCTGGGCCAAACCGCTCACGCTGACTCTCCCGAGAACCGTTTTGTTGACTGCTGAGATCATTGGCAAATTGTGATCCCTGCACCTTTCTCCACAAGACAATCGACGACTGGAGCTTCCTTGCGAGAAGCTCGGTTTCCAGCCATTTTTCGTATGCGTCGATGCCATCGAGTAATGGGGCAAAAAGTGAAATCCCCCGCTTTTCGTTGGAGTCGACACCGATTCGTGTCTGATGCATTTCCTCCGCAGGAACGTACTCGCACTGAGAATCGGTTCCATGCCGCCATTGCAAATAAGTGGCAGGACATTCAACGTCGTTGAGATCGGTGAGGATGCCTTGCGAACCCAGCGTTTCCGGAGACTCTGCAATCAACTCCGGGTCGACAAAGCGGACCGTCAGCTGACCATCCTTGGTACGAAATTTCCGGACGAAACATTCGCCGTCTCGCCAGGTGCGGCTGGCGTGTTCCCGAAATGAATAATGTCTGCGGTTGTGGCACTGGAATTCTTTCCAGACTTGATCAGCCATCGCAGCCAGTGTTGTTGCATCAGGTGGAAGTTCATCCAGAGTGACAAGTGGTTGATGGTTCAACTGCAGGCCGGGGCCAGTGACGTAGGCCCCGAGAAGTCGCAGAATGTTGCAAGCGTATGGGTTCTCTCGGACAGCTCGTCTTGCACGCTCACGGAGATTCGATCGATCGGTGATGGTTGCGTCTGATTTGGCTCCGCCCACGATCTGCCATCCATCCGCGTCGCTGGAGACTGGTTGAGGGGATTCTGCCAATTCCAGCAGTCGTTCTTGAATCAGACGTTGATAACGTGCCCGCAGTCCCATTGTTGTAAAACGATCTCGTATCAGCGAAAGCATCTGCGTACCTTATCCCATGAACGGTTGTGTGATGTGGTTCACTAGGATGCTGAATCGTTGCGCAGTCGCCTGATGGAATGAGATGATGAGCCGACAACAGAACTCAGAACGCTCCCGAGAGAAGACTGGTCCTCAACCAAATCGCTGTGCTTGGGCCAAAGGAGATCTATACATTGACTACCACGACCGGGAATGGGGTGTCCCGGTGCATGATGATCGTCTGCTATTCGAATATTTGATTCTGGAAGGGGCTCAGGCCGGGCTCAGCTGGATCACCGTTCTCAACAAACGTGAAAGCTATCGGGAAGCATTCGATAACTTTCAGCCAGAGGTCGTTGCCAGATACACCGCGAAGAAGCAGGAGAAACTGTTGCTGAATCCTGGGATCATTCGAAACCGTCTCAAGGTTGCCGCCGCAGTTCAGAATGCTCAGATGTTTTTAAAAGTCCAAAGCGAGATGGGGAGCTTTGATCACTATCTCTGGAGGTTTGTGGATGGGGAGCCCATTCAGACTCACCGTCGTGAGTTAAAAGAGGTCCCACCGAGAACGGATCTGTCGGATCGAATCAGCAAAGACCTGAAGAAACGCGGGTTCAAGTTCGTGGGCACGACAATCTGCTATGCCATGATGCAGGCGATCGGGATGGTGAATGATCATCTTACGACGTGCTATCGTCACAAAGAACTTGCATAACGCAGTCCGCACGTCATGAATCGTTTGGCGTGTCAAAACCGAGCGATTCAATAAGAAAGCCGCACCCTGAACTGTTTCAGGATGCGGCTTTTGCTAATCAGAAAGGAAACTTCTGCTTGATTACAGGCATAGCAGGTATGCCAGCAAATCGGCTTTCTCCTCTTTGGTCAGCTTGGTTTCGAGAACGATGTTGAAGAATTCAATCGTGTCTTCGAGTGTGAGCAGGCGACCGTCGTGCATGTATGGGGGCGAATCTTTAATCCCACGAAGTGTGAAGGTCTTGATCGCTCCAGGTGCTTTGTTGTGCTGGCCCAGGATCAGTTCCGAGTCATAGAACCGTTCCAGTTTCAGGTCATGCATTTTGTCGTCGAGGAAAAACGGTGGCTTATGACATTCAGCACACTTCGCTTTTCCTTTGAATAACGCTTCCCCTCGAAGTTCTGGTTCATTCGCCAGTTTTGGATTCAACGCTCCAGTGACATCAAGTTTTGGGGCTGGCGGGAAGTCAATCATCGCCTGGAACTGAGCCATCATCACAACCTGTGATGCACGGTCTGGCAGGTTGACTCCCTTCTTGGCTGCAATCACGTGATCGCCATCGAAGTAGGCTGTTCGTTGTTCGAACTCGGCAAAATCCTCCAGTGAACGGAGTGATCTTTTTGAGCCGTGAATCTGCTGGTTGAAAACTCCCCGCAAACTGATCGTGTCCAATCGCATCCGGTCATCCTGAGGGCGGACATCCGGAGTCAGATGGAAGGTCGCGTTTGTATGCCCGTTTGTGTGGCAGTCAAAACAGCTGACTCCCAGTGAGGGGCGAAGAGACTTTCGATCTTCTGTCTGATTGAACTGCTGCTGTGGGAATGGTGTTAATAGTAAGCGAAGGCCTTCCATCTGAACCGGTGTGAGCTTGCCATGGAACAACTCATAATAGTTGTCGATGGAAATGACTTTCCCCTGCGACAGATCTCCGGCTTCAGGGTGAGTTGTCAGGAACAGAGGAGGCGGAAACTCTGGGAGAAAGTGTGCTGGAATGGTGTGCTCG
Organism: Planctomicrobium piriforme; assembly: GCA_040393865.1. GTDB lineage: Bacteria > Planctomycetota > Planctomycetia > Planctomycetales > Planctomycetaceae > Planctomicrobium > Planctomicrobium piriforme_A. Next base: position 12,973 of record JBEBTF010000046.1, on the reverse strand, counting down.
ACGTCGAACCGGTTCAAATCACGATGTTCAAGCTCTTTGATCGCTTTGATCTGATCAGGAACGAAGACCATTCCCCCGACGGCATGTTTCACATGGGGGAGCGAGCGGAATCCCATCGGAAAAAGATTCTGCTTTTTGATCTCTTCCGGACTCAGATTTCCTAGTTGCTCCCATGTCGTTCCTTCTGGGAGGCGAACTCGAACCCCATGCTGAATAGCACGACGACCGGCTGACATCTTGTGCTGGCTTGGGCGATCTTCAAGATCGTAACGTGCTTCAAGAAGCTCCTGGAACTTCTTTTGTACGTCTGGCTTTTCTGCCACGTCTGCCTGATGGATCTCATCAAATGTTTTCGTTATCACCACTGGCGAATACGTCTGTGGCGGAGCACGTTTGGCTGGCGGATCTGCCGCATTCAACTGCGTGAATCCGATGAGCGGCATTGCGCCCAGTAGTAACAGTCTCCGATACCGTTGGCTGTTCATCTCTGTTTTCTCCAATTCAGATGAATGGCTTTCTGTGCAGGTTACTTGGCATCAGTGTCACTGTGGGCGACAACCAACCCGTTGATGCCGCGGCCGGGGTCATTGGTTTACGCCAGACCGATTCAGTCTGTCATTGTGGCTGCGCAGCTGCTGCTGTGATTGGTAAATGCGAAATGCCGCGGGCCAGAGACGCTGAAGTTGTCCTGGGGTTGCTCAATGGATATCGCTTGCTCCTGTGTAAAAGGAGACGATGAGACTATGGAAAATGATGAACTTTGATTGCATACCTTGTGCGAAATCCGATAAGGAACTTTGAACAAGGATGCTTCGAGATTGCGAACGATAATTGAGACGGATCGCGGCCCAGGAAATCGACTGCGACGATTATGTGCTGCAATGGCAGCACGTTTAATGCGGCCCGGAATCGGGCCAAAACGGGATTTGTTAATGTCTCGAATAACAATCGTCTTTGGTGACGATCAGTCAAAATCGCTGTTGTTCAGTTTTGATCAAAAATGGAAGAACGGAAAGACAGATTATGTCATTGTTAGCATAAATTATTCGTTTCCATTTGCTTCGTTGATTTTCTTTCGTTGCTGAAACTCTGCTATTAATCGGGCTTGTTCATGAGGCGGAACGATTTCATAGCCCGCCGGTTCCGATATGAATGTCCCTTGACCTGCTGTCAAGCTGGAAAGGGATCGGGCGTATGTTGTCACCTCAGAAACAGGAGCCCGAGCACATAGCATTGTGACGCCATGACTGCGATCCTCCATTCTTTCAATGCGACCGCGACGGGAATTCAGATCTCCGGTGATCTCTCCAATTCGTTGAGTAGGCACCGTAATTTCAAGTCGGGCCAGTGGCTCAAGTATTGCGGGCCGTGCCATCAGGAAGATTTCTCTGAGGCACTGGCTGCCAGCGATTTTGAACGCCAGTTCGTTACTGTCGACGGAATGATCTTTTCCAAAGAAGAGTTCGACAATGAGATCCTGAATCTGGTAACCAGCGATAACTCCGTGAGACATTCTCTCACGTATCCCTTTTTCGACGGCAGGAATGAATTGATTCGGGACAGATCCCCCAGTGACACGGTCGATAAAGCAGAAGTTTAATGCCGGGTCATAATGGTAACTTCGCAGGTTCGGAAAGTTCTCTTTGGTGAAGTATTCCTCGGGGACGACATCTTTCGGGCACGGTGAGATGCGCATATGGACTTCGGCAAATTGTCCGGAACCTCCTGATTGCTTTTTATGCCGATAGCTGCCTTCTGCGATGCCGAGAACGGTTTCCCGGTAGGGGACACTTGGAGTGTGCGTCAGGATGTCGACTTTCTCGCGTTGTTTCAGTCTGTTTTGAATGAGTTGAAGATGCAGTTCACTCATCCCTTCCATCACCATTTCGTGAGTTTGTTCCTCCCGGTGCACCTGAAACGTGGGGTCCTCTTCCTGGATCTTGTGAAGCGCTGTCGAGATCTTTGTTTGATCCGCCTGGCTTTTCGGTTCGACTGCCAACCCGATCATGGGGCGGGGATAAGTAATCGGGGGAAGGGTGATATTGTCGGCCCCATCCGAAATGACGTTTCCGGTGTGTAACTCGTCGACTCTTACGACAGCAACAAGATCACCTGCAATCGCTTCATCAATGTTCTCGTGGTTCGCTCCTTGAACATCGATTAACTGGTGAATCCGTATGTCGCGTCCGCTTCCCACGAGATGAACACTGGAATCCTTTTTCAGAGTTCCTGAGTAGATTCGGAGGATGCTGATCTTTGACAGATAGGGATCGATTCGCGTTTTGATGACCTGAGCAACAAGTGGCCCTTGAGGATCGGAATCGAACTCGATGTCCTCACCATCTTTCAGTACATGATGTCTTCTCTGTTGTGGGGAGAGAGCGTAACGCGAGAGTGCATCCATTAACTCGTTGACGCCGATATCCGCTTTGACGGCGACACAAAAAATGGGGATCAATGTCCCCAGTTTGATCGCCTCTCCAATTGCGTTCTCAAGCTCAGTGATGCTGAAGATGTCGCCGTTGAGGTATCGAGTCATCAAGTCATCGTTTGATTCCACAACTGCATCAAGGAGCATTTCATAAGCGTTCGCCGGATCGATTACGGCATCGTTTGCAATTACGTCTGGATGCTTCTTCAATTCCAGAACCCCGTGCAATTGGGAACCGGTCCCTAACGGAATTGTGACCGGGGCACAGATCGTTCCGAATTCCTGGCGCAACTCGTCGATCAGCGCTTGCAGATTTGCATTCTCAGAGTCGCACTTGTTGATCACGATCCAGCACGAGAGACCTTGTTCCTGTGCTTCCTGCATTGCCCGTCTGGTGATGGAATCCACTCCGTGACAGGCATTCACGACGATCAGAGCTGTTTCAGTGGCCCTCAGTGCGCCTGCAATTTGTCCTGCGAAGTCTGGCAATCCTGGGGCGTCGATGAGATTGAGTCTGGTGCCGTTATAGTCCAGATGGCAAAGATGCGATGAGATGGAATGGTGGCGGAGTTTTTCATCCTCATCTATATCCAGAAAACTGGTTCCTTCATCAGGCGATCCGACCCGACGGTTCACTCCCCCTTTGAAAAGCATCAGGTCTGCAAGCGACGTTTTGCCGGTCGCCCCGTGGCCCACAATGACAATGTTACGTAGATTTTCTACCAGATGAGTGTTCATGTCTGTCCTCCAGATCGAGCAATTGGAGATGCGTGTTCAGAGAAGATGCTGAATGAGCTTTGCTTCCAGAAGTGCTGAGTGCGTTTGGAGCACTTCGAGAAAACGTAGATCGCTTCCAGCCTTTGGAAATCAGCCTTCCTTCGATTGAAAGACTGCCGGGGCTGGCGCCTGATGCACCGAACCGGTCGAGAGACGGGAGCGGGAAAGAGATTGGGCTCAACCGGAGTGGAGAATGTCCTCCGGGGGGTAGTCCTGACGTGTCAGCCTGAGGACTCATAAGACGGATACCAGAAAATCCAACGTGTGGCTTACTGGGAATTCAAGATCGCTTACATCTACTCTCTCAGATGGATTGCAGGGATTCCAGACCCGATTTTTGCGAATTCACAATTTTGATCCGGCTTTACTTTGGGGGATCGAAAGAGATTTGCGTCGGATACGCTTGTGTGGCGCAACAAAAAAACTCCAGTAGGCCAAGGGCTTACTGGAGTTTCGTTAGACTGATTGCCTACTGAAGATCGATGATGAAGTGTCGATTACGAATTCATCATCGGGCTTCGCTGAATTACGCGCCGAGAGTTGCCACAACTTTCTGGGCAGCGTCGGTCAGGTCGGTTCCGGTGGTGATTGCCTTGCCGGAGTTCTTCAACATCTCGCGAGCGAGTTCCACGTTTGTCCCTTCGAGGCGGACAACCAATGGCACCTTGATTCCGATGTTGTCATAAGCTGTCAGGAGAGCGGTCACAATTGTGTCGCACTTCATGATCCCGCCGAAGATGTTGACGAGAATCGCTTTAACGTTCGGGTCGGCCAGAATGATGCGGAAGGCTTCTGTAACCTGTTCCACATTGGCTCCACCGCCCACATCGAGGAAGTTGGCCGGTTCGCCGCCGTGCAGCTTGATCAGGTCCATGGTGCTCATGGCAAGACCGGCACCGTTCACCAGGCAGCCGATATTCCCTTCCAGTTTGACGTAGCTCAAACCGGTATTCGCGGCCTGAATTTCTGATGGATCTTCTTCTGCGAGATCGCGGAGTTCCAGGAAGTCTTTGTGGCGGAACAGTGCGTTGTCGTCGAAGGTGACTTTCGCATCCAGAGCGAGCAGTTGACCGTCACCGGTCACAACCAATGGGTTGATTTCGGTCATGCTGGAGTCAGTTTTGACGAAGAATTCGCAGATCTTTGGGAAGAAGGTTGCTGCAGATTTCTGAGCGGCACCTTCGAGTCCGAGAGCGCGGCAGAGTTTGCGAACCTGAAATGGTTGCAAGCCGAGACCCGGATCGTATGTTTCACGGAAAATCTTCTCTGGGCTATCGTGAGCCAGTTCTTCGATCGCCGTTCCACCTTCTGCCGAAGCGATAATCATTGGCAGACCGACTTCACGGTCGACAACGATCGCAAGGTACAGTTCTTTTGCAATGTCCAGACCCTGTTCAACGTACAGAGTGTTGACTTGCTTGCCTTCCTCACCAGTTTGAATGGTGACGAGGGTTGAACCGAGCATCCGTTCAGCGTTGGCAACAGCTTCTGCTGCGGACTTCACCAGAACGACCCCAGCTTGTTCTGGGTGTTCTTTGAATCGACCTTTTCCGCGGCCCCCGGCGTGAATCTGAGATTTCACAACGCAAACTTTGGTGCCGAGCGTTTCGTAAGCTTTGGCGGCTTCAGCTGCTGTCTTGATCACAATTCCTTTAGGAATCGGAACGCCGATTTTTGCGAAGAGTTCTTTGGCCTGATATTCGTGGATTTTCATGGTGACCGTGATCGCGTTTGAAAGTGATGCTGGGAGCGTAAGACACTGGTGACGCAGTCGCAAAAACCGAAACGCCTCCGGGATGATATTCGCTTTCCCATCAAAGCGAAACTGATTGACGCTGTTTTGCCTCAATCCATTTCAGGACTTGTGGTCGATTCGAACGGGACGCTTTCTGATTCCCCGTACTTTCGCGCCGATTTCGTTTACTCTGCGAGATTTTCTGCCCCAATCGAGGAAGATTCTGGAGCAATCACTGCTGGGGTTTTGCGGAGTTCCAACAGTGATCCCCTGCAGGTGGCGATAATGTGATGCGGAAGGCAAATCTGTGAGGGTGATCCGGTCTGAAGCATCTCGGCAAGTTGGTTAAGATGCCGGAAGCCAAGACTTTGCCGCCTCCATTCGCATTGAATCCAGCTTTGCCGGATCGCTTCCCGAATAACTGCGACGGGAGCCTGCGCGAACGGACGACGATCGAGTCGAACGGTCGTGGGTTGAATGTTCAGGCAAGCATCGGCCAGCAGCGATTTTGCGATCTGTTCGATGGCCTTCTGGGCGTCGGCAGCCTGACTTGCAAGCCGGAGCAGGGCGGCATCCACCTGCGGATTCATTTTCTCCCGCAGCAGTGGCAGCAACTCATTACGAATTCGATTCCGTGTATAGACCGATTCCTGATTCGTTGAATCCACCCGATATGGTTGGTTCCATTCGGACAAGGCGGCGATGAGGTCGGTTCTTTGGGCATTTAATAACGGCCTGATCAGAGTGATCGTGCCATCTAAATCACGCATCTCCGGGATTCCTGAGAGCCCAGAGAGCCCAGTTCCGCGCACAATATGATGAAGAACCGTCTCCACTTGATCGTCTGCTGTATGGGCAACGGCAACCCAACGAGAGTCTGTATCTTTGGCAGCTTTGATCAGGAAGTCGTAGCGCAGTTTTCTGGCAGATTCTTCTGCGAGAAGCGGTGAGATTGCGACTGGCGATCTGCGTTCTGTGATGAATAGCAGGTTCAATTTTGCCGCCAGTGCTTTGACCCAATCCGTGTCATCCTGAGAATCCGTACGGACGGCGTGGTCGTAATGGGCGACGTTGAGCCGGAGTTCAAACTCGGCTGCAATTTCGTGCAATCCCAGCAACAGCGCGACACTGTCTGCTCCCCCGGAAACGCCTACGACAACAGAGGCGCCTCGCACCGACATCTGGTTAAGTGCAATGCGGAGAATGGGCAAAACAGACGATTTCATCTCTGTAATTTACTGCATCTTCGAGAAAATGAGAATTCGATTGCAGGCCAAGATCTGCGTAATGCAACCGCTGGCGTATTCATGAAATGCGATTTTTTTGTAAATTCATGGAGAGCCTCAACCGAGTGGCAGACCGGGATAGGAAAGGGAAATGGTCAGGAGTAGAATGGCATAATTAACCGTCGTTGATTCGTTGACGACGGAATCAGTGTGTCGAATTCATTTTTATTGCCTGATACTTTGCGTGCTCATTGACTGCATCTGTCCTGATTCCGGAAATCGTGCCTGCTCATGGGGGACCGCTTGAGGTTCACCTGTTGGGGCTGGTCGACTTTGACGCTTGGACCGGGTTGCAGGAGTATCAGATTTATCAGTTGAGCGGGCGGACTGATCTTTCGGGGGCGTTATTTCTTTGTGAACATCCCGTGATGATCTCCATGGGGCGTGAAGCGAGTCGGGCGGATCTGCTGCTGGATGACGAGGAACTTGCCAGACGCGAGCTGGAAGTTCGCTGGGTCTCCCGAGGAGGTGGCGCGATTTGTCACGGTCCCGGACAACTTTCAATTTATCTGCAAATCCCGTTAAAACGCCTGAACATCGGACTTTCTCGATTTCGCCATCTGTTTGAGGCGGCCGTTGTTGCGGCGTGTCAGGAACTGAAAATCCCGGCCAAACGTCAGGGGGATGCAACAGGAGTCTGGACCAGAGGGGGCCAGTTGGGCTACTTTGGTGCGGGCGTGAAATCCTGGATCTCATGCTCCGGAATGTTTCTGAACCTGACCATTGATCCCCGTCTGCTAGAATTGACCATCAGTCACACAGGAGGAGAGCGTTCGACTTCAATGCAGTCGATACGACTGGACCCTGTCCGAATGTCGCAAATCCGTGAATCGTTGATTCGCCATATTGCCACTCATTTCGGCTATATTGTGACCGATATCTCTACCGGACATCCATTACTGCGAAGAACGAAAAAACGAGTGCTGATTCATGCGTGAGCTCCCAATTCTCAGCCAGACACCTTCCTCAGGTTGTCACACCAGTGGGCTCGAATTACTCAATGCAGATCCGACGAGCCGTCGGCGATTGCCAAAGTGGCTCAAACGCCCGATGCCAAGCAGCGAGATGGCGTTCACCAGCAGCATTATCGAAGACCTGCGTCTGGAAACGGTCTGTGAAAGTGCCAAGTGTCCAAACCGGACGGAGTGCTGGTCACAGCGTACTGCGACGTTCATGATCCTCGGGAACGTCTGTACTCGCCCTTGCGGGTTCTGTTCCGTTCCCCGCGGGAAGACTGAGCAAGTCCAACTGGATGAGCCGGAACGGGTCGCCGAAGCAGCTGAGCGACTGGGCTTGAAGCACGTTGTGATTACATGCGTCACCCGAGACGACTTGCCAGACGGGGGTGCCGAACACTTCTATCGCTGCGTGCTTGCAGTCCGTGAACGAACCGGTGCAGCCGTCGAAGTGCTGACCTCGGATTTCGGGGGAAATCGCGCCGCCATCCGTCGCGTGATTGAAGCCAAACCGGACGTCTTCAATCACAATACAGAGACTGTGCCTCGTCTCTACAGCAAAGTTCGTCGAAATGCAGACTATCAGCGAACGCTGAATCTGCTGGCTCAGGTCAAAGAAGAAGCTCCTGAAATTCCGACCAAAAGCGGCCTAATGCTTGGTCTGGGGGAATCACTGGAAGAAGTGCTCGATTGTGCAGGAGACTTGCGCAGCGTTGGCTGTGACATGCTGACGCTTGGTCAGTACCTGCAGCCTTCTCCACACCAGCTCCCAGTTGAACGGTTCTGGACTCCGGAAGAATTCGACGCACTGGGCGAACAGTGCCGCACGCTCGGGTTCTCGATGGTCGCCAGCGGCCCATTTGTCCGTTCCAGCTACCATGCTGGAGAAATGGCCGATGAAGTCGAAAAACACGTGCTGTCGACAACACCTCCACAGCAAAATTAGAGACGCTTCGGCAAGATATTGAAGTTCTATCGACCTTGGGCGGTGTCCTTAAGTTAAGGACACCGCCCAAGGTTTTTTATTGAACTGTCTGGCGTGAATTACTCGCGGTTCTTCGGGGTGCCGGGTTGTTCGACGACTCCGATGTAGGGCAGGTGGCGGTACTGGTGGTCATAGTCGAGGCCGTATCCGACGACGAATTCGTCCGGAATTTCAAAGCAGTGATAATCGGGAGTGATCTTCACTTCTCGCCGGGCCATTTTCCATAAAAGCACCGCTGTTTTAATGGATCGCGGTCCATATTCTTCAAGTTGGCTCTGTACCGAACTCAATGTGTTTCCGGTATCAAAAATATCGTCCACGAGCAGAATATCGCGGCCCCGAATCTCCGGGAGATAATCGAAGTTCACCTGGAGCTGACCAGATGTCGTTTCCGTCCCTCGGTAGCTTTTGGCCTGAATGAACCCAAGCTGGTGAGGAATGGCGATCTCACGAATCAGATCGGTCACCAGCACAATACTTCCGGTCAGGATGCCGAGGATTGTCAGCTCACGACCGGCATATTCTTCGGTCAATTCCTGACCGAGTTTCCGCACAGAATCCGAGATTGTTTCAGGTGTCAGAAGAACTCGAATGTGAGTCATGGTAGTGATTCCAACCGTGAACGAAGTCTCGCTTAACTTTGCGATTGTGACTTGTGGACCATAGAGACTTGCGGACACCAGATCCTGAAAGTCTTACTCGATCCTCAAACGTGCCGCGGCTTGTCATTCCGGGTATCCGGATCTGGTGTCCAGATTACTCAATCCAGCCGCGAGATCGTTCGATGGCCTTGCTCCAGTTATGCGCGAGAATTTTTCTCTGATCATCGGACATCGCAGGAACAAACTCGCGATCTAATGACCAGTATGCTGCGACATCGTCCAGAGACTTCCACACTCCGGTTGCCAATCCGGCAAGATACGCTGCTCCGAGGGCGGTTGTTTCCTGGATTCGTGGTCGCTGCACAGGCACGTTCAACAGGTCGGCCTGGAATTGCAGAAGTGCGTTATTCGCTGTGGCTCCCCCATCGACTTTGAGTTCTTTCAGGTCGACACCAGAGTCCTTCTGCATCGTTCCAAGCACATCCATTGTCTGGTAAGCCATGGACTCGATTGCTGCGCGTGCGATGTGTCCCTGAGTCGTTCCTCTGGTGATACCGACAATCGTTCCGCGTGCGGAGGAATCCCAGTATGGAGTTCCCAGCCCAACGAATGCCGGAACGAAATAGACTCCGGCCGTGTCTTCAACCGACCTGGCAAGTTCTTCGACGTCGCTCGATTTCTGAATAATCTTCAGGCCATCACGCAGCCATTGGATCACAGCCCCGGCGATGAAGACGGAACCTTCAAAACAATAGGTGACTTCGTTTCCTCGCTTCCAGCCGATGGTGGTGAGCAACCCGTTCTCTGAGAATCGGGGTTGGTTCCCAATATTCATCAGCATAAAACAACCGGTGCCATAGGTGTTCTTGGCGGCGCCGACCTGAAAACAGGCTTGCCCGAATGTTGCCGCCTGTTGATCTCCAATCGCGCTGCCGATGGGGATGCTCTTTCCGAACAATGCAGGATCGGTTTCCCCGAGAATCTCACAGTTGGAGCGAACCTCCGGGAGCATGACTCGTGGAACCCGGAATAACCGGAGAAGTTCTTCGTCCCATTCCAGCGTTTGAATATTCAGAAGCTGTGTGCGGCTGGCGTTGCTCGCATCGGTGACGTGGCTTCGTCCGCCTGTCAGGCGATAAATCAGAAATGTTTCGATTGTTCCGCACAGGATTTCTCCCCGTTCGGCTCGATCTCGCAGACCGGGGATGGTGTCGAGCAGGTACTCGATCTTCGATGCCGAGAAGTAAGCATCGATGACCAGCCCTGTTTTCTGGCGGATAAAATCGGAGTAGCCATCAGCCCTCAATTTGTCACAGCGTGGGGCTGTGATTCGACTCTGCCAGACAATCGCATTTGCGACGGGGGCACCGGTGGACTTTTCCCAGAGAACGACCGTTTCCCGTTGATTGGTAATTCCGATCGCAGCGATGGCTCGCCCTTGTTGATCGGCTCTGGCGACGACTTGTTGGGCGGTCTCCAGTTGAGTCTTCCAGATGTCTTCAGGATTGTGCTCGACATGCCCCGGAACTGGAAAGATCTGTGGGAACTCCTGCTGCGCAACATCAACAGGTTCACCATGTGATGAATAGAGAATTGCTCTGCTGGAGGTGGTTCCTTGATCAAGTGCGAGCACGTGCGACATGGTGTTCATTCCGAAGGTGTCATCTGGAACGGATCAATTGCTCGACAGTGTAGCACGCACTTCTCAAATCGTCTTCATTCCTTTACCTTCATTGATCAGGTGATGCTCTGTCCTTGGAAGACAGGTTTGCATTGCCATCATTTTCCGAATTGCTTCACATTCAACCAAAAGGGATCGAGAGTGTCGCAGCAATCTTTGACGCAATATCTGACGTTGAACAGCGGCCGCCATTTGCCGTCCATCGGGTTTGGGCTGTGGAAGGTCGAGCGAAATGTTGCCGCGGATCTGGTCGTGGCTGCGGCAAAGGCCGGCTATCGACACTTCGATTCGGCCAGTGATTACGGGAACGAAGTCGAGTCAGGGGCAGGGCTGCAACGGGTCTTGCAGCAGAAAATCTGTACTCGCGACCAATTGTGGGTGACTTCCAAGCTGTGGAATACTTACCATCGCGCGAAGCACGTTCGAGCTGCGTTGACGAGAACGCTGTATGATCTCCAGCTGGATTATCTGGATCTGTACCTCATCCACTTTCCGGTAACGTTGGAATTTGTTCCTTTTGAAACACGATATCCTGCCGGATGGTTCCATGATCCGGATGCGGCTCACCCGGTGATGAAGCCGGATCGTGTCCCTGTCAGCGAGACCTGGGGAGCGATGGAAGACCTTGTAAAAGAAGGTCTGGTAAAAGATATCGGTGTTTCAAATTTTGGCGTATCGCTGATCCGTGATCTCCTGTCTTATGCCAGCATCACCCCGTCTGTGTTGCAGGTGGAGTTGCATCCGTACCTGACTCAGGCCAAATTGCTGCGATTCTGTGCCGAGTCCGGTATCGCAGTCACCGGTTTTTCTCCATTAGGAGCCCAGTCCTATTTCTCCCTCGGGATGGCATCCTCGTCAGAGTCTGTGTTGGCTGATCCGGTTGTTTTGAAGATTGCAGAAAGATGTCAGCGCACGCCGGCTCAGACCGTCATGCGATGGGCATTACAACGAGGAACGGCGATTGTTCCTAAAACGAGTCGACCGGATCGAATGCGAGAGAATCTGTCTCTCTTCGATTTTGAACTGACCGAACAGGAAATGCAGGCGATTACCGCACTCAATCGCAATCGCCGTTTCAACGACCCCGGTGATTTCTGCGAACAGGCCTTCAATACGTTCTATCCAATTTACGAATAGAACAGCTTTTGCCCGTGAGCAGGTCAGGCATTACAGAAAAGAGCAGGGAGCGTCTCATGCACGGCGCTCCCTGCTCTTTTGTTACTGATTCCCGAACCAATCGATGAACAGCGTTACACTTATTGAAGTTTGTAGACGCGGTAGATGCCTTGCTGGAAGACGGGTTCTGATTCAATCGGGCCAAACTCACCGGTCATGAGATAATCGATCCCGGTCGATTGACGGAGTGCAGCAAGTTCATCAGGCGTGACTTTGCTGTCTGCCATTGCGGCTCCACGCCAGTTTGAAATCGTCCAAAGCCGGTTGTTCCACTCGACAATCGATTTCGCATCCTGCGGCATGTCTTTGTAGTTCACATACTCCGGACGTTTGGCGTACCATTTGATCGCCCATCCGCTGTCGGTGGCGTACAGCATGCTTGACAGATCTGTGTTTTTCTCAATCCATGTACACGCGGCAATCCAATCGCGTTGATCTTTCTTTGAAAGGCGGCTTGAGTTGCTTGCGGCGATCGGGGCGAAAAATGCGATCAGGAAGCTGCCGATGAAGATCGAACAGACCAGCGCCCTGATTGCCGGAATCGTTGTCGATTGCAGCCATACTCGGCTGGCTTGAGTGACTGCGATGCTGACCGCAATGGGGACGAAGAGATCTGCCAGCCGGAATGGGTAGAACTTCAGCAGGGCACATCGCCAGTCGACTCCAGGCATAAGTGCGATCGGCCGCGGGCCAGTCCCGAGTGCGACCCCGACTGCGGCGATAAAGATCGCGGAGCAAACGAACCCTCTCCACCACCAGAGTCGCCATCGATCTGGTGTGCTGGTATTTGGGACGTCCCGCGACAGGAGTGCCCAAATGATCACCATGAAAATGTACATGGTCTTTGGGAATGTCGTTGGATCCAAGTGATGGGCCAGGCGATACCCCACTTGCAAGCGATTCGCGATTCGCGACGCTTCTGGATCTCCCTCTGACAATGCCAAGACGGCCGGAATCAGTCCGGGCAGAGAGCAGATCACTCCGACCGCGATCGCCATCAGCAGATCGCTGCTTTTAACAGAGAGCAGAGGGAATGGGGCATTCTTGGTTCCAAAGAAATTTGATCGAGTCAAAATCAGCGAGCAGAGACACGCCATGCCGGATGCAATCAGGCCCCAGATTCCCACAACGGGATGGAAGCTGATTGCAAATCCGAAGAACATGCTTGATCGGACGATCCTGTTGGAGATGAACTCGCCGATTGCCCAAAAGAGGAATCCATAGGCAGGCACTTTGGATTCTGTCCCGCCAAACAGCCACTCTCCGGACAGGTCCAACTTGCATTGAAGTGCGACAAAGACGAGCAGGGCAGGGAGACTTGCCCAACGGCTTCCCGTCAGTGCA
>JBEBTF010000045.1:0-24075 GCA_040393865.1 Planctomicrobium piriforme | reverse complement strand
GCTTTGCGTGCGAGAACTTCCTGGAATCGCTTCAGGGCTGGGATCAGGCGTTCTTTTATGGAAACGCCTGTGGCCACGTGAATAGCGGTTGGGAAAGTGTCGTTTGTGCTCTGCCCCATATTGACATGGTCATTGGGGTGAATTGGCTTTTGTGCCGTGAATCGGTCGCCTCCGACGAGTTCGATGGCCCGATTGGAGATGACTTCGTTGCAGTTCATGTTACTGCTGGTTCCTGATCCGGTCTGGAAGACGTCGATCGGGAACTGGTCGTTGAATTTGCCGTCAGCGACTTCCAGAGCCGCGTTCAGCATGGCTTCAACCTGCTGATTGTTGAGCGGGTTCTTCCCGGTTCCGGTCAGTTTGTTCAGGTCGCGATTGGCGACTCCGCAAGCGTATTTCGTCAGCCCCATTGCGTGAATGAGGGTGGGGTGCAGGTTCCAGCCTGAGACTGGAAAGTTCTCGACGGCACGCTGTGTCTGGGCACCGTAATAAGCCTGAGCGGGAACCTTCACGTCCCCCATGGAGTCTTTTTCAATACGGAATTCGGACATGGTCACAATTCTTCTGAAGCCAGATTATGGGACTGCGGTTGCTATTCTATCGAAAACTGAACGACGTCAAACGAGAGAGCATAACGACTTACGCCCGAGCATCAAAAAGAACTCGTCCTTAAAAATGATCATCAGGAATCTTTGACTGCAGAAACTGGAAGACAGGTTGAAGAATTTCGATTGATGTGCTTGTGAGAAAGGCGAAAGTCGATATAGTATACGGTTCTTCGCACAAAATAAGTAACTTCTGCGAGCCCTTTGTTGAGGGTTCGAATTTTCGAAATTTGGAGGGATGCGTGGTCCGTTTGCGTTTGCGTGACAATGAGTCCGTGCAAGATGCTGTACGTCGTTTCCGTAAGCTCGTTGAGCACAGCGGTGTGAAAAAAGAACTCCGTAAACGCGAATTCTTTGAAAAGCCAAGCGAACAGCGTCGTCGGGAAAAGCGTCGCGCTAAAAACCGCGCTCGTATGAACCAGATGATGAATGGCTGATTTTCTTAGAGTGACGACACGCAGGTGCGAAATTCTGAGCTAACTTCGAAGCACGCAAACTCAATGCGTGCTTTTTTGTTTTTAGGCACTTGTTCATTCTGGGCCAACAGGGGCCAGAGACGTGAAAGCTTGTTCATATGACGCATGCATGGCACGATGTCACGCCGGGCGAAGATTTGCCTGGCGAATTCACGGCAGTGATTGAGATTCCGATGGGGTCGAGCGTTAAGTACGAACTCGACAAATCAACCGGGCTTCTCAAGGTTGACCGGATTCTGTACTCCGCAGTGTATTACCCGGCGAATTACGGGTTTATCCCGCAAACTTACGCCGAAGATGACGATCCGTTGGATGTTCTGGTGCTCTGTCAGGAAGCGGTTGCCCCGCTGACATTGGTTGAAGCTCGGGTGATCGGGCTGATGACAATGGTTGATGCAGGCAAGAAGGACCATAAGATCCTTGCCGTCGCCACACACGACCCTGAGTATTCTGGCGTTCAGCAGTTCCATGAACTGCCTGTTCACCGTTTGTCGATGGTGCGGCGCTTCTTCCAGGATTACAAAATGCTGGAAGGCAAGACTGTCGAAGTGGATGAGTTCCAGCCAGTTGAAGCGGCCATTCCGATCATCGAGCAGGCACTGGAAGTTTACAGTGCAAAACGTCGTCGTGGGTTCATCGACCGTAGCCCGAAATCGTACTAGACCGGTTCAGCGTTCGCAGGCTGCGTGCAGTTACTGTGGACTCATGGTCGGATTTTGAATAAGAGATTTCTGCAAGGCGAGGCCCTCGGGTCTCGCCTTCTCTTGTAAATATGGAGTCCCTCGTAAGATAGTGCATCGGGGCTGAGTCCGTCTCTGCATTTTGGTGGGCATTGCATTTGAAAAGAGGCTGTGAGAGTCTCTTGCTTACTCGTCAAACGCTCGTGTTTCAGGAAGGAATGTCTGCTGTGGCTATGCAAAAAATCGAGGAGTATCTTTCCCGGCAGGCGGATGCGAATCTTTCGGAATTGCAGGCTCTTCTTCGTATTCCGAGTGTCAGCGCTGACTCGGTTCACAAGCAGGATGTGGTGGCAGCAGCGGAATTCGTTGTGAAATCGCTTACAGAAGCAGGATGCACGGCGGAAATTGTCCCAACGAAGGGGCATCCCATTGTTTGGGGGGAGTGGACGAAACGTCCCGGGGCTCCGACGGTTCTGGTCTATGGGCACTACGACGTTCAGCCTGCCGATCCGCTTGATCAGTGGGAATCTCCTCCGTTCGCCGCAGAGATCCGTGACGGAAAAGTTTATGCCCGGGGAGCAACTGACGACAAAGGGCAGATGTTCACTCACATCAAGTCCGTGGCTGCCTGGCTGCAGGCTGTCGGTGAGCTCCCTGTCAACGTGAAGTTCCTCATCGAAGGCGAAGAAGAGGTCGGCAGCAACAACCTGGATTTGTTTATCGAGCAGAATCGGGAACGTTGTGCGTGTGACGTCGCTGTGATCAGTGACACGGCTCAATACGGTCCTGACATGCCAGCCATTACCTATGGTCTCCGAGGGATTATGGCATGTGAAGTGACAGTGTTCGGGCCAAAGCAGGACTTGCACAGCGGTGTCTTTGGGGGATCGATTGCGAATCCGGTCAATGTGCTGACCCGACTTCTGGCAAAGATTCAGGATGAGAACGGCCGGGTTTTGATCCCTGGGTTTTATGACGACGTACTGGAATTGACTCCGGAAGAACGCCGCGAATTTGCTTCACTTCCGTTTGATGAAGCTGCCTATCTGGAAGGCCTTGGCGTTCCTGCAACTGCAGGTGAGTCAGGCTTTTCAACGCTTGAGCGTCGCTGGGCACGACCAACATTCGACATCAACGGCATCATCGGTGGTTACACTGGTGAAGGACCAAAGACGATCATTCCTGCAAAGGCGACCGCCAAGATCACCTGCCGACTCGTTCCGAATCAGATGGCCGGAAAATTGACGGATCGACTGGAAGGTTTTCTGCGCGAGAACTGCCCAAGCGGGGTTCGTTTGAAATTTCATAAGTGGCACGGATGCGAAGCAGTTTTGTGTGACCTTCACAGTCCGTACATGGCTGCTGCCCGATCGGCGATTACTCACGGGTTTGGCAAACCGCCTGTCATGATTCGGGAGGGGGGATCAATCCCGGTTGTGGCGACATTCAAACGGCAACTCGGGGTCGATACACTGCTCTTGGGCTGGGGCCAGAATACGGATAACCTTCACAGCCCAAACGAGCACTTCAGTGTGGATGCGTTTCATCGAGGCACGCTCGCGAGCGCCTGGTTATGGCAGGAGATTGCCAACAAACAGGTCTCCTAGGCGTCAGTCACAGACAGTCTCTGTATGGTCTCATCAGCAACTCGTTTTGTGAGCGACTTTGCAGACGTTCGGTCATTTTGATTCCGTAGATTCCATCGTTGATTTCGGCATTCCGGAGTGATCTGGCCGGTCTTGTCGACCAGTCAGACGTGTAGAGCCAACGGGGTTCTGCTCTAATGCTGGTGTCTCAGCATCACAGATCAACTTCCTTTCCGTTTCTATTTCAACCCGATTTCCCCATGCTTGACCTCCAATTTATCTGTGACAACGTGGATCTCGTCGAAGCAAACTGCCGGGCACGCGGTGTTCCTGTCGATTTGTCGAAGCTGCTTCAACTGCGAGAGAGTCGAGCCACTCTGATCAGTGAAGGGGATGCACTCCGACATGAGCAGAAGGAAGTCGCAGGAAAGATTCCCAAAGCGAGCCCTGAAGAGCGTGCCGTTTTTGTGGAACGCGGGAAATCACTGAAAGTTGAGGTTGCGCAGAACGAATCGGCTTTGCGTGAAGTCGAAACGGAATTGCGTGTCGAGCAGTCCAAGATTCCTAACCTGACTCACCCTGATGCACCTACTGGCGGCGAAGCTGAATCGGTAGCGGTTTTGGAATGGGGGCGGAAACCCAAGTTTGATTTCAAACCGCTGGATCACGTGGAAATTGCTCAGAAACTCGACCTGATCGATTTCGAGGCAGGGGCCAAAGTCGCCGGTTCCGGGTTCTACTTCCTGAAGAACGAAGCGGTGCTGCTGGAACTCGCACTCGTTCAGTATGCGGTTGAGATGGTTCGCGCTGCCGGATTCACACTTTGCACGACGCCGGATCTGGCTCGTGATGAAGTTCTGGAAGGGATCGGGTTCTCTCCGCGCGGGAATGAGACCCAGATTTATTCCGTGCAGGGAACAGATCTTTCTCTGGTCGCCACAGCAGAGATTACGCTGGGGGGCTCAATGAGAGATCAGATCGTCAATGAGTCTGATCTTCCAATCAAAATGGCCGGGATTTCACACTGCTTCCGTACCGAAGCCGGTGGACATGGGAAAGCTGTCCGCGGGATCTATCGCGTGCATCAGTTCACGAAAGTGGAGATGTTCGCGTTTACCGCTGGCAATGTTGCGGTTTCTGATCAGATGCATGCCGAGATCGTGCAGATTGAAGAACAGATCTTCCAGGGGTTGGGCATTCCCTACCGGAAACTCAACATTGCATCTGGCGATTTAGGTGGTCCGGCATATCGTAAGTTCGATCTCGAAGCGTGGATGCCTGGTCGCGGAACCGATGGCGAATATGGGGAAGTGACTTCCGCTTCCAACTGCACCGATTATCAGGCTCGCCGACTGGGGATTCGCAGTAAATCGCCAGACCGAAAAGGGACACAGTTTGTTCATACTTTGAACGGAACTGCAGTTGCCTGTACTCGAGCGATCATTGCAATTCTGGAGAACTACCAGCAGTCCGATGGCAGCGTCATTGTGCCTGAAGTGCTGAGAAAATGGGTCGGCGTTGATCGAATTGTTGCCAAAAAATAATTCGGTAGAGATGGTACGCCTGACCGGGGAACACTGATCGGTTCTTGCGTGAGTGTCGTTCTCACGCAAGAACAACTTTGGCGCCCACAACTCTGGTGGAACTGAATGGACAGCAACGGGAAGAAGGCCTTGCAGGCAACCAGAGGCATCATACTGGCTGGTGGGGCAGGGACTCGACTGCATCCGATGACCGCCGTTGTCAGCAAACAACTGCTTCCGGTCTACGACAAGCCAATGGTGTATTACCCGTTGAGCGTTCTTCTGCTCGCGGGGATTCGTAACATTCTTTTGATCAGCACTCCCGTTGATCTTCCGCTGTATCAGCGATTGCTGGGCGATGGAACGAGTCTCGGAATTTCCATCCAGTATGCAGAACAAGAAAGTCCGCGAGGTCTGGCGGAAGCGTTTCTGATCGGAGAATCGTTTATCGGTCGCGATCAGGTCTGTCTCGTTTTGGGAGATAACATCTTCTATGGCCATGACCTTCCGCACCTGTTGACCTCGGCTCGGGAACACCGTGATGGAGCCACCGTTTTTGCTTATCGGGTGCGCGATCCAGAGAGATACGGCGTCATTTCGTTCGACAAGCAAGGACGCCCGATCGACATCGTTGAGAAACCGAAGCAGCCTAAGTCACGTTTCGCAGTGACAGGGTTATATTTCTATGACAACGATGTGATTGAAATTGCAAAGGGAGTGAAACCATCGGCTCGCGGCGAACTTGAGATTACGACGGTGAACCAGACCTATCTGGATCGTCAGAAACTTCGAGTGGAACTGATGGGACGCGGTTACGCCTGGCTCGACACCGGAACCCCATCGGCGCTTCTGCAGGCGTCTGGTTTTGTCGAAGCGATTGAGAGTCGACAAGGGCAGAAGATTTGCGTTCCTGAAGAAATTGTCTGGCAACTCGGCTACATCAACGATGATCAGCTTCGCAAGATTGCCGAGCCGCTCGCTCAGAACGCATACGGGGCGTATTTGCTGGACCTGCTCGCGGAAGGGCGAACAACATACCTCCCCGCCAGGAACTAAACCATTTCAGGCTGGTCAGCGAACAAGAGGACGTGTGCAATTTGACACCACCCCTCTCCGCCCTAGAATGAAAGAATTGCTCCAGGTGAAATACTGGGTGAGATGTTTTAAGTCTGCTCAAATTGCAGGGATAAGGGTCGCAAAATGAAAAAGTGTCTGCGTTGTACGAAGCAGGCGACCTTGCACATCACGGAACTCAAGGCTGGGAAAGCTCTTTCGCTTCATCTGTGCGAAAATTGCGCCCAAGAATATCTGAGTACCGTCGACGTCGGCAGTATTCCTGAAGAGTTTGCAAACTCCGGCGCTGCTACTGTGCCTGAGCCCCCTGAAGGCGATGAGCCGGAAGTCGCGACAGATGCTCCGCAGAAGACGTGTCCCGATTGTGGAATTACGTTCAAAGAGTTCCGAAGCCAGGGACGTCTTGGATGCCCTAAGGACTATGAGATTTTCCGCAGTGAACTGCTCCCGTTGTTGGAGAGCATTCATGGTGAAACTCAGCACGTCGGAAAGTTCCCTCCACGGGTCTCTGATTCCAGTCGCCGCCAGTTTGAATTGGTCCGACTCCGCAGCGAATTGAAGTCTGCGATTGAAGACGAGCTTTACGAGACCGCGGCCAAGATTCGTGATCAGATTCAGCAGATTGAAACTGAGACGAAAACAACCTGAAGCGGTTCTCGATTTCGTGTCGCTTATCTGATGCGTTGGACTCAGCTTTCTTCTGCGAAGGCTGATTTGAGGTTTGTTTGCAGCTCGTTCAGGAGAGTTCGTCGATGGCATTCAAACCCGGCACAGAAATCCTTGTTGGCGTGGGCGGCGGGGTTGCTGCGTATAAGACCGCCGATCTCGTCAGCAAACTGGTTCAGCAAGGCGTCGGTGTCACAGTGGTGATGTCGGCGTCTGCTCACAAATTCATCGGGGAAACAACGTTTCAGGCGTTGACGAACCGCCCTGTGTATTCTGAAGTCTTTTCGCCTAAAGAACATTTCCTTGGCGAACATATCGGGCTGGCCAGACGTGCAAATCTCTATGTGATTGCCCCTGCGACAGCACATGTTCTTGGACGCATTGCCAACGGATTGGCGGACGACCTGGTGACCACGCTCACGTTGACGGTGACTTGTCCAGTTTTGCTGGCACCGGCAATGAATAATGAAATGTGGGTCAAACCAGCGGTTCAACGAAACGTAAAACAGCTTCAAGAAGACGGGCTTCATTTCATCGGACCTGCCGATGGCTGGCTCAGTTGTGGAGCCATTGGCCCAGGTCGCATGGCTGAACCTGTTGATATCCTGCAATCAATTCAGAATTTGCTTTGAAGCCATTCGCGAACCTTTATTGCGTCGTGCGTATTTCACACATTCTTCTGGTGTGAATCATTCACTGCGTCTGTCAGTGAATGTCGGGAAGATGTGGATTGCTGAAACTGGGAGCAACTTGCGAAATCATTTCCATGCTTCCGCCATGCGGCGAGTTGCGTTTCATCAATCCAAAACGGCCGCTGCGCGGGCACTCGGTAGAGCAAACTGCTCTGATAGACTGAATCGGTCTATGAGTAGTTCCGCCGGCCAGTGAGCATGGGCCATAACCATGTCAGTACGAAGAACGCTCCGATGACGGGGAGGAGGAGTTGGGGAGACCTGATTGTTCGCCCAATCACCACCATTGCCAGCGCGGCCCCCAGAATCCAGTAAGGGGAAATCTTTTCCCACGCTGCCGCCCGTCCTTTACGCGGCATGCCGATCCAGAAGGCTCCCATTAGAACGCCTGCGCGAATAAAGCTTCCGCACCAGATGTTTGTATCCGAATCAAACACACCGACGGCAATTCCCGCCAAAATAAAGAGTGGCGAAAGAATGCCAAGCAGGATGCGATTCCAGTTGGGCGACATGGCAACCTGGTAAGTTTGTGAAATAGTCCGGGTTGTTGTCCCGATTTTTGGATTGGCCAGACTGAAAAATCTCAATCAGCGCTCGACTAAGCCACAATATTAGTCGACAGACCAGAAGTTGTCCGCTTTACGTGACAGTTGATTGATGAATAACGGTCCTTTGAGTCGGCAGGTTTTGCCGATTGAGTTTTGGCCATCCGAATTTTGCCAATGCCACCAACCGTCCTATCCATGCTTCTCGTTCTGGTCTGTCTTGCCAGCGGATGCGTGCGTACGGCTGTAGTCAAGTTTCAGAACTCAGCAGGTGTGGACGTTTCGGATTTGCAGCGTGTCGCCGTGATGGACTTCTCTGGCGAGAATGGCGAAGTGGTTGCCTCGTCGCTCTCTGGTCAATTATGGAAGACGGATCTCTTTGCCGTCGTGACCGATGATGAGTTCGATTCGACACTCAAACTCGCTGCATACGAAGAGACGAATTCTTCTCAACGCCCCTCGTTAGACAGCCTTCTGGGAACGGCTCGGTCCCGAGGAATTGACGGAATCGTGGTGGGGGAAGTAGTTGAATATCGCTGTGAAGACAAACAGGCGAGAAAGACTCCGCTTCGTCCCGGTATGAATACCGCTCCAGTCTCAGACTTTCTTGTCGACGGGCCGCTCAGTGATCTGCGGGACGTTACTGTCCGGGAAGCACGTGTCACTGTTTCGTTCCGTCTGGTTGATGTCGATTCTGGTGAGGTGCGAGCTTCTCGCGAAGTGAGCCATCAATTCGAAGGCATTATTGAACGGGGAACGCGAATTCCAAGTCAAAGTGAAGTTCTGGAACAACTGACACAGCAATGTCTCACTGAGATTGTTTCGATTCTGGCTCCGCATGAAGCAACTTCTGAAATCCAGCTTGCCTACCCTGATTTACTGACCCGTGGGCGACGTGAAACAAAGGAAGGGGTCAGTCTCGTACAGGCTGGAAATTGGGAGGCGGCCGAACAGCGGTTATTGGCTGCATTGGAAAAGCACCCCGGAAATCACGCAGCGCTTTTCAACCTGGCGATCGTTGCAGATCATCGACGGGATTACGATCGGGCCGAAGAGCTGGCAATGCAGGCGATGAAGATTCAATATCGGGATCAATATGCCGCTGGTCTGGAAGCAATTCGAGAGCATCGGAATGCAGCCTCGAAAACTGCTGAACAACGGGACGCTCAAGTCTCCCGCATCTTTCAGGATGAATGGCGATAAGCTATCGCCCCATTGAATTGCTGGTCGCCTGCAAAGACAGGATCGCCGGACCGCCTAAATCGGAAGCGTCACGGAAAATGTCGTTGCTCGCGGCTGTGACTCAAGCAGTTCGATCTTTCCATTCGCTTGTTCGACAATGTTCTTCGAGATAAAGAGCCCCAAGCCGGTCCCAGTCGACTTCGTGGTGAAATACGGCTCAAACAGTTTGGCGCGATCCGCCTCAATGATTCCTCGTCCGTTGTCTGTAACGCGGATGATGACGGATTGATCTGTGTACATCGTCTCAATCGTGATGCCTTCTCCCTCTTCTGTGGCATCAAGTGCATTCAGAATGAGATTGAGAAACACCTGAAGGATCTGATCTCGCACTGCTGAGATTTGCGGCAAGTTGTCAGCGAATTTTGTTTTGATCAATTTCCCTTTTTTGCGTTTGTAGTACTTCGCAATATTAAGGGCATTATTGATGACATCATGGACATCAAATCGGGTGACCTGTTGCAATCCCGGACGAGAGAACTCAATCAATTCACGAAGCGTTCGCTGAATTCGCAGCAGCTGTTCGTCAATCAACCCTAAGCGTTCGTGCATTTGAGGATCAAGTTCCTTCCGGTTCATCAACTGAACCAGAGAACTGATGGCCGCGAGGGGGTTTCCGACTTCGTGAGCAATCCCGGCGGCCAGCAACCCGAATGCAGCCTGCTTTTCCTGCTGTACGAGCAATGCTTGTGATTGCTGAAGGTCCTTCGTTCTTCGCTCAATTCTGAGTTCGAGGTCCCGATTCAGCTCTGAAAGCTTTTCACTCGATTGCCGAATCAGAGTTGTCAGCGCGATACTCGCCCAGGTTGTCCATCCCATGAAGACAATCATCAGGATCATCATTGCAAGATGATCAACAGATGATGACTTCAGCGAGAAAGCCAGCATCGAAAAACTGGTGGCATGTAATGCAAATGTCGAATACGCCACCATGGGGGAGTACCGGATTGCACACACAAGCAGCGATAGGAAGTAGTAATAGCGAAAGAAGCTGTCGATCCCTTTGTCGAAGTAGCAGAGCAAGCCAATGAAAATGGCTTCCATCAGTGAAATGAACAGCGGGAACTTGCTGAGAAAGACTTCGCCTCGACGATGCCAGAGCCAGTCCAGAAAGGCATAGCCGAAACCGACTGTGAGCATTCCATTCAAATAGAGGCGATTGTCAGGTTCCGCAATGGTGTTCACCACGATGTAACCGACGATCAACCCGAACCATCTGATTCGGAGTGTGATTCGCTCAACAGATAACTGCCAATTGGCGTCAGCCTGTTCCGATTCAGAATTGGAAACTTCTTCTGGTGCGTCTGTCATGGAATCAGGTCAGAATCAAACTCTGGTTGCGAGAATCTTTACATCCCCATCGAGGGGACCTCGTAACACTCTTTGGGGTGACTTATCCTCGAATGAACCATCATAGTCTATCGCATTTCAAGAAAGCGTGTGGTGGATCTGGCGCGAGGGATTCAGCTTTTCTGCTACCGGGAAGGCTGCTGTGCGGCCATAGGAGAGACCGGAACGGTCTAAACCTGAGAGAAAGGTATCGGTAGAGCGGCCACTGCTGACCTGTAAACAGCAATCGCGTAATGACATTTCACGAAGAGAAATGCCGTTACGCGATCGGATGGGAATAGATTAGAGAGTGTGTGTTTGCCAACCTGTTGTGGCGGTATGGCAGATTGAATTTGCCTATGCCGACTTGAGTTGATCAAGTGGGATCAATTTCGGGATCGGGACTTGTAAGCCGATCACGCCGCCATGTTGCTTGAACAGTGACTTGAAATCCTGTCGCAGGAAGTCATAGAGACCCTCAGATGGTCGGCTCGAAAGGTATTCTCTGGCGAAGACTTCCATCTGCCCGTCGTAGTCTTGCTGACTTGCCGAATGGACGTGATAGCGACCACCGAATCGACGAATGTCTCCATCAAAGTTCGGGCTGATGTGATACAGCTCGTGGAGAATCGTGATGAATTTTTCAGAGAATGACTGATCAAGGAATCGAGGAAGATAGAACGTGAGGATGTAATACATCTCACGCTTCCCCATGTACAACCTTTGTACGGTCCATTTACGCCCACGGCGACGGCATTCGAGAGAACCACCCTCGAATCGCATTGGGGTCAGCTTTGCCTGCAACCCATGCAGGACTCGCGACCGTGTTTGAGAGAAACAGACAGCGACTCGCGACATGTCGATATGAGCAAACGCCTCATGTCTCTCTGTAATGTCATGACAGAGATTAGAAATCGCTTGCGTAAAATCGAATGGGCCAGCTGCCAAAGAATCGTCTGCCTCATCCCAACATTGATGGATCTTCACCTGCGACTCCTTTCTCCCAGTCCCAACTACGGAAACTGACTCGATTCCAACCGAGATTTGCAGGCTTTAACTTACATGTATAAGCCGCTGTTTCAGTGTCTCCTCAAAGACACCGAACTTCTGCAGGTTACCATGAAGCAATTCGAATTTTCCACAGAAATCGGCCAATTCTGCACGGGCTCGGCCGAATCTGAGCGCACGGGAACCAATCAGTCTTCGGAGTTGCTTTCATCGATGCAAATGGAATCCTGATGTGGAACCGTACAGAAACCATTGATAGAGGATTTCATCTGAAAAGCAAAACCATTATAGGCCCCAATAATCGCAGAACTTGGAACGCAAACTGATCCTTAAAAAGATCAAGGGCTGCGGTTCAGTGTACCGCAGCCCTTGATGGGAGTTCAGAATCGCTTAACAGAGCGACTTATGCTTCGGTTGTCTCTTCGACAACAACTGGAGCCTGACGGCGTGCTTTGGTGCGATCTCGTTCACCAACGAACTCGATCAGAGCACGTTCACCGGCGTCACCGAGACGTGGCTTGGCCAGTCGCAGGATACGAGTGTAACCGCCATTGCGTTCAGCAAATCGTGGAGCCAGATCTGCAAACAGGATGGTCACGGCTTCTTTGTCACGCAATGCAGCGAATGCACGACGGCGAGCGTCAACTGCTGGTGCTTTGGCTTTAACCCATTTGCCCCAGGCTTCTGACTCACGCCACTTCTTGTACTCGTCTGTTCCACGTTCAGCTGTTGTTGCGAACTGTGCAGCAGCAGCCTCGTGTGGAAGAGCTTTCTTTGCCAGTGTGATCAGCTTTTCGATGAATGGACGCAGTTCCTTGGCCTTAGGAACGGTTGTCACAATACGACCTGAGACTTTAGGTGTGCCGACTTCGTCGCTGTCGTTACGGACAGTTTTGATCAGGCTTGCTGCCATGTTCTTGAACATGGCTTTGCGGTGGCTGGCATTACGGCCGAGTGTACGGCCCTTGACGCGGTGTCGCATGACTCATCATCCAATTCTTTGCGAAGACGTTACCGTCGTTCGATGTATTTGCGATCGTGTAGTTCGGCCTGCGTAGTCACTTCCAAGTGGTTCGGCAGGAGCATCACAATAACAGAGCTGTTTGCTCAAGGATGCGTGCGGACAGTCTCAGTAGTCTGAAAGTTCCTGTAAATCCGCTCGCTTCTCTCCAGAGGTTTCAAGCTCTAGCGAGATGGTTTCTTCAAGCGATCAGGAACTCGCATGCCAAGACGCAAACCGATCTCGGCGAGTCGCTCACGAACTTCGAACAGTGTTGTTTCGCCGAAGTTGCGAACCGTCAGAAGCTGATCTTCTGATCGTCCAACAAGGTCGCGAACGCTCGTGATTCCTTCTGACTCCAGGCAATTTGTCGCACGGACGGAAAGGTTCAGTTCCGCCAGGCTCTGGTTGAGCTTATCTTCCAGCTCCAAATCGATTGGAGAATAACCTGTTGCTTCCAGCATTCCCTTCAGGCTTGCTTCTGGTGGAAGTTCCGGACCAGGTTCCTGATAGTTGATGAATGGATTCAGGTGTTTGCGCAGGATCTTGGATGCTTCGACCAGAGCCATGTCTGGTTTTACAGTTCCATCGGTCCAGATTTCCAATGTCAACTTGTCGTAGTTGGTGCGTTGACCAACGCGTGTGTCTTCGACTTTATATCGAACACGTGTGACTGGAGAAAACGCAGCATCGAGTGGGATGGTCCCGAGTTCTGGGCTCTTCTCGTATGCTTCGGTTGCAGGAATGTACCCGCGACCGTTTTCTACTGTCAGTTCCATGCTCAGTGGAACATCATCTGTCATCGTGGCGATGATCAGATCTTTGTTAATGACTTCGACCTGATCGTCAGTGATGACGTCGGCACCAGTGACAACACCGCGCTGATGACGCTCGATTCGCAGTGTCTTTGCTGTGCTGCTGTAGTTTTTGACAACCAGCGACTTCAGGTTCAGACAGATGTCTGTGATGTCTTCGACGACGCCTGGAATCGTTGTGAATTCATGCTGGACCCCGGCGATTTTCACGCGGGTCACAGCACTTCCTTCGAGGCTTGACAGCAGAATACGACGCAAGCTGTTTGCAATCGTATGTCCGAATCCACGTTCAAATGGTTCTGCAACGAACACTCCGTAAGTGGAGGTCATTGTTTCCAGATTCGGGACAACGCGACTTGGCAGTTCGAGATTTCGCCAGCGAATTCTCATTGATCTCTACTCCGATAAACAATTTGCAACCTGCTTATGACGTCCAACGGTTACGGGCGAGGTTGCTAACCCCTTTCCGCGGACCACAAACCCGTTGTTTCACACAAATTCGCTGCTCGGCATCGACACACTTGTGGTGCTTATACCAAACAGCAGGCTGATAATGCGAAATGTGTGTTTCGCCTAGTCACTGACCAAGATGCGAAACACACAGGTGCAAACAGCAATTAGACGCGGCGGCGTTTACGTGGGCGGCAACCGTTGTGTGGCAGTGGTGTGACGTCTTCGATTGACTTCACAGAGATTCCACCGACCTGCAGACCGGTAATGGCGCTTTCGCGTCCTGAACCTGGCCCCTTGACTCGGATTTCGAGTTCACGGATTCCGAACTTACGAGCTCGGTCGGCACAGGTCTCAGCAGCACGCTGAGCAGCGAATGGTGTGCTCTTACGTGAACCTTTGAAGCCGACTGTTCCAGCCGAGGCCCAGCACAGCACTTCACCGTTGGTGTCAGCAATTGACACGGTGGTGTTGTTGAAGGTTGCCTTAATATGGGCGACACCGCGAGTCACGTTACGACGGACTCGCTTTTTCTGCTTCACCTTTGCCACAAACGAACCCCTTCGGATGCACTTTATTTTTAATGACCGCGTGTTTGTACGACGGCCCAAATATTACCCAACAAAACGCCAAGCCAAATATGCAACTCTTTGTGCCAGAAGACCACCAGACGAAAGTTGAATCCGACTGGTGATCATACAGCAACTGACAAATGGCACACGCAACAAGGAACGGTCACTTTTAGTGACGCATGTCCTTCACGCCCTTCTTCCCTGCCACTGTCTTCTTCACACCCTTACGGGTACGTGCATTCGACTGGGTGTTCTGGCCACGAACAGGCAGGCCTCGACGGTGACGAATACCACGATAGCACTGAATGGATTTCAGGCGGGCAATGTTTTCGCCGGTCTGGCGACGCAACTGACCTTCAACGACATACTTGCTGTCGAGAAGAGCGTTGATGCGCTGAATGTCATCGTCGCT
The DNA here is from genome assembly GCA_040393865.1 of Planctomicrobium piriforme. Lineage (GTDB taxonomy): Bacteria > Planctomycetota > Planctomycetia > Planctomycetales > Planctomycetaceae > Planctomicrobium > Planctomicrobium piriforme_A. The sequence continues at coordinate 9,403 of JBEBTF010000045.1, read as the reverse complement.
CAGTTCACGAGCGCGACGCTGTGGGTCCAGACCCAAAATACGGCAGATTTCGATTGAACGAACATCGCCAACGCCCAACAGGTATGTCAGAGAGATGCGAGTCGGCTTATCGTTGGGGATATCGACCCCGAGTACACGAGGCATAGTTCCTGCTTCCTATCCTTGACGCTGTTTATGACGGGGATTTGCTGAGCAAATGACGTAGTTACGGCCTTTGCGGCGCACTGTTTTACAGTGCTCGCAAACTCGTTTTACGCTCGAACGAACCTTCATGTTCCTCGCACTCCGCGTATTGATACACTCTACGGCCTTGATCGGGTCTTGCGACCATGAGTCGTCAGGGAATGCTGCACGACTTCCGAACAAGGTCAAAATGGTGATTCCTCGGGGCAAATTGCAACCCGAGCCAGTTTCGATTTTGGAAGCGGGAGAGTATAAGCGACGAAGTGTTGAGGAAACAAGTTACGGAAATGGAATTTTTACAGACCGGCTGGTTTTGATGGGATTTTCTGCGTTTTTGGTAAAATTGCAACAATCGGAAGGGAATGTCGTGTGGAGTTCAACTGTTGTGGGGCCTTTTCGCTCGCGGCTTTGGCGCTGAATCGGTGTTGTTTAGTTTCTCGGTCGTAAGGGGTATGATCGCACTCGTGGCCGTTCGGCTAGTTTGAATCGAGTCGATTTCCGGTTTTGGGTTTGATAACGATGTTTGAAAATTCTGTTCCAGCCTCCCTTGGTTACCGTATGCCTGCCGAATGGGAACCTCAGGAAGCAGTCTGGCTCTCTTGGCCACACAAGCTGGAGTCATGGCCTGGAAAGTTTGAGCCGGTTCCTCAAGTGTTTGGCGAAATCGCCAGGCATATTGCCGATTCTCAATATGTTCGGATCAATGTCGCCAATCAGACAATGGCCGCGCAAGCGCGTGATGTTCTCGTGGGGTGTGGCGCCAATTTGGGGCGAGTCACTTTTCACTTTAACCCTACGAATGACGCCTGGGTTCGTGATCATGGGCCGATTTATGTCGTACGGGACGTGAATGGAAAGCGTGAGAGGGCGTTGACGAAATGGGGATATAACGCATGGGGTGATAAGTATCCCCCGTATGATCTCGACAATGCTGTGCCCGGCCGGATTGCTGCTGAGTTTGGGGAACCGATCTTTAATGGCGGGATGATCCTTGAGGGAGGTTCGATTGATGTCAACGGTGCTGGTGTCTTGTTGACGACGACATCGTGTCTGCTCAATAAGAATCGAAATCCTCATTTGTCTCAAGCAGATATTGAAGAACGGCTTAAGGCGTTTCTGGGGGTGAGCAAAGTTCTATGGCTTGGCGATGGGATTGTCGGTGACGATACGGATGGGCACATCGACGACATTACTCGATTTGTTGGGCCACGAACGATTGTCACAGCGATTGAAGAGGATCGGTCGAGTGAGAATTATCATCCGCTTCAGGAGAATCTGGAGCTGTTGAAGACGATGACCGACACAGACGGGCGGCCCTTTGATGTTGTTCCTTTGCCGATGCCTGAGCCGGTTTACTACGAAGATTCTCAGTTGCCAGCAAGTTACGCAAATTTTCTAATTATCAATACAAAGGTCTTGGTTCCGACCTATCGGTGCGGTCGCGACGAGAAGGCAATTGCGGTCCTTCAGGGGCTTTTTCCAGACCGTCAGGTTGTTGGAATTGATTGCACGGATCTTGTCTGGGGGCTGGGTGCGATCCACTGTGTGACTCAGCAACAGCCTCAAGTGTCTTAATTGGCTGTGGTTGTGTTTTCTACGTCCGGGGCGGAGTCTTCTTGGTGGTGTCGTGTTTTGATGCGAAATTTTCGTAATTAGATTTGTTTATGTGGAGCGTTGTCACTCGGAGAGGTAATTTCTTTGATTATCTCGAAACCTTTTCGAGCCGTTATCGGTAATTCTGCTAGTGACTCCGGGGTACATCTATTTGGCCGAGGAGCATTTATCTCTGGCTGGTCGCTGTCTCAAGGGAGATGGCGAAGCCATGCGCGAATTTGTGCAGCTTTATCAGCAGCAAGTTTTTGCCTTGTGCTTCAAAATGTTGGGGCACCGGGAAGATGCTGAGGATGTCGCACAGGAAACCTTGGTCAGGGCGTTGAGATATCTGGAGTCCTGGGATTCGTCGCAGCCTCTGACTCCGTGGGTGATGAAGATCGCTGCAAACCGTTGTCGGACAGCATTATCGAAACGGGCGAAACATCCTGTTTCCGGCGAATTTGATGACGTTGTGAAGGCTCCTCTGGCTGACCACGTTGGTTTGGCAGAAGAGTTGCGGTTGGCGTTGAGTGTGCTTCAGGAACATCAGCGAATGTGCTTTGTCCTGTTTTATGAACAAGAACTGGGGATTTCTGAAATTGCTGCAATTATGGACGCTCCTGAAGGGACAATTAAGACTTGGCTGCATCGCAGTCGAAAGCTGATGGCGCAGCATCTCAGGGAGCGTGGACTGGCCCCAAATTCAGAAGCAATTGATTCGTAAAATGAATTGTCGTGAATTTCAACTGGAACTTGAAAAAGCGATCGAGGGGCGGGCTGTTCTCGGTACGGCGGCCCGTTCGCACGGGTGTGTCTGTACTGAAGCGTCATGTCAGGCTGCCTGGAATGACTATGTTTTTTTGAATCAAGTGCTTTCTGAGTTCCGTTCGACGACTCCTCAGGTGGATTTCACTAGTCAGGTCATTGCGCAACTGCAGGATCAGTCGGTTGCCAAAGGAAAAGCTCAGGAATCCCGTCAGGCTTTTGGCCGTGGGGCAGTTGCCTCCATTTGTGGCGTGGCGATTCTGCTGGGGCTCTGTGTTTTGACTCCATCATTCTCTGTTTTCACACCTTCCTCCTGTAAATCTGTTGATAATCTCCAACCTGTGAAAAATGTTCAGGTTGCAGTGATTTTGGCTCCCCAGTTGGTGACCGCTCATTACATTGACTGGGTGGAAGGGGCATCCAGCAGGGTCGGGGAATCATTAGTGTCGGTTGGGGCGGGAACGCGCGAGCCGCCTGTTGATGCGCCGGCCAGTGACGAATCCCTTTGGATGGACGTCTGGGGACAGCACCTTAAATCGTTGGAAGATGAGCTTGGTAAGGCTGTTGAGACGCTCACGGGACAGTCAGACGACGATCTTACGTAAAACTCGCTGCGCCCCTCTCATATCTGGACGTTCCCCCCGTTGTTGCCATCCCGCAAAAGTCGGTTGCCTGCTTTTAAGCTGCCGGAATTCAACTTTTGTGGCCTGCGTTTCACGCCTTGCATCACTACGTTCCGTCGTAACTTCCTATTTCAAAATGGGTAGTGGTCTTTGTGTTGACGGGGGATTAGCGTGCTATCAGAAAACTGGTGGGCGAGAATCTGGCTCTACTCGAAACAATTTCAGTGAACAACCGTCGATTTTGTGGAGTTATCGCACGAGCGGTGCCGATAATAAATTCTACAAAAACAGTGATTCAAAGGCGGAATCACTCAACTTTTCACTGCAGGATGCCACGCAATTGAATTGCGTGTAAATAAAGCACCAGGACGGTCGCCGGAGAAATTCCATGCGACCAAGCTTTTCAAACCGCTGTGCAATTCATTTCAACTCACACAAACCCGGATTGTCTCTTGCGGGGGGAATGGACTACAATAACCGGCAGATTCTGCCGTTGATGATTGGTCCTGTGCAGGGCAACGACGGCGGTTCCCTGCCTTCCGAGGCAGTTATGAAACGATCCCGGAAATCATTGCCAACTTCTCCAGCCACCTCTGACGAGGCGGCTCAGGGGGCGACGCCTGTCGAAACTCGGGCTGAACGTCTCGCACGCATCAAGCGTGAAATTGAGGCCGGAACCTACGAGACTCCTGAAAAACTGGATGCGGCAATTGAACGAATGCTCGGTGTTTTCGCTGACTGATGACTCCGTGTGAGGAGTTTCTGCGGATTGGCCGTTGTTTCTCGAAAGGCTGTGTTGTGTCGGAGTTGGATCTGGAGACGATTCGAGTTGCCGTGGCGCCTGCGGAGAAATACCGTGAGTTTCTGGCAACAAAAAGTCTAAGAATGACGCCGGAGCGGGCGATCATTGTGGACGAAGTCTTCGCATCCCACGAGCACTTCGACGCCGAACAGTTGATTCAGCGGCTGACACGAAGAAACGACCGGAAGCGGGTGAGCCGTTCGACGATTTATCGCTCTCTCAAGCATCTCGAAGAAGCTGGATTGATTCGAAAAATCGCTCGTCAGGATGACCGTGATCTGTATGAGCACGATTATGGCTACCCGCAACACGACCATTTGATCTGTAATCGTTGTGGCTCTTTGATTGAGTTCCATAACGAAGAAATCTCCAAGATTCTGGAACACGTCAGTCGCGAGCACGGCTTCCGTATTGATGGGCACAGAACCGAAGTCTATGGGCTGTGCGACGCATGTTGCCGTCCCCCTGTCACTCGCCCGAAGAAGCTGAATCTTCTTTAACAGCGAGTCGTGTAAGTCTCTGTTTCTGACGCACGTATCCCCGCCTGTTTCAGGCAGTCTTATCATTAAGGTGTGGTCGCTCTTCGATGGCCGAGTCAGTTGGAGAGCGAAAGCTTCGCGCTCAGAAAATTCTGAAGCAACTGGAAGTCAGTTATCCGGTTGCTGAATGTGCTCTGGTTCACAAGAACCCGTTTGAACTTGTCGTGGCGACAATTCTGTCTGCACAGTGCACGGACCAGCGTGTGAACATGGTCACACCGGCATTGTTTGAGGCCTATCCGACTCCCGAAGCACTTAAACAGGCACCGCTGGAAGACATTGAAAAACTGATTCAGAGCACGGGGTTCTTTCGTGCCAAAGCTCGAAGTTTGTCCGGGTTGGCTCATGCACTTGTCGATCGCCATAACGGCGTCGTTCCTCAGACAATCGAAGCACTTGTTGCGTTACCCGGTGTCGGCAGAAAGACGGCGAATGTCGTCTTAGGGGTGGCATTCGGAATTGCCAAGGGAGTTGTGGTTGATACCCATGTTCGGCGAATCAGCACACTTCTCGGGCTGACAAAAAGTTCGAATGTCGAAGTCATCGAACGCGACTTGATGAAACTTCTTCCCAGGGACGCGTGGATCGACTACTCACACCGCATTATTCATCACGGGCGAAAGATCTGTATTGCCAGACGCCCCAAGTGCACTGAATGTCCTTTGCTGGCCTACTGCCCGAGGGTGGGGTTGCCCAAATTGATTTCCTGAATCTCTCAACAAAAAAGCGACTGGATTCGCGATGATGGAATCCAGTCGCTTTATGTTTTGGCAGGCGCGAGACCGATGCGGTCTAGAAATTCAGGTAAGGGACGATTGTTCCAACGATTGCAGTTTGCTGGAAATAATCTGGCCATTGATGGCTGACACCCAAGTAGGCGGTGACGTCTACTTCGCGAATTTTTCCGGCGTTGTAGCCCACTTGCTCATAGTCTCGGTTGGTGAACCCGGAGCGAGCCAGCGCTCGGACGGCAAACGGACGGGAGAGCGGATAGAACGCCAATGCGAGGTCGTGCCGGTTTCGCAGGTTCAACAGGCATTCCAACCGATTCAAAGCACAACCGTAACGCTGACCTGGGTTGAGCCAGTTATGGTCAATTGCTCCCGCTGCCAGAACTGCACGGTAACGTCGGTTGGCACCCATGGAATATGGGAAGTAGTGCCCTTCAATCGCTCCACCGCCTGCAAGGTGTAATGCCGACAGAACGATGGCAACTCCGTGACTGTGTCCCATGAGCGTGACTGGGCAGCTTTCGGGAACCTGAGAGATCAGGTAAGCGAAGTGGAATCCATTGAAGTCTGCTCGGCGTGCCCGAACAGCAACGTCAATTGAGGGGATATAAGTCTTTGGCCCGTCGCTTGGCCATGTGAAGAACACCATCTGCAGATGCTTGCCATAACATGCAGACATCCGCTGGTAGAGTGCATGAGCCTGACGGCACTGGCTCTCCCAGGTCACAAAACTTCCATGTGAAAAGATGCAGACAGGGAGGTTTGGATCCAGCGAGGCTCGCATGGACGAGATGTTACTGCCAACCAGTTGACCGGATGGCAGACGCTGGTAGACATTCAGGCCCCATGGACCGCGGCAGGCCTCGTGAATGCTTTGAACTGAACCTCGGCTACTGACGATCCAGTAACCACCCTGACAGGTCTGGGCTGGAACTGTCGGATACTGGTCGAGGGTGTCAACTTCCGGAATTGGCAGTGACGCAATCTGTGTCGTGTTTTCCAGAAATGGAATTGGACGCGATGCCGGAATTGCTTGAGAATCGGCCGTTGTGGCGCTGGCTGCTGGTTCAGGAATGAACAGCGGGACTGTCTCGTCTGCGGAGACCGGGAGTGCGATCAACGAGCAGGCAAGAAGTCTAAAAAGGAAATTGACGGTGCGTCTCATGGCTAAATCTACGTCGATTGTCAATGACTGGAATTAGACACATCTGCTCCAATCCCTGAAGCCATTGTCCGCCAGACGCTGCTCGTTACTTTTTCCCAGGCGGCCTAAGCCGCTTGCATCATGCATCCTGATGAGCAGGCGTAGAAATCAAATCGGTCCCAAACAGGATTTGATTTACATCACGCTGCCTTTTATCGGCAGTAATCGCCGGAGTGCGGCGGGTACAACCCGATGCTCCCGATGCGCTTGTTACATTCAATTTGCAGGATTTACTGACTATTCCGAAAGGTTCGAGGCAAAAACTCTCGCACTTGCCGAGTCCGTTCAGGGAATAAGGTAGAATAAGACTCAAAAAGTGCTCGGAAAATTCGGCGCATAAGACCCACTTTTACCAAATTACGCGGCGCACGTTCGATCTGGTAGAAGTCAGTTTGCAACAAGCGTTCCATTGTTGCGTTTTAGATACTCTTCCCACCGCTGTACAGCAGATTTTCTTTCTGCTTGTGGGGCCATCGGCAGGTAGTCATGGGTTCTTGCTGTCAGTTTCGACACATAAAAGAATGCCAATTCTCTGACCGCGATCTCATCGTCCTTCAACCACTCGATCAGTTGCTTCGACTGTTCAGGGTTTCCGGCATCTTCCACGTTGAAGCCCCAGAGCAGTCGGATGATGGGAGCAACTTTTTCTGTTGCGAATGTTTTTGCAACTTCGGCTTTTAAGGCTTCTTCCTGACCGGGATTCACCGCGAGCCATTGTCGTAAGCCTTCGATTGCCGAGAGACGCGACTCCTGATGATCACTTTTCAGGGCAGGGACCAGGGCTTGCCATTCCCCGATGAGGGCCATTGTTTTGACTGCGAGATCCGAGATTCCGGCGCGGCGATCTTTGGTGATCGGTCCGATGCTGTCCAGAATCGGTTGTCCAATTGCAAATTCCTTCTGGAAATGTTTGGACAACTGGCGTGCTGAAGGTGTCATGATCGGGGCATCTGGCAGAGCCCAATCCGGGATCGTCAGGTCAACTCGTGTTACCAGACCAGATCCTTCTGTCGGCCAGCGTGCATAGCCACTTTCTGGCGTCAGTTCCATGACCGGCTGACCTGCAGTGACGACGGAAACGCGACCTTCGGCGACAACAATGCCGCCTCCGATCGACATGCCATGCATCTCCGCAGGCAAACCATTCGGAGTTGGTGGAACGAGTTCGACGCCAAATCGGGTTCCCGGCTGTAGGGCTGAAATCACCCAATCGCGGCCAAGGACTCTCAATCGCACTCCAGCCGGATTCTGTGCTTCTGCCGGATGGTAGAAATTCAGTTGTCCTTTTCTCAGTAAAATCCCGACGTCCGTTCCGTTGGTTCGCATCATTCGTTGAATACGAGTTCCCGGCTGCATGGTCATCTGAAGCGTGTCGCCAATGCGGTACGCGTTTCGGAATGGAACGGGTGATGCAATTTCCTGGCCGACTTCAATTTCGAGTTGATCAGATGCGAGGTGCCATCCTGGTCGAGCGGCATTGGCTTCTAACACAACGGAATCGCCACTCAGGTAAACCATGTCCAGTTCAGGCAGGGTTTGCGGGAGGACTGGAACGACAGGCACTGCCATCGGAGCTTCACCCGGCATCGGCATTGGCATTGCGACTTGTGGATTCACAGGTGCCGTCGGCTCAGGTTGGGCGGGCGGGGCAGTGGCAGGCATTGCGACGTCATTCAGCGGGGCCTGACCGGCAGTCGGCTTTGGGGCTTCTACGGCAGGCGGAGTTCCTGCTGGAACCGGCGGTGTGATCGGATGACTGCCGATTACGATTGGTGCATTCGCCCCTGTGTTCTGAGCAGGAGCAACTGCGGTGCCTTCTTTCGGTCCGTTTATCACCGCGCCGTCTTTGCCTGTCTCTGCGGATGTGTCGGCCAGGGACGGGACATTCTCACGTTTATTCCAAAGGGAAGAATCGTTCGCAATCAGAACTAACCAGCCAGCGAAAACAGCCACAACAATGATCGGGATTTTGAAGCGTTGCAGGAATGGCTTCTGTTGCAGGTAGTCGGGTAGCCCAGATGCAAATGGAGACGCTGAAGGCTTGCCCATTCCTTCTGTCATTGGCTGCGGCAGAGTCGATTCTTTGGTCGTCTGAGCAGCCTGATCTGATCCCAGCAAATACATCCGTTCGCGGAGATCGTCTGGAGCATCGATCGGTTGACCCAGAACCATGGTCAGCACCTTGTGGCACGCTGCGACTTCAGCGAGATGCACATCGGATGCCTGACACAGTCGTTCCAGTTCTACAACCTGATTTGGCGGGAGCAGATTCTCCAGGTATTCAGAAACCACGTTCGGGTCAGGGCCAGAACCTGGACCGGCAATTTCGGGGGCTCCAATGCGTCGGCGACGTAAAACATCCCGAATCCTTGCCACCAGAGCGGATGCTTCTTTTCCTTCCGAAATCTTCTCGCCGATTTCGCGAGCCTGAACGGGAGGGAGAACATCGTCGAGATAAGCCAGAATGGTTCGTAGGGTCAGCCGCATTGAATTGCTCCTGCACACAGTAATGCCACTTGTTTAGTGGCATCGAAGGCTGGGTTTCGTACAGGAATTTCGAAAAAATCCCCACATGCCCTGGTATCGTCGCTGCAAAATGCCGGTTGCCTCTCAACAATTCTTTGTTTGGTCAGCGTTTACATCGAATTCGTACGCGACTGGAATCCTTTGACCGATCGAGATAGTTTCGGTGAATAATCCCTGTCCCAGTGAAGCTCACGGAACATGAACAAATACGACTACGACAGCAGTGACGACTGGGAGGATGATGTCGACGACGATTATCCGGACGATTCAGATGAATCAGGGACAGCCACCTGCCCAAGCTGCGGGGCGGAAGTGTACGAAGATACCGATTGTTGCCCGGTGTGCGGTGACTACATCATCCCCGGGGCAACGCCGTCAGGTTCTATCTGGGGCGGGAAGCCCTGGTGGTACATCGCTCTGGGGCTGCTTGGTATTTT
>JBEBTF010000044.1:0-24314 GCA_040393865.1 Planctomicrobium piriforme | reverse complement strand
TCACGGGCACGACCACGGCTAGAGCAGTTTGCTCTACCGAGTGCCCGCGCAGCGGCCGTTTCGATTGATGAAACACAACTCGCCGCGTGGCGGAAGCGTGGAAATGATTTCGCAAGGTGCTCTAAGCTGACAAACTGATTCCAGCCAGAAGCAGACCGATGCAAACGGGATCACAGAACGAACGGGAGTCCCCTTTAACACGCTGGGCTCCTATTCTGGTCATCCTCTGGCTGGCGGTTTATTGGTTCCTGTTCTTCACGTCTCGACTTCCGAATTCGTCGAATGCACAAGGATCGCTGTATCGATCTGACGTCGTGTTTATGCTGCCGGAGATCTATGCCAGCCTGGCCGGAGATCCTGCTTCCACGACATCAGGTCTCCAGTACCTGCCGCAGCGATTCTGGCCAGCCGTTCTCGCCGCGTTCATTGTCGGGTCATCTTTCTCTCTGGGAAATCTGATCCTGCGTGGGCTCAAGCTCACCACTGGCATCGACAAACTGAGTCAGATCGCCATCGCAGGTGGAGTCGGGTTATCCGCGACGTCGTTGCTGACACTCACGCTAGGAGGGGCCGGGCTGTTATCACGTCCGCTGTTCGTTGCCATCTTTCTGTTGATTAACATTGCAGAATGCTGGCTCGAATATCAGCACCGAAAGCAAATGAGGCCGGTCGCGACTGAACATCAATTTCGGTCATCACCTCTGATGTGGGTTTGCCTCATCGTTGCAGTTCCGTTTCTCTGGTGCATGCTTCTCGGATCATTGCTTCCACCGACGGACTTCGACGTGAAGGAATACCACCTCGGCGGACCGAAGGAATATTTCCTCACAGGATCGGTCCACTTCCTTCCCCACAACGTCTACACCAGCTTTCCCTTTCTGACTGAGATGCTTCTTCTCGTCGGTATGGTGCTTTATGGCGATTGGGAACAGGGCGCACTTGTCGGTCAGGCAGTGTTAATGGCCTTCGCTCCCACGACTGCCTTGGGCGTCTACGGGGTCGCAAAGCGTCTATCAGGTGAAGCAGCAGGTTGGCTCTCCGCACTGATCTATCTGACAGTCCCTTGGACCTACCGAATCTCGATCATCGCATACACTGAAGGGGCACTGTGCGGATACGTGATCCTGACGTTGCTTGCCTTCTTCATCTGGCGAGAACATCGCAAGTCAGCAGGCGACGCTGCTAGAGCTAACGATTGGTCACATTGGGGATGCCTTGCGATTGGTCTGCTGGCAGGCAGCGCTGTCTCGACGAAGTATCCTGGGATGATCTTAGTGGCGATCCCGTTCGGGTTGGCCGTCCTCTTCACGGAACTCGGTTCATTGAAGCCATCAGCTGAACGCATCCGCTCCACCTTGTGGATGTGCACACTCTACACTTTAGGGGTGCTCATCACATTCGGTCCTTGGATGTTGAAGAATCTAGTCGAAACCGGAAACCCTGTTTACCCGTTGCTGTATTCTGTCTTCGGCGGAGCAGACTGGAACGCCGAGTTGCAAGCCAAATGGAAAGACGCCCACCCTTCCCTTCTGTTCAAACCGGGATGGAGTGATGTTCGTGGAGTGCTATTTGAGAACGACTGGCAGTCACCACTTCTGTTCGGACTCGCTCCCCTCGCACTCCTGTTCCAGAGGAAACGGGGGATCTTGGAGACCGCCGGATATGCCTTCCTGTTGTTCGCAATGTGGTATCTGTTCACGCATCGCATCGACCGATTCTGGGTGCCGATGAACTCGGTGATGGCAGCCCTCGCAGGTTGCGGGCTAGTCGGAGTGCTGAAGCTCAGAGTCATAGCCACGCCTGCAGTTCAGGCTCCAAAGAAGAAGCATCAGAAACAAGTTCCTGTTGTTCAGAGAGATCCTGCGAGCCTGCTTAGCACGATCGTCGTCGTTTCATTGGTCGTCGGGGCCGTCGTGTACAACTTTGCATTTATCACCACTGCAAAGTGCGGGTTCAACGGCTACCTGATGGACTACAAAGTGGCCAGAGAACAAACTCTGACACGATCCATTGCGATCATTGAAAACATGAATCTGCCAACGGATTCCAAGGTGCTGTTTGTCGGGGAAGCCGAAATCTTCGACGCGAGATTTCCATACGCTTACTGCACCGTCTTCGACAAGAATCTTCTTGAAGAATGGACTTCCGTGCCTGATGGAGCAGGTGGTTGGAAGCTCCGCAACAAAGAAGAAATTCTCGCCAAGTTTCGAGAGGAGAAGATTACGAACGTCTTCGTGAACTGGAATGAAATTCTACGATACCGAACCACGTATCGGTTCACAGATTTCGTGTCTCCAGAACGCATGCAGCAGTTGGTGGATGCCGGAATCTTGATTCCGATTGCGTTACCTGACCAGGAAGTGTTGCGTCCCTGGGAGAGCCTCGACGCGAGCTGGCAGAAGGAAATCGCACGCTGGGGACCACAGTTGAAAATGAGCTACGGCAACATTCCTGCCATGCTTCAATTCCAAGCGTACCGAGTCGCTGAACCACTGCAGCCCTGAACCGCAGTAGCTCCCCCACACACTCGACTACAGGCGGGCGTGTTCAATCTCAATTGGAACACCTGACAACCAGAGAACAAGTTGCTCTAGCTGCACCTGCTCTGGCAATCGACTGCCACCTTTTAAGCCGTAATCCGCCTTTGCAAGCGTCTCAAGGATCGCTTCAGCACGTTGACGACGAATCCGACGCAGGTATTTTTCGTAGAGCGGAATATCCTTCGGGAACACTCCAGCATCACGTAACGCTTGCGTGAGGGTTCCCCCTTGCCGTGACTTCTCTGTCGCGATCGCAACCTTTCGAAAGACGAAGTTCAACCCGCCAAGAATTTTTGGCCCGGGTTCACCTGCATACAGTAACTTGCTCAAGCATGTCACTGCTGCATCAACGTTCCCGTCACGAATGGCGTCGACCATTGACCAAGTTGTTTCCGCCTTCCAGCCACCGACAAGTTTGCGAACATCATCTTCGTCGATATTTTCTCGATCGCCGACGTACGAAGTCAGTTTGCCGAGTTCCTGATCGAGCAATCCCAACCCATTTCCGACAAGCGTCGGCAGCAACGCAGCAGCTGAATGAGTGAGTTGCTTCTGATAGACCTCTTTCGCCTGGGTGACCAACCATTTCTCAAGTCGAGCCCCGGTCAGATCGGAACATTCGATTTCCAATCCGTCAGCATCGACTTTCTTCGCCAGTCGGGTGTTCTTACGCCATGTCTTTACATCGAGCACCAGCACCGAACGCTTACTCGGTTTCTCGGCGTAGTTCTCCAGCTGAGCACGGAAGTTCGTAATGAAATCGTCTGCATCCTCGACCAGGACAATCTTCTGATCAGAGAACATCGAGACCATCAGCAGTTCATCGCGAACGGTCTTGAAATCGAGGTCTTTGCCTGGGAACTTTGTCAGTCCAATTGCATCATCCACACCGCCGCCCAGAATTTTCTGGCAGAGTGCTGTCATGGTCGCGGCCTTCAAATGCCGCTCCGCACCATGCAAAATGATCAGCCCGATGTTCTCGGCTGCTTTCGGTTTACGTAAAAAGTCAGTGGCGTGCATTGTCTCAGATTGACCTGATCCACATTTTCGGTCTAGTGTTCCAGTCAGTTGAACGGCTTTGCCTGCTCCCCGCAAGTCACCAGAACGAATAAGTTCCTCGCGTCGGGGTATGCATCAGCCTCCTCGTGAACATCCCCCGGATCGATTCTGGCTGGGTGAATCGTTCTCAAATTGAGTTTCATGGAAGATCGAACCGGATTGCCTCTGATTGAACCGGACTCGGACAGATATCTCTGCCCGGGCGACAGGCAACCGATTTCGAAATCTCTCCACCTTGCTCGACTCGCAAGTGGTCATCTCGCCTGTCGCACCTGTGATCGACGCACCGAAACAGGCTCGCTCCCAGGTACGGTTGTTCGCCTGCTCAACGCCTCATCCGCATGTCAGGAACTTGAGTTCGATCTGTCGCATGGTATTCGTGGCCTCTATCTCAATGAGCTGACACGGGAACGGGTATCGGCCATTGTGCATTGCCTGATTGATCAGGTGGATGAACAACGCAAAACAGCAGAGGATGAAACCCAGCGAGTTCGCGGAGCAATTCATATTGTTGTCGGGTACGACCAGCGTTCGACTTCACCAGACCTCGCAATCGGGGTCGTTCAGGCATTGAAGCTGTCTTCTGTTGATATCATTGATGTCGGCCAGACGAGCCGACCTGCCTTTGATTTTGCAGTCGATCGCTACCGCCCGAATCTGGGAATCTATGTGACAGGCGGGAATAAATCCGCCGCATGGAACGGGCTGGATCTCGTCGATTCACACGGAATCGCCTGGCTGACTGAATCAAGACTGGCTGCGTTTCAGAAACGTCTGTCTCAAGGGCAATATCGACTGGGACGCACCAGTGGACGTTATGTCCCAGCTGAGATTCAACACGAATACAAATCGGTACTCAGCCATCAGTTTCATGCATTACGACCGCTGCGAGTCGGAATCGCCTGTCCAGACTCTGCGCTTCGCGAAACGCTTCGGCAGTTGCTTGAACAGACTCCTTGCGATGTCCGATTCCTGCAAACAGGAGCAAGCGGCGCACTGGACTGGTCAGGAAAAACGCTCCCTGATCTTGTCTGTGAGCGTCACCTCGATCTCGGCTTTGCCCTCGATCAGGACGGGCGAGCCTGTCAGGTGATTGATGAAACAGGAAGAGAACTCGCAATCGACGATATCGTCGGTCTGTTGTTGAGTCCGTATGAGGATCTCCCTGAGGGAACTCATCAACTCGCCGCTCAGGTGCGAATGGACTTTCCTGCGGAACGTGATCTTCGAACTCAGCAGCGGCAACACCAGATCCCCGTCGTTGCCGACAATCACGGGCGAGTCTGGTTTCTCGACGAATCTCCCGCCTGTGACGGGATTCAAACTCTCGCTCGAATTCTAGAAGTGCTCAGTCTGTCGGAAGCACCGGCATCGCACTTCCGCACGAAACCGGCGCCGCAGTAACAGATTGATAGGATCTACAGCGAGCAAACCGCTTTCATCTTCTGCAGTCCTGTCGTAAGAACCAGTTTGGGGTCTTGCTTCCAATACTCGCGATTGAACAACTCAAGCGACACCACGCCATTGAACCCGATCTGCCCAAGAATCTCCATCACGCGAGGCCAGTTAGTCACGCCGTCACCGGGATAAACACGATCGGCATCGGTGATCTGAGGTCGGGCTGGGGTTGCCGGATAGTCGTTGAAATGGAAGCACGGAATCCCCACTCCGGACAACATCCGAAGCCCTTCGATCGAACTTCCCCCTTTGTAGATGTGGTAGATGTCCGGGAGAAGACACGCCTCAGGTTCGCCGCTCTCAATCGCAACGAACACCGATTCGCCAAGGCGAGACAGGTTCTTTGAAAAGCCCCAGACTTCGACTTGAGGGATCACCCCGATATCACGGCCCAATCGAACGATCGTCGCGTACCGCTCTGCTGCAGCAAACAAATCGATGGTTGGAGCATCTGCAGCCTGAGCCCCAACAGGCGGTGCTGCAATCCGAGTTCCGCCAATCTGCTGAAGCAGGTCCATATCCCGCTTCATTTGCTCAACACCTTTTTGTCGCAGTGCTGGATCATCGACGATCCATTGAGCGAACCCGATGGCACTCTCAACCTTCAAGCCGCGGTCTTCGATCTTCTTTTTCAGATCGGACAGTGATTTCCCTGAGTCGCGGTAAGCTTCAATCTCTCGAATCCACGGCTCAATCCCGTCATATCCGCAATCAGCGACCAGATCGACAATCTGATCCAACGGAAGTTTCTGTTCGCGAATCGTGCTTGTATTCAGACAGAAACGGAATGGCTTTTGTTTCTTCATTTGCGTTTCTGCTTGAGCCGCAGTGGATGCCGCAGTCGCGATACCAGAAACGAGAGACGCAGCGATCATCTGACGACGATTGAACATGGAACACGCTCGCTTAAACACCCAATGAGAACCATATAGCGAAACAAACTCTATGCAATTTGGTTTATGAATTGCTAACGAGTTCGATCATCTTCTTCGCCATCTCAGGGAGTTGGTAGTGGCGTCGCACTCCTTCCCAAGCGGCCTTAGCGAACTCAAACCGCTTTTCGGGATCGGCAAGTTCCAAGATTCCAACAGCCAAAGCCTCCGGATCACGGGGCTTGACCAGCAGTCCTCCGCCTGTTGCTTCAAGCATTTCCGGAAAGGAACCATGGGCAGGCTGCACCACAGGAACCCCGTTCGCCATCGCTTCCAGCACCGACAATCCTTTCGGCTCCAAAAACTCCGTCGGCATCGAAAAGACATCGATATCACTGAAGAACTGCACCTTTTCTTTCAGAGTTCCCGGGCTGCCGACATTCGTCACTTCAATTCCGGCGTCGTACAGTTTCGCCAGTGTCTTTTTGAGATACGGCTGATTGCTCTTCCCCTGCTGGCCCCCAATTTTCAATTTTGCGTGCGGGATCTTTTCTTTGATCAGGAGAAACGCATCCGCCAGATGATGCAGCCCTTTTTCCGGTGCCATCCGTCCGAAGTAGCCCACCGTAAAGCGATCCGGTGTTCCTTTGTGTGGCCGACCCGGATGTTCATCGACATCTATTCCCAAAGGCAACACGGAAAAAAGGTCCACAGGCAACGAGAGATAATTCGCCATGTAGCGACGATAGAACTCGGTATGGGTCACAAAGCCATCAAAGTCCTGAGCACGCTGCGAAACCAGCTCAATCGCCTGCTTGCGATACTTCTCAGGCAGGCCATCCAGAAAGACATCATCTCCCTGTAACTGACAATAGATCGGCACGGCGACCTGACGTTTGATTTCCTTCACAGCACCAGACAGCAGGGCATTACTGAAGAAGACCGCATCCGGTTTCAACTGTTTGATAAAGCCGGCCAACTCCGCAATTGCTGTGTGATGAGGGCCGTTATCCCCATTCAACATCGACACAGTCAGATCCCCGAGCTCTGACGCATCGTTACTCACAGCAAACGAGGTTGCCCAACGAATCACCGCCGGATTGTCGAGCCAGCTCGTCGCAAACTTCGGAAGCGAGCCCCACCACTTGAATCGGCTGTTGAAGTAAACATTCAGGCCCCCCAGAAAAACACGTGGCAGACCACGATTCTCTTCATCGAGTCGCAACGGCGTGTACGTCGGAATCAGTGACACTTCGACGCCCTGATCCATCAACGCTCGGGCGACAGTGTTGTCGTGCATGCATGCCCCACAAAACATCCCGGCGCCGCCTGAGGTCACAATTGCAATATGCATGGAATTCCCGAAGGTGCGTAAAAGGACGTTTCAATTCAGGCAGGCATGATCTGATTCCATTGCTTCACCGCTCTGCGTCAGCACTCGTGAGAACGGGAAGCACAACGGATTCAACCGACCTCGATTTTACTGGATGTTATTCGGTTCCCGACATCGTATCTCCTATCATATTATTGCCTGACAGGGGGCTGTCGACCGCACCAGAATCGACAGTACGAAATCGGATTCAGACTCGAAATCGAGCTCAAATGCAAAAAATCGTTGTCACTGGCGGATGTGGGTTCATCGGTTCGAACTTCATTCGCATGATGCACGAGAGTCACCCAGGCCTGTCGATTATCAACATCGACAAGCTGACTTATGCCGGAAACGCGGAGAATCTGGCAGATCTCGATCAAAGTCCTCGTTATCAGTTCCAGCTTGCGGACATCTGCGATGCCGAGCACATCAATACCCTCTTCGCAAACAACACTGGAATTGATGCCGTCCTGAACTTCGCGGCCGAAAGCCATGTCGACCGGAGTATTTTGAACTCCGGACCATTCGTTCAGACGAATATTGTCGGGACGCAAACGCTGCTCGATGCCTGCCGAAAGTTCAATATTCCTCGCTATCTTCAAGTTTCGACAGACGAAGTTTACGGGTCTCTCGGGGCGACAGGATTCTTCACTGAAGAAACTCCGATTGCTCCGAACAGTCCTTACTCGGCGTCAAAAGCAGCCGCTGACCTGTTGGTGAGATCGTATGTTCACACCTTTCAGTTCCCGGCGATTATCACGCGTTGCTCCAATAACTACGGCCCTTATCAGTTCCCAGAAAAACTCCTGCCACTGTTTATTGCCAATGCAACAGAAGGAAAGCGTCTCCCCGTCTATGGCACAGGGGAGAACGTCCGAGACTGGATTCATGTCCTTGATCATTGTCGTGGGATCGAGAGTGCCCTTTTGAAGGGGAAAGTCGGCGAGGTCTACAACTTTGGCGGCCGGACAGAGATGACGAACATTGCTCTGACCAAACTCCTGCTCAAGCTGCTAGGCAAGTCCGAGAACCTGATTGAGTACGTTAAAGATCGCCCTGGCCACGATCTGAGATATGCGATTGATTGCGACAAAGCGGAAAGAGAGTTGGGATGGAAACCGCAGATTCCATTCGAACAGGGATTGCAGGAAACGATTAACTGGTATCTCACCAACAAAAGTTGGGTCCAGCGGATTCGCAGTGGCGAGTACCAGAAATACTATGAGACCCAATACGGGCACCGCCTGAATTAAGCAGAGGTTCTTACTCAAAACAGAAAGGGGCGACGCGAAGACACTTTCTTCACGTCGCCCTTTTCATCCACGGAACCCCAGCCTGACTCAAGCAAGGCCAGCGATTTTATTTTGTTGTGGTCTCAACAGCAGTGGTCTGAGCAGTTGGAGTCACTCCGCCTTCGACAAAACCACGGTACAGAGCCACAAACTCCAGAGCGTCCAAATCTCGTGAGCCGAGAGTTAATCGCCACAATTCACCGGCCTTATCACGATTCGCAGCATCGCCAGCCAACAACAGGAACAAGTCTTCCTGAATCAGCTGATCAAACAGCCTCTGAATGAATGCAATCGAATCCGCTGCCGAATGTACCTTCTGGACACGCCCCCCCATCCTCAACGCGATCGCGTCAAGATGGTCCGGGAACCGTTTCGATACATTGGAGCGAAAGGCACGTTCCAGAATATTACTGGCCGGGACTAATTGACCGGCTGCAATCTGAGCCGCTGTTGTTGCGTAAATCAGGTCAAGGTTATCTGGGACCAGCCCACTGCCTGGGAAAGCAGCCTTCAGATTCGCAGACAAGGTACTTTGACCAGCGGCTTCGGACAGGGCCAGCAGGAAACCGGGCAACTGGGTTGTGAGATACGGTTCCTGCAAAGAAACATCACTGACAGCACCCCGCTCTTGAGCAATCGTCCAAACCTGTTCAAGCAAGCCTGCCTCTGCAAAATATCGCAGCAGCACCACCTGCAGATCCAAACGTTTCGTGGCCAGATCATTCAGGCGACCGCACTGTTGGCGATAACGGTTGAAGGCAATTCGAACGCGGTCAGTCGTATTAGGAATCCCCAAGACTTTCGCGAGGTCGGCGCGGACAAGGTTCTCCTGCTTGTGACACTCATCAACCAGATTCTTTGTCGCGACCGGTCCTGGTGTCATCCCCCGATAGAAGTCGAGCCCTTTCCGAACCATTTCCAAAGCGGCATCCTTCTGCCCAAGGTGCAACTGCACAATGGCCACACTTGAGGCAGCCTGAGCAGCGGAGCGTGATGGCGCAGAATCCGGAAGCCCCAAATTCGGCTTTCCGTCGCTGTCGTAAATTTCCTTACGTCCCGGTGTCTTCATTGATGTTGGAGCTTCAACACTCCCCATCGCAGCCACTGCCTTCTCAAGCGAAGCCTTCGGCGTCGCCGAGTCTTTCAGCACGTGAGCCGCGCCTGCAACTGCCGCCCAAACCTGCGTCTGAGTTGCAGCATCGAACTTACCAGCTTCAATCGCGGCGGTCACAGTCGGAACAGCAGCGGCAGCTGACTGAGTCAGGACAAGACGACCTGCCCATGCAGCACGGCAGGCTGCCTGAGACGCAGAGTCCTTGGTGACGCCTGCAAACGCGAGTGCCTGATCGGCAAACTTGCGAACCACAAGCTCTTCAACAACTCCCATTCGCATCGGTTCAGCAACCCCGACATGCCAGGGGAGCTGTGATTCAAGGTCCACATCGAAGGTCCGCCCATGAACGGCCATTCTCCAGAACAATGACAGGCTTCCACGAATCGTGTCGTCATGTCCTTGATCAATGACACTCTGGGCATCGTCAACCTGCTCAGTTGCAACCAGCAGCGCGGCCAATGCCATCGCCGAGTCATGTGATTTTCGCACCGACTTCGGCAGGCTCTTTGTCAGAGCCAAGGCTTCTTTCGCCGTCGCGGCCGCTTCCGCTTTCTTTCCTGTCCGCAACTGAAGCCAACCGACTTCTGTCAGCGGAAGAATCTGGAGATAAGCGATCCCCTGATTGGCTTGTTGCAGCCGTTTGATCTGTTCCTGAGCACGTTTCAAATCACCAGAAATCGCAAATGAGATTGCTGCCTGTTGAACTCCATATTCAATCTGACGATTCTTATCCCGCTGCCGGGCACGATCGACAATCGAGTCCAAGGACTGCTTTTTAACCTCGGCCAGAGTCAGCAACGGCTTCTCTGTCTGAACGTGGATCTGGTTGGAAGGAACGAGATCTGTTTTATCTTTTTCTTCAACAACAGGCGCGATTGGCGTCACGACCAGTCCAGGATCTTCTGGCCCGGAAGTCACCAGCCAGACAGCGACACCACCGATCAACACTGCGGCCCCGATTCCAGCCAGAATCAGAGTTTTATTCCCTTTAGATTCGGCCTTGGGAGCCTCTTCCACTTTGGGCTTCTTTGTTTTGAAAACCGGAACCATACAGCTCGGGTTGCAGCACTGAACATCTTTGCCGGCATCCGTCGGCAACAGATATCCCGGCGTTTCGCACATTGGGCAGACAACTTCCAGCGTTCGCCCTTTGACCGGCTTGGGTGCAAGTTTAATTGCCCGACGCATTGCCGATGTATCGACGTCAAACGGATCGTCCGAGTCGGCTTTGCCCTTGTTTCCTGAACCTGCAGCGTTTCCTGAACCTGCTGGCGGCTTCGCTCCCGGGCGACCAGCTCCCGGTGCAGTTGGTCGAGCCCCGGTCGGCACCGAAGCTGAAGACGATTTTTGAGGAGCCCCTGCTGCAGGCTTCGCACCCGGCTTGGCTGGAGCCGCTGGCTTCCCGGCCGTCGCTGGAGAAGGCTTCCCCGACATGGATGCCCCACAGAACGGACATTCATCGACGTCGTCTTCAAGAACCGATGCTTTACAGGACGGGCAACTGCGGAAGTCCATATCTCAAACTTAGCTCAGGTAAATTTAGCGATGATCGTGTCAATTCGATCGGAGATTGGGTTCTTGTTATCATACCTGACAACAAGGTCGACCGTCACGACTTTCGCTGATACTATCAAAGAGTTCCAATCGATCCTTCCGTCTCCGGCTGAAAATTTCGCCTCTCAGGCAAATCCCCTTCCCCCAGAGATCGTCGGAATTTGGGAACACTTCGGAAACAGTATCATTTATTGCGTTCCTCAAGAACCCCTGAAATCACTTCGGTTTTGACCGCAATTGTCGCTTCGAAACCGCCAATAAATACGGATTCGGAATGACCATTGAAGCTGGAATTTCCTCAGGACATCCCTGAATCCGATCCAGCGAGCCAACCAACGATGTCGCCCTTGGGAGAACTCACGGTAAAAACCAGATGAAACCGGACAGTTGGTTCATTCGAGCCTCCTTACCGGAACCGGGAACAGACTGGGTTTTCACCGTACTTCGGCGGTAAAATTAAAACCGGTAACGTCAAAAGAGCTCCATCAGACCAATCCGGTGAAGTCCTAATTCGAGTTGCACACAATCCTGCATTGAGAGTTATGTACAAACTCAGATTTCCACCAGCCGTCCTCGTCGCGACACTTTCTCTTCAGGGAATTTTCCTCGGAGGATGTGGATCAAAAACAGCTCCGCCAGCGGCGAACGCTCCTGCAGCCACCACTCCCGCCCCTGCCAGCAACACTGCTCCGGAAGCAACACAAGCGGCACCACCGACAGCACACTCTGCCCCGACTGTTACCAACACTGCAGCCAATACTGGCAGCAACACAGGGGGAAAAGAGACGAAGTGGATTGGAACGATCCCTTACGACGTTTTCTATGATCAGCCGCTCAAAATCGCAGCCGACTCGACCTCGCTAGGAACCGTCCCTGCACTGCCATCCGCAAATTCGGTCGCATCTGCCAACACGGCAACAACACCGTCAGCCGCGACCCCAACCAGCCCCGGAATGCCAGCGGCTCCAGCCGAATCAATGCCTGCAACCTCCCCGGCAAACTCCCCGATGGCGACTGCTGGTGCTGCGAACTGGGGCGAGATTATTCCGATGCCAGTTCTGGTTGAAGAGATCAAACTTCTCCGAACTCAACTCACCGGAAACCTCCAAACAGTCGCAACATACAACAAATCATTCAAATCTGTCTCACTCGACAGTGCGATTCTTGCGGCACTTGCCGGAATCGTGGAAGTTCACCCTGAAGCGCTGAACTGGAAGGACAAAGCTCACTTTGTCCGGGACCTTGCATCAGAGATTTCGAGCAATGCCAGCGGAACTGGTCGAGATGCTTTCACAAAGAGCAAAGAACCGTTTGACAAGCTGACCATTATTCTTGATGGCGGCAAGGCTCCGGAGATGGAGTCCAAAGCTGGAGCCCCATTCGGTGACAACATTTACGTCGCAGATATGATGAAACGGATTGAGCATTCCTTCACAGGACTGAAATCCAATTTCAATACCCCCGCCCGTCTGAAAGAAGATCCGAATCTCATTGAACGAGAACTTCGCCTGCTGACCGCCCTTGGAACAATGATGAAAGACAAGAGCTACGATTCGGCAGAAGAAGAGGGCTATCAGAAGCTCGCCAATCAATTCGTCGCAGGTACAAACGACGCCCTGCTGGCCGCCAAATCAGGCGACCTTGAAGGATATCAGGCCGCACTCAACAAGGCTCAGACCTCCTGTGCGGAATGTCACCAGCAGTATCGCGGTAGCGGGTCGTCGTTCTGATTCCCGTGATTGAGCTTGATCAATGAAAATTCTTGTCAGCGAATTCGTGTGCGGCGGCGGCTGGCCAGCGTCGTGTCTTCCTCCACTCCTTTTTTCCGAAGGACGTGGAATGCTGCAGGCGATCATCAATGACCTGTGCCAGCTCCCAGGGATCTCTGTCGAGACAACGCTTGATCAGAATCTGCTTCCGCTGATTTCGCTCCCCGAGCAAGTTTCCATCATTCCCGTCGAATCCGAATCCGTTTGCGACGAATGGGAGACGCTCCTTGATCGGGCCAAAAACTGCGATGGCGTTTTCCTGATTGCCCCGGAGATTGACGGGATCCTGCTGGACCGTATTGAACGGTTCAAAGAGGCAGGCGTTCGCCTGTTTAACTCCAGTCCGGATGCCGTGCGACTCACAGCAGACAAGCTTGAGACTTACAAATTCTGCATTCGCAACGACATTGCCACCATCGAAACGCTGCCAGCTTGGAATCTGCAGTTTGAAGATCCCCCCTGGCCAGAAACAGTGGTGAAACAACGTTATGGGGCCGGCGGGCTCGACATGCAACTGCTGACTTCAACCGAAGAATATTTGCAGTTCTGTGACAATGTCGAACCTGACCAGTTCATCATGCAACCTTATGTCAGCGGACAGTCAATCTCGGTCGCAGCAATCACCTCCGGACCTGACAACATCCTGATCCTTCCGGTGGGATCACAAGAGTTCTCGCCAGAGAACCAGTTTGCCTACGTCGGAGGACAAATCCCGTCCCGGATTCGAAACACCGCGGTCATCGAAGCGATTGAATCTGTTGTCCGCAACGTCGTTTCCCTGATCCCAGGCCTGTTTGGATGGACTGGATTCGACATTATCCTTCCAGATGATTCGCCAACCACGCCACTGGTTGTGGACATCAATCCCCGCCTGACAACCAGCTATATTGGCTACCGAGCCCTTTCGGAAACCAATCTTGCCGCATGGCTTATTAACCCCGAACTCAGACCCGGCCCGACCTTCAAAGGCCAAGTTCGATTTCAGTCTAATTCGCATCTGGAAATTCAATGAGCGTCCCCATCGGACTCGACATCGGCGGTGCCAACATCAAAGCCGCCGATGGAAAAATCGCACTCACAGTCCCGTTCGCATTATGGAAAGAACCAGAGAACCTTTCTCAGGCACTTTCGGGACTCCTGAGTTCATTTCCTTCCGGTGCCCCCCTTGCAGTCACCATGACAGGCGAACTCGCCGACTGCTTTGAGACCAAGGCGATCGGCGTTCACCACATTCTTTCCGCTGTCGAGGAAGCAGGAGCAGGGCGATTCATTGGCGTTTGGCAAACTGCCGGAGAATTTGTTTCCATTGAGGATGCTCGCGAACTCCCTGCTCTGGTCGCCGCGGCAAACTGGCATGCTCTTGCCACCTGGGCCGGACGAATTGCTCCGGTCGGCCGTGGACTCGTCGTCGACATCGGATCCACCACCACCGATGTCATCCCGATCGAAGACGGTTTGCCAATGACACGGGGATCAACCGATCGGGAGCGTCTGGCAACAGGCGAACTGCTTTACCTGGGTGTCCGACGGACCCCATTGAACAGCCTTGTCAATGAAATCACCGTTCAAGGACGACGCACCACGCTCGCGAGAGAGTCATTTGCGACGACTCATGACCTGCACGTCATTCTCGGAGACCTTCCGGAAGAACCAGACAATTGCCAGACATCAAACGGTCGCCCCATGACAATCGAACAGGCAAAAGTACGTCTCGCCAGAATGCTGTGCTCCGATCTGGATGAAACGTCGAATGAAGAGGTGCTGGACCTTGCAAAATCGTTGAGCACCATTGAGCAACTCCTGTTTCTGGGAGCATTTCGCCGAGCCTGGGCCTCACAGGAAGTTCCCAAAGCGATTCTGCTGGCAGGAGAAGGCGAATTCCTCGCCAGGCGCGCCCTGCAAGGGGCGGCGCTCTTCCCCTCGGACATGGAAATCCTGTCGCTGCAGTCCCTGATGGGGCCGCAACAGTCGAACGCGGCATGTGCAGAAGCGCTTTCCCGATTGGCAACCGAACGAAACTTCGAGCAGCAAACGTTCTATTTCTAAAACAACTCTCAAAAGAGAATCTCGCATCTGACACGCAAAATTCAGGCTTTCCCTTTCGAGAAAGCTGCTGCGTGACCACGCAAACTGACCGATCAGTCTAGATCACGCCGCTCCCAGACGATCCAGTTGATGGATTCAGGGTGTCACACAGCCCTGATGCCACAAATCCACACCGCCGAACCCGATTCCCGTAATCAGCGCCTGACAAATGTGTTACAACGCATACAACTGCATCTCCAGAGCAATCCGAGCGTCGACAGAAATCGAACTTACTCACTCCGGTTTGACCAGAACCAACTCGTCGCCCATAATGGAAATTTGGCGAACATGCGAATCACTTAAGTGATGACCTATCCTGTACTGGGATAGGAAATTACGCGTATGCGAATCCAATCCTGTCGGGCAGACATGTTGAATTGACCATCGCCTCAAATTGGTGGCTCCCAAAGAGGTCGATGTTGGTATGCGAATGACGACGCAGAAATTCCAATTCAGATAGCGGGAAAATTCCGGCGACATGGATGATCAGTTCTCATCAATGCTGGCATATGCAACTGCCACTCCCGGCCCCATTCGCCTTCAAATCCGCACCGCAGACGGAAATGTTCGGGAAGAAGAATTTGCATCCTCCCAGGTGCTGATCGGGCGAGGGGCAGGCTGCAATCTTCAATTCCCTGATAAAACAGTCTCCAGCCGTCACGCACTTCTGCAGGCGATTGGACCGCGTATCGCTTACATTGACCTGCTCAGTGTCGGTGGACTTCAGGTCACAGGCCAGCAATTCAATGGCTGGATGTCACCTGACCATGTCTTCAAAATTGGCCCGAACGAAATCCGCCTGATCGGAAATGACTGGCTGTGCGATTCGCAGCTCCCACCCCCGCAGGAATTCCGCCCTCGTGACGATTTTCGAACAGAGTACGGCATCCTACCTCTGGTCGAACTGGAGCTTTTGAACACTCCTCACCAGGGAAAACGCTGGCCGATTAACCGAATTGTGACTCTGATCGGACGTGACGACCGTTGCCGGATCACAATCGCCGACGAACGAATCTCGCGAGTCCAGAACGCCCTGCTGCTGCTGCCATCAGGGCTTTGGACAATCGACCTGATTGGCAACACAAGTCTCATGCTGAATGGCGTCCCCACCCCAGGCGGCCTTCTTTCTCCCGGAACAGAGATGGAGATCGGCCCCTACCGCCTGACAGCCCACTACCAACCCTCCCCACACCACCAGTCGCCCCCGGTACAACCGCCTGTCATGTTGAATTCAACCCCTTCGGACCCGACATTCCTCACGCGTTCAAACAGAATTTTCCCAACCGAACGTTACCACGACACGATCATCGTGTACCCACAAGGGGATTCCTACTTCTTCAAAGATGTGCATATCGAAGCCAGTCGCGTCGTGGACGTGATCAGTCAATGTGGAGTGAACAACTTAGTCATCGACTACAGCAACAGCGTCCAACTCCCGTTCATCGCACTGGAAGGCCTGACATCGATCTGTCGCTCAATTGTGGGCCGCAAAACACAGTGCAGCGCCAACGAGGCGACTTACAATGTCCTCCTCGGTGCTCCTCTGTTGAAAAGCATTCCTCATTTCCAAACAATCAGCGACGCGATTCATGCGATTTACGCCCCGGTGCAAAGCACTCCCTGACAATCTGACGCAACCCGGCTCGCGTACCGTTTCTACAGCCATGAACAATGAGTCATCCCCGTGAATGTCGTTCACATTATTACTCGACTCATTCTGGGCGGGGCGCAGGAAAACACACTTCAGACGTGTATTAACCAGCACACAATCCATGGCGATCAGGTGACTCTGATCACCGGCCCTGCTATCGGCCCCGAGGGAAGCCTGATGGAGAAGGCACTCGCCAGTGGATTCCGTGTCGAGCTGGTCCCGAGCATGATCCGGAGTATTCACCCCTGGCATGACTGGCGTGCTTATCGCCAGACAAAAAAACTTCTTCGCGAAATTAAACCAGACATCGTTCACACCCATAGCTCAAAAGCTGGAATTCTGGGGCGGCTGGCAGCGAAATCTCTGGGCATCCCGGTCGTCCACACGATTCACGGGGCGTCTTTCCACTACGGGCAATCGCCTTTCATTTACAACACTTACGTCGCACTGGAAAAGCTGGCCGCACGCTGGACTGACCACTTCATCAGTGTTGCCGACGACATGTCCCGGGAATACATCGAGGCAGGGGTTGCTGTCCCAGAAAAGTTCACCACGGTCTACAGCGGATTTGATGTCGCCCCATTCCTGAATCCTCCGCGATCTCCCGCTGAAGTCCGCCGAGAACTGGGATTACAACCGGACGACATTGTGGTGGGAAAAATTGGAAGACTCTTTCACCTGAAAGGACACGAATTCGTTCTTCAGGCGGCTCCGAAAGTGATTGCGGCGAATCCCAAAGTCAAATTTGTCTTCATCGGCGATGGAATCCTGCGAGCCCAGTTTGAAGAACAGATCGCAACACTTGGACTCACAAACAATTTCGTCTTCACCGGCCTCGTCCCCCCCACCCGCATCCCGGAACTGATGGGAGCCCTCGACATTGCCGTCCACACCAGCCAATGGGAAGGCCTGGCTCGAGTGCTGCCTCAAGCACTCATCGCCGGAAAGCCCGCCATTTCTTACGACGTCGGCGGTGCCAGAGAAGTCGTGATCGACGGGGAAACAGGCTATTTGCTTGCCAGAGACACCGTCGAACCGCTCGCCGATGCCATCCTGAAACTGGCCGGTGATCCTGAATTGCGCCGGACAATGGGAATGAAGGGCCGGGAACTCTGCGCCAACCGATTCCGGCACCAAACGATGTCCGAAGAGATCGAAAAGGTCTACCAAAGCGTCCTGGCCAGAAAAAAGCCGCGGCAGACGAACTGACATTTTCAGGCCACATTGCACGATTTTAAGGGTCAAATCGCCAGTTCCGAACCTCAGGTCTCTGTTTCACACGGCAGCGACTCTCGGTTGGCGGAAAATTTGCTATACTCCGAAACTCGAAAAAATTTACGACGGCTCAATTGAGATCCTGTGATGTTTGAAACGATCACTCAGAACCTTGGCGAAGCACTCGGCAGCCTCGCCCGGGGACGACTGACAGAATCCAATATTCGCGAGAGCATGGGGAAAGTCCGCCAGGCCCTGCTCGAAGCGGACGTAAACTACGACGTTGCAAAAGCTTTCATCCAACGCGTCACCGATGAGGCCGTCGGCGAAAAAGTCCTGAAATCATTGCGTCCCGCCGAACAGATCGTGGGCGTCGTCTACCAGGAACTGACCAACCTGATGGGGCCGGTCGATCATTCTCTCGCCATCAAACGCGGAGAATTGTCGGTCATTATGATGTGCGGACTGCAAGGGGCCGGAAAAACCACCACTTGCGGTAAACTTGCCCGCATGCTGAAAGAGCAAGGCCACAAGCCGATGCTCGTCGCTGCCGACTTGCAGCGCCCAGCGGCGATCGAGCAGCTCCGCGTGCTCGGCGAACAGCTTGATGTCCCTGTTTATTGGGAAGAAGCCAGCAAAAGCGACCCGGTTCGGGTGTGCGTTAACGCCAAAAAAGAAGCCAGTGCCCATAGCTGCAACGTTCTGATTCTGGATACCGCCGGCCGTCTGCACGTCGACGACTCCCTGATGAAGGAACTGATGCAGATCGACAACAAGCTGATGCCAGACCAGGCACTGCTTGTTTGCGACGCAATGACAGGGCAGGACGCAGTCAACAGCGCCAAGGCGTTCAACGAGGCCCTCGAACTCGACGGGGTCATCCTGACCAAACTGGACGGGGACACCCGCGGCGGTGCGGCCCTTTCCATCAAAGCAGTCACTGGCGTTCCGATTAAATATATCGGTGTCGGTGAACAGCTGGACAGACTCGAACTTTTCCACCCCGACCGCATGGCCCAGAGAATTCTCGGCCAAGGGGATGTGGCAACCCTGCTCGAAACGGCTCAGCGTGTGCTCGACGCCGACGAGATGGAGCGCCAACAGCAGAAAATGCTGGAAGGAAAGTTCACTCTCGATGACTTTTTAAGCGCCATGGCCCAGATCCAGAGACTGGGCTCGATGCGAAATCTGCTAAAAATGATCCCAGGAATGGGGCAGATGTCGCAGGCACTGGATGCCCTGAATGGGATGGACCCGGATAAGGACATTGGGCGGGTTCGGGCGATGATCCAGTCAATGACGCTTGACGAAAGAAGAAATCCTGAGAAAATCGACCGTTCGCGCAGAAACCGAATTGCACGCGGAAGCGGTACCGATCCGACGGAAGTCCATGATTTGCTTAAGCAATTCAAGGGAATGTCGGGGATGATGCAGCAGATGGCTGGCCTGGGATCAGGCGACCGAATGCGAAAAGTTCGCGAAATGCAGTCGGAAATGATGAACCCTTTAGGGGGTTTAGGGCGAGAAAAACAGAGAAGTAAGCGCGGGCCGGTCGATAAAGACGTGTTGCGAGATAAAAAGAAGCAACAACGGAAACAGACCAAAGACGCTCGTAAGAAGAATAAAAAGCGGCGATAGACAGCGCGTCGGCAACTGTCAGTCGACGGGGATTTTTGTCAGCCGGTTAAAGGCAGCGGAAAAGCAATTCCCGCTTTTCGGCGAATTCAACCGCCGGTTATCCGGCGATTTAGACGGTTCAGGAGATTTCAGTGGCGGTTCGTATTCGCATGAAGAAGCTCGGGCGGACACATCGTCCGTTCTTCCGTATTTGCATCATGGATCAGCAGAGCCCTCGTGATGGCAAAGCGATCGAAGAAGTGGGCACCTACGACCCGATGGTTCGTGACAAGTCAAAACGCGTCTCCCTCAAGGTTGACCGTATTGATCACTGGCTGTCAGTTGGCGCTCAGCCTAGCGAAAAGGTCGCTGTTCTGATCCGCAAATTCAAGGAAAACGATTGGGGTGAAGCAAAGTCTCCACCTCCAATGATGGCTCCACAAGTGAAAGCTGCTCCAGCTCCTGCTGAAGAATCTTCAGAAGAAGCTGCTGAGTAGTCCAGTATCTGCAATTCGACCGGGTCATCGTGCCGAACACCAGACAAACTGGTGTTCGATTTTTCACTGATGCACTTGGGTCGAATTTGCTTTTGCGCAGACAATTCACTCCAGAGCAATATCACTCAGACCTGTTCGGCAATCCCGAACAGAGCGTGGGCATGTTCACGGCTTTTGCCAGTAACATGGCTCACTATTTAATGTTGGACCTATGTTTCGTATCGATGTCCTGACACTGTTTCCCGGAATCTTCGACGGATATCTGGGACAGAGTCTGTTGAAAAAAGCGATCGATGCAGGTCTGGTCGATATCAACCTGTGGAATTTCCGTGAATGGTCAACAGACAAACACCAGTCTGTTGATGAACCGCCTTACGGTGGTGGACCGGGAATGCTGCTGAAATGCGAACCGATTTTCCAATGTGTCGAATCGGTTCAGGCGATGGCCAACCCGGGTCAGCTCATTATGCTGACTCCACAAGGCCGCCCGCTTAATCAGCAACTGGTGCAGGAGTTATCGAAACTGGATCGTATTCTCTTGCTCTGCGGCCGATACGAAGGTTTTGACGACAGAATTATTCAGGGATTGAAACCACTTGAAGTCTCTGCAGGTGATTTCATCTGCAACGGCGGCGAAGTCCCTGCCATGCTGATCATCGATTCGGTGATTCGGCTGATCCCGGGTGTACTGGGGGATGAAACCAGTGCGAAATACGACTCTTTTTCAGAGTCTGCACTGCTGGAATATCCACAGTTCACTCGACCACGCGAATTTCGCGGAATGACTGTTCCCGATGTGTTGCTGAGTGGCGACCACGGGGCAATCGCGAAATGGCGACATGAACAAAGTTTAGAGCGCACCCGACAACGTCGGGGCGATTTATATCCCGGTCCCGCGAAGCCCTCGCAGGACTGACATCGTCGGGACAAACGTCAGGGAAATCTTTCTGACGAACAGACGATTGAATAACAGGTGAATGTGCCGTTGTCCCACTGGCACCGCTCCCGACAATCTGGAACAGATCCATGCGTAACAAACTGCTCGACATTGCCGAGAAATCAAGCCTGCGTCAAAACCCGCTGAACTTCAGCATCGGGGACACAGTTGATGTTCACACTCGAATTCTCGAAGGTGACAAAGAGCGTATTCAGATTTTCTCTGGCGTTGTGATTGCACGCCGCGGAAGCGGAATGGCTGAAATGTTCACCGTTCGCCGCATCGTTGCCGGTGAAGGGGTCGAACGAACCTTCCCGATCAACTCACCAAAGGTTGCGGAAGTCGTCGTGAAGCGTCACGCTCGCGTTCGCCGCGCCAAACTGTTCTACCTCCGCGATCGTATCGGAAAGGCAACCCGCCTTCGCGAACGTCGCGCAAAATCAGGCGAAGCAGCAACACAGAACTGATTCGTCTCAGAGCAATCAGCTCTGGAACTTATCTGAGTCATTAAAACGCTCTTGGTCCAATTCGGATCAAGAGCGTTTTTCGTTATCCTAGGGCAGTTTGTACTACCGAGTGCCCGCGCAGCACCTTCTTGGCAGGGGAAAAACGGAATCTCGCGTGCCGGATACGCCCCCTGTTTCGAGAAGTGCCCCAACGCTCAGACTCTGATGTGAGACCAACGACGAGGCCAATTTGGTTCAGAACAAAACAGGGAATTGAGTGATGACAGACAAACGTCGCGGCTGGCTCTACCGACTCTTCGGCAATCGCGGCGAACGAGAAGCCGCCCGATATCTCCGCCGACAGGGTTACCGGATTCTTGCAAGACAATACCGGAGCCAACACGGCGAGATCGATCTGATTGCACTCGATCAGAATGTTCTTGTTTTTGTCGAAGTCAAAACACGTGCTTCGCACGCAAAAGGGCACCCGGTTGAAGCGGTGAACTTTGCCAAGCAGAAGCAGATTTCTCAGGCTGCTCTTGCCTGGACGAAACGCAGACGTCTGCTCCATCAACGAGGTCGGTTCGATATTGTGGGGATCACCTGGGAGAGTGGAAAACGCCCCGTCATTGAACACTATAAAGACGCTTTTCCGGCTGTTGGACGCGGCCAGATGTTCTCATAAATCCATCCCCAATCGCCGATGGATTGCCTCTCAAAACAACAGCACGCATCAGCCTTCACAACTACAAACGTCGCATTTCATCGTTCTGACCACGGCCTTTTCGATATGATGAACGTGAATTGAATCAACCAGACAGATCGGACATCCTCTGATTGATCAATCTGGTATAGAATTCCAAGACCGGTATTCGTTTCCGCTTCAAAATACCAGCGTTGCCAGTCACAATAGAGAGACACCCTTTTCGGTGCATTCGCCATGAATAGGGTTGAAAATCGCCGCAGAGAATCAAAAGATTCCCCGGACAGTCTCCATGAACGGTAACTGTCTGATCGAACAAAGATCCAGAGCTTCACCGAGACGAACAGTTCGAGACAAGACGTTCGCAGGACAGGAGAAAGAAAAATGGTACTCACACCAGAACAAGAAGGAATTGGGAAAGAAAATTTCTCCAATGCTGTGGACGGTCTCTCGGCTGGGGATTTGACCAGACGCGACGCCATGAAAGCTGCGGCCGCCGGGACACTCGGGGTTGGTGCAGCTTACTTCGGCTACAAGGAACTTGAATCTGACCGCGTCCGCGTCGCGTTCATCGGAACCGGTGATGAAGGAAACATCCTTCTCAACGAGCATCCGGACAAGTATATGGAAGTCGTTGCGATCGCCGATTTGCGTCCAACGAATCGGGAACGTGCTTTTAAAGGTGACGGCAACGACATCCGTATGGGCTTGATCAAGAAGCTCGGTACCGAAGCCGCCGGAAAGATCGAGCGATTCAGCAGTCACAAAGAAGTGATCGAGAATGCAAAACGGCTCAACATCGAAGCCGTTGTGATCGCGACTCCGCTTGTGACTCACGCACCGATCGCAATTGACTGTCTCAATGCAGGGCTTCACGTCCTGACAGAAAAGCTGATGGCCCGTACGGTCACTCAGTGCAAAGAGATGATTCGCAAGGCAAAAGAGAAGAACCTGTTGCTGGCTGTTGGTCACCAGCGCCACTACAGCGTTCTTTATCACCATGCAAATAACATCGTTCAGAGCGGTGCTCTCGGCGACATTAAATACATTCGTGCTCAGTGGCACCGCAACAACAGCTTCCCACATGGTGACAGCTGGGTGAAATCGGTTCCAAAAACTGACGCTGAAGCATTGAAGGGAACCGACCTCAAGGAATTCAAATTCCAGGACGTCGACAAGCTCGTCAACTGGCGTTTGTATAACGAGACCGGCGGCGGCCTGATGGCCGAGTTGGGAAGCCACCAGCTGGATGCCTGCAGCATCTTCCTGGGGAAAGTTCACCCGATTGCTGTGCACGGTTACGGCGGGAAGAACTTCTACGGAATCGAAGGGGTCGGCCCTAGCGATAAGTGGAACGATCACCGCGAAATCGACGACGCGATTTACGTCACGTTCGAATTCCCTGGTAAGCACTACGAGAAGAATGATCGCGACATCTGTGTCGTGACTTACTCTTCGATCAGCACCAACAAGTTCGAACCTTACGGAGAACTGGTCTACGGCAGCCGCGGAACTCTGTTTATGAAGACAGAGAAAGAAGCGATGCTGTGGAAGGAAGAAGGCCGCGGAAGCACCGGGGGCGGACCAGATCAACGCCTGTGGGCGATTTCTGGAAACGCCGCAGGTGGAGGCCCCGTTCTGGAAGCCTATGAAACGACTTCCGGAGCAGCCAAAGCAGCCAGCAGCGGTGTCGACTGGGCAACAAACGTCAGTCGTGGGTATCGCGAAGAAATGGAACATTTCTGCTACGCGATCCGCAATCAGGGACCAAACTTCTGGCCGAACGGAAAACCGATTCCGCCAAGTGAAGGGGGCCTGCGTTGCAACGGGGTCGTCGCGATGGCCGATGCAATCATGGCTCTGACAGCCAACCTGGCAATGGCTAAGCGGAAGCGAATTGAGTTCAAAGCAGACTGGTTTGATCCGGATAGCGATGCAGCTCCAGAAACCGATAAAGACATCATCGGATAGTCTAGAGCAGTTTGCTCTACCGAGTGCCCGCGCAGCGGCCTTCTCGATTGATGAAACGCAACTCGCCGCGTGGCGGAAGCGGGGAAACCATTTCGCAAGGTGCTCTAGCCCGGTGAATTCTGATTGAAAAAAAGATGCCGCATGTTTTTGCATGCGGCATCT
>JBEBTF010000043.1:0-24391 GCA_040393865.1 Planctomicrobium piriforme | reverse complement strand
GCCTGTTTTTATTCCTACACCAATCGAAAATTCCACTCCGAAAACGGGGTGGAGCCATTTAACCTAGGCACCCGACGAGTCATGCATGTAAGTAATACTTCTGAGGTAAATTTATAGATGGTGGATTCGATAGTCGTGACATCTTGTAGCCAAAACGACATCAATCGTTGGATGTCTCAGCAAGCTATCGCCTCTTTGCCAGACACCGAATGGCAAGGCCTTCCTCTTGACGAAATATGGAAAAGGCTTTGCGCATTGCCTCATGATCAATTTTTCTTCAAATCCGATTGCTTCTGGGGTTGTGACCTGTACGAACTGAAAAAAGCAAGGAATTTTGAAGAATTTGTTCAATCTATTATTTCAGGATCGGCAAAAATCCATTGCGAGACGCACCTTGCACTTATTTCACCTGAGCACATCGCCCAAGTCGCGTGTGACTATTTTGTGAATGAGTTTGGAGAAGGCATCGTGGCAGTTAACAAAGCCGGGAATCTCATCATAAGAAGTTTTCATCTGTTGGATAACGACAAGGG
The DNA here is from genome assembly GCA_040393865.1 of Planctomicrobium piriforme. GTDB lineage: Bacteria > Planctomycetota > Planctomycetia > Planctomycetales > Planctomycetaceae > Planctomicrobium > Planctomicrobium piriforme_A. The sequence continues at coordinate 23,858 of JBEBTF010000043.1, read as the reverse complement.
AATTTCTAAGCGATTTCGATTTTCATTTGACCTGATGTCAATATTGCTCCTGTTTTTGATCGGCTTCTATTTCCTGGCTATTGTGTCAGTGGGGTTCTTGTCTCTGTTCTGGCACATTCCGATCGTTTTCACTGTTTCAGTTATGTGCTTATTGTTATTGGCCTCTCTCGCAACTCTCTATGCTGCGGATATGTATTTCTGGAGTGATTTGCATCAGCGACATATTTTTATTCGCCACAAGGCGGAACTAGTGCGATTGGTGGAATCACTATTGGCGTCTCGCGGTGGAGCAAGTGGGACACGATGATCGACGAGTCACAAGAATCGAACACTGTCGTTTAAGCAACTGAGAAATCGCCACGCCCCCAGAACCACGACCAAGGCGATTGAAATCACCAGTACAAAGAACACAGAGTAAGACTTCAGGGCGTCGGGCCGTGTTTTCTGCGATTCGCTTTGCATCAAAGAACACTTAACCGTTAGAGTACGGACTGTCTGTGTTCACAACGGAACCACTCTTTCAGGCCAAAGAGAAGCTCATGAGATTACCAGTCTGGTGTCGCGACATTCGGTTCAATTCGATCGGTCTTTCTCTTTCTCGCAGAACTGTTCTCGGTGCGCTGGCACTCACGATTCCGACTGCGATCTGTGCAACAACGCTCTGCAATTCCGCCTTGGCAGCTGAGCCCAAGCAAGGGGATGCGAAACAGGTCAAGCTCAACGATAAGACTTCGCTTGAGGTGGTCTATATTCCACCAGGCGATTTCATCATGGGCAGCACCGCCGAAGAGAAAAAGTGGGCAGTCGGCGAGGAGGGCGGAGCTAAGTTTTCTTCAGGCGGAGGAGTGCGTGAAGGATACGAAGGCGAGCCGCGTCCCATGCGAGTGAAAGAAGGATTCTGGATGGGACGAACGGCCGTCACCATCGGGCAGTTCCGCGCCTTCGCTGATGCAACCAAATATGTTTCCGACGCCGAGAAGCCTGGCGGCTCAACAATGTGCTTCGATCACAATTGGACACCTGATCCCAAAGACCCAGGACGGCCTCCGCACCCTTGGGTCGCCATGTCCGACAAAAGCTGGCGAGACTCAAATCACGGTGTGCCCCATCGTGAAGATTATCCTGTCGCTTGTGTCAGCTACAACGACATGAAAGCGTTCTGCGAGTGGCTCACAAAGAAAGAGCAAGAAGCAGGAACTCTCCCTAAAGGGCTCGTTTACCGACTCCCAACAGAAGCGGAATGGGAATACGCCTGTCGAGGAGGCCGCAAAGACAGCAGCTATTTCTGGTGGGGCAACAGCCTTGAAGACGCAAAAGGACGGTTGAACATCTCTGCGATGGACAACCTCCCGGGTCGGGACTACCCATGGTCAGGCGCCAAGCTCCCTTGGAAAGACGGCTACCCCATGGTCTCGCCAGTCGATCACTATGGAGAACGCGGTCGCAATGGATTCGGGCTCGCTGACATGTGTGGCGGCATTTGGGAATTCGTCATTGACGATTTCGACCCAGCCGGTGGTCATGAAGAAGTTCGTTATCTCGATCCAGAAAAGAAGACGGTATCGAGACCAGTTTGCCGCGGCGGGAACTTCTACGACGTCCCAGGAAATGCGCGATGTGCTGTTCGACTAGGAATCCACTCCGTCACGTACTCGGACTCCAGAGACGGCTTCCGTATTTGCCTTGGATCTCCTCGCTAACGGAGGACGCCCGAGGATAAGAGAACTTCATCAATGAATGGTGGCGAAGCAGCAGGCAAAAACCTGTCACTTCGCCACCAATTTTTATTTAGACCGTTTCGGTCTATCATGTGGCCGCGCAGCAGCCTTCTCGACAGGAGAAAAGCTGAATACCGCGTGCCAGTCACGCCACATCATTTTGAGGACCTCTCTAATTAGGTCCTAAACTTCATCCTGAGAATCAGACGCGTTCAGCAGCAATCAAGTCGTCGTAAGTTTCGCGACGGCGGATCACTCGGCTGCTTGAGCCGTCCACCAGAATCTCAGCCGCACGTGGACGTGAGTTGTAGTTGCTGCTCATCGTCGTGCCATAAGCACCTGCACTGAAGGTACAGAGCAAGTCGCCTTTTTGAACCGGCGGGAGCCAGCGGCCTTTTGCGAGGTAATCGCTTGATTCGCAGATTGGTCCAACAACGTCAACAGGCTCGCAACCGGGGATTTCTGCTTCGAAGTCGACAGGCTTTTCAACCTTTGAAGAAACCGGCCAGATTGCATGGAAGGAGTCATACATCGCCGGGCGAACGAGATCGTTCATCGCAGCGTCTTGAATGACAAACAGCTTCCCGCCTTCGTGCTTGGTGTAAATGACCTGACTGATCAACACACCGGCGTTCCCGCAGATTGAACGACCTGGCTCAAGCGCCAAGCGACACTCGGCCTTCTTGATGTACGGCAGAATCACTTCCGCATACTGAGCAGCTGTTGCGGCTTCTGTACCACGATAGTTCAGCCCGAAACCTCCACCAAGGTTGATCCAGTTTGTCTGGTGGCCTTGCTTGCGCAGTTCAAGAACAACGTCACAGGCTTTCTTGGCGGCCTGTTCGTATGGATCGGTTGTGTTGATCGGTGATCCGATGTGGAGATGAATTCCACGGAGTTCGAGATACTGATCGGCCAGCACTTTCGCTGCGAGAGCGTTGTGCTTTTCGATATCCATTCCGAACTTGTTCCCCTTCTTGCCCGTTGTCGTCTTCGCGTGTGTCTTCCCGTCGATGTCAGGGTTCAGGCGAAGTGCAATCGGAGCAACACGTCCCATACGAGCGGCGACGCGCGAAATCGCATCCAGTTCTGCTTCGCTTTCGACGTTGAACATCAGAATGTTGTTTGCGAGACCTTCTTCGATTTCTCGATCGGTCTTTCCAACACCTGCAAACACAACGCGAGTCGTATCAGCACCGGCTTCGCGGACCCGGTAGAGTTCTCCACCGCTGACCACGTCAAAGCTACTGCCAGCTTCGTTCAACAGTTTCAAGAGACTGAGATTTGAATTGGCTTTAACTGAATAGCAGATAACAGGATCAGCTTCAGCAAATGCATCACGAATCGCTTTGTATTCGTTCAACAGTTTGGACTGAGAATAAATCCAAAGCGGTGTGCCGTGTTCTTTCACGAGATCGGCAACACGTACGTCCTCACAGTAAAGCTCACCCTGCCGGTATTCGAAGTAACTCATAGGAAACTGATATTCTTTTAACCTGAAGTAACCTGCCCCACCATTGTCGCAGGTGTTTCCTGACTGCTCTGACCGGAAAACTCTGCATTGGCGAAGGTCCAGTTGATCCAATTCAACCGGACCAGAAAAGAAAGCAAAGAATGACAAGAATAACACACGTGAGAAGCAAGTCACACTCATCCCTGAGAGAACCAGATTTCTTGCTCTACAAGGAATTGCCCTGACTTCTGGAGACCAGTAAAATGCTGGTCCGGTCAAGGAGAAACACACCTTAGATCATGCCTGTTGCGTTGCTGAATGTTGATATGAGTTGCGGCCAGCTTGTTGCCCCCTGATGCCTGAGGGGATCTCAGTAGAACATCCCAGTCGCGCCAGTTATTCCGCCTGCACCGATTCACTCACTTCACAGATCCATTTGCATCGTTCCGGATCGATTGAGCCTCTTTCCCAGTTGATCAGAAAGAGCTTCGTACGTTCCCTGTCAGGTTGACTCGTTTTCACAAAAAGGGGCAATTGAGAGTGCTTGCGAAGCCGAGGGAATGAAACCGACCCGTCCGAAAGCGGTATTTCATTTCAAAACCCGCAGTAGAATACGATTTTCAATACAATTCGTGTCACTGAACGTTTCACCGGAGTCTCTCTGCTCAGGAACACCGCCAAGACAAGGTGTTCGGCATCTCCTCTCCTCGATCGTCATTATCATTCACGTTCATTTTTGAGGCGTCATTCTTGGCCATTCTTCAGGTGATACACGGGGGTTCCAAAGGAACACAGTTTCCGTTGGTTGCCGACCGCACGATCGTCGGGCGACATCCACTCTGCCAAGTAGTTTTGGAAAGCGGTGTTGTCAGTCGTCATCACGCACAGATATTGGAGAGTCACGGAACGTTTTACGTCGAAGACCTCCGCAGTCGGAACGGAACGTTCGTCAATGAACACAAAATTGAAGGACGGACGGAACTGAAAGACGGCGACCAGATTCGCCTGTGCGATATCGTTCTCCAGTTTGCACAATACTTGCAGGCGCACGAAAAAGAGCCAGAGGAACAGGCCCCTCGCGTGACACTGGAACCGATGCAGTTGAATCTGCTGCAGGCATCCGTTCTTGATCACAGCCACATCATTCCAGCGCGAGTCACTGAGCAACCTGATCTGGATTCGGCTACGGCGTTTCGGAAATTCCCCGTCGACAGCCAGTATCGCTCGACGATTGATCCGGCAATCAAACTCAAGGCGCTGCTTGAATTCACTCGTGCACTCAGTCGTGATTTGCAGATTGAGTCCGTGCTGCCCAAGATGTTGACGACGCTGTTCAATATCTTCCCTCAGGCAGAGCAGGGGTTTGTTCTTCTCAAAGACACTGAATCCGGAAAACTGAAGGTCAAAGCGAGCCGCACACGAGGAGGTCATGAGGCGGAAACAATTGCCGTCAGTATGACAGTGGTGCGACACGCTCTGCAGACTCGCGAGTCGATTCTCAGTCGCAACGTGCTGGATGATTCGCGATTCAAACGCAGCACCGCACTGTCACGCATGCGAATTTCTTCGATCATGTGCGTCCCGATGATCAATCCGGAAGGAGACGCGGTCGGAGTGATCCAGATTGTCACCCGAGACAACGATTCTGCGTTTAACGAGGAAGACCTGGACCTGCTTTCCAGCCTCGCGGCTCAGGCGTCTATGGCAGTGGAAAACGCCAGACTGCACGAAGAACAGGTTTTGAGACGGGAACTCGAACGGGATCTCGAATTTGCCACGCAGGTTCAACTCGGATTTCTGCCGAAATCCAGACCGGCACTCCCATCTTACACCTTTGCGGACTACTATGAGGCCGCGTTGAGTGTCGGCGGAGACTATTTCGACTATATTTCTCTGCCCGACGGCCGCGTCGCCATGACCATCGGGGATGTTGCCGGAAAAGGAATGCCAGCAGCTTTGTTGATGGCCCGACTGTATTCTTCCACACGATTCCAGTTACTGACACGAAAGACAGTGGAAGAAGCCGTTTCAGGATTGAATGAAGAACTCGCCTCTAGTGGCTTGGGACATCGCTTCATCACATTTTTGCTGATGCTGATTGACCCTCAGAAGAATTCGTTAACGATTGTGAATGCAGGTCATCTTCCTCCGCTTCGACGCGATAAAGATGGCGTTGTGCATACGCTCTCAACTGAAGCTGCAAGCCTGCCGCTCGGCATCATGCCAGAACTGACATATAAGTCTGAAACATTTCAGATCGAGCCAGGTGACACCATTCTTGCTTACACCGATGGCGTCACCGAGGCGATGACCAGTGAACGTGAGATCTATGGCGGGCATCGTTTAACAAATTTCTTCGCACACGCCGATGGTTCAATCAGCGATGTGATCAGTATGCTTGTCGAAGATGTTGAAGAGTTTACTAGCGAGCAGGCATCGCGAGATGATACCTGCATTATTGGTGTGCACAGGTCGCTGACATGATTCCTTCCGTCGCTGATGTTTTTGCACCAGACGGGTTCATTGCCAGAAGGTTGCCGCAATACGAAATCCGCTCAGAGCAGGCTGACATGGCCGCCGCCGTGGAAACTGCCATTGAACAGCAGAAACACCTGGTCGTCGAAGCCGGCACCGGGGTCGGCAAGAGCTTCGCTTATCTGGTGCCGTGCATTCTGGCAGCGGCGCGTCGGCAGGAAACGGAAGGCAAAACCCGACGCATCGTGATCAGCACACACACAATCAGCCTTCAGGAACAACTGATCTCTCGGGATATTCCGTTTCTGAACTCGATTCTGCCTGTCGAATTTTCGGCGGCACTTGTCAAAGGTCGTGGGAACTATCTGAGCTTGCGCAGAATGTACGCGGCCAAAGATCGGGGCGGCTCACTGTTCGAGACCGAAGAAGAACAGCAATTACGCTCGATTGTCCGCTGGGCAGAAGACACTTATGACGGAAGCCTCGCGGACCTGAATTTCTCCCCACTCTCTCATGTCTGGGATGAAGTTCGTAGCGAACACGGGAATTGCCTCGGCAAGAAGTGTCCGACTTACAAAGACTGTTTCTACTATCGAGCACGACGACGAGTCTGGAACACAGATGTCCTGATCGTAAATCACGCTCTCTTCTTTGCGGATCTCGCCCTGCGACGTGAAGGGGCGAGCGTCTTGCCGGACTATGATGTTGCCGTTTTCGATGAAGCCCACACTCTTGAAGATGTTGCAGCTTCTCACCTGGGGATGAGTCTGTCGACGGGGCAGTTCAGCTATCAGTTCAACAAATTGTATAACGATCGCTCAGGGAAGGGCCTGCTCATTCACCATAATCTGGTGGAAGAACAGAAGCTCGTTGCACACCTGCGGATCGTTACCGAAATGCTGTTTGATGAATTGGACCAATGGCGGGAAACGTCAGGGAGCAAAAACGGACGTGTTCGTCGCACTCTCGACATTCAGAATGAAGTCAGCTCGACGATTCATGATCTCGCATTGCGATTGAGAACATTTGCCGCCGACCTGAATGATGAAGGTCAACAAGTCGAACTTCATTCAAGTGCGGACCGACTGGACGCAATGGGAACGTCTCTTGTCACCTGGCTCAAGCAGCGACAGGAAGACGCTGTTTATTGGGTCGAGGCCACGTCCGGACGGATGAGAAGCGTCAAACTGATGTCGTCACCCGTCGACGTAGGAGCTACCCTGCGAGACGAGTTATTCAATCAGGTTCCAACTGTCATCCTGACCAGCGCGACACTCGCCGTGGGGAAGAAAGACTTTTCATTCTTCCGCCAGCGAATCGGGTTGTCAAAGGCGAATGAAGTTCAACTTGGATCGCCATTTGACTACGAAAATCAGGCGACACTTGTTCTGCCTGACCAGATGCCAGACCCCGGCGATCGTCCGGCGGAATACGAAGCCGAAGTGATCAAACGCATTCAACAACATGTCAACGATACCACTGGCGGCGTCTTCGTTCTGTTTACCAGTTACCGGATGCTTCAAAACTGCGCTCGCCGTTTGAGCAACTGGTTCGCGACACAAAATCGGCTGCTCCTCTGCCAGGGGGACGGCCTGCAACGCAGCACATTGCTGGAGCGATTTCGCAAGGATGGAGAAGCTGTTCTCTTTGGGACAGAGACCTTCTGGCAAGGAGTCGACGTTCCCGGCGATGCACTCAAAAACGTCATCATCACCAAACTGCCATTCAGTGTTCCGGACCATCCATTGCTGGAAGCACGAGTGGAGCGGATTCGTGAACAAGGCGGGAATCCGTTCACCCAGTATCAGGTTCCTGAAGCAGCAATCAAACTCCGTCAGGGGTTCGGGCGTTTGATCCGCACTGCCACAGATTCCGGTCAGGTTGTGATTCTTGATCCTCGAATGCGAACCAAACCTTACGGGCGATTGTTTCTCGAAAGCCTCCCGTCCTGCCGGCGCGTCATCAGCAGACTCGATCCCACTTATTGAGCCAGTTAATTCTCAGGTCGCGACTTGTTGACCTTCCTGTAAATAAAAACAGGAGCGGTTCGCAAATTGAACCACTCCTGTTTTCGTTATGTTTATACGTCGTTCAGATGGGCTTAGCACTCCCAGAAATCATGTGGCGAATCTGGCACGCGGGATTCAATGTTTCTCTTATTGAGAAGGCTACTGCGCGGCCACATGATAGACCGATACGGTCTAGTAGCGGAAACCCATTCTCGCCATGAATCCGTCTTTGACTTCGAACTTGTCGCCGTATTTCCGGTACTCATTCTTGCGGTCAAAGATATAGCCAGCCTCCGCGAAGCTGGTCAGCCAGCCGGTTTCCCATCGCAGACCGCCAGCAACACGCCAGTCTGCCAACTGGATTTGAGTGTCGTCTGCAAATGTCTTCGGTTTCACCTGATACGCTTCGACATGGTACTCGGCTCCAACGTATGCCCAGGTTGGCACTCCCATTGGAGTCCCGAGGAAGACACTGATACGTGGCTTCGGGAAGATCAGGCGGAGTTCCCAGAGATCGTTTGGTGTCCAGATTGCTCCGGCATACGGCAAAATAATGCTGTCAACGCGATCCCAGTACAACACCCCTGCTGCCAGTGTCCATTTGGGACCTAATTGCCAGAACGCGACGGCATGAGCGTCAAACAGGAATGAATTACTATCGAGGCTTGATCGGAAATCTGTAGCAATCGAAGGATTAAAGCCCCCTTCAAAAGTCCAGCCGTTCATAGTCGGCGTTCGAATCACCATATCCAGCCCGAAGCGGTAAGCCCCACCAGGCAGATCGACATCGGCCCCAGGTTGTTCGCCAGGACCTTGCCAGGAGCGATAGCTGAACTGCGGTCCCATGAGGAACGTCCAGTTGTACCCCAGCGGCTTGGTGTGAATCATTTCCGCATCGATGCCGAAGACTTCAAATCCTCCATCAGCTGGCGGATGGGCTGTCTCTCGTGGGATGTATGTGAAATCAAGACGGTGGCTCCAGCCATAACGTACTGGCTGCGGCCCGTTAATCCCCCTCATGTAGTACCCGTTGGGGACTTGCGACATGTAAGGTTGGACAGCACCGCCAGCAAACGGATCCTGAATCGGCGCAGGGTAGCCTCCCTGATTCATAAACGGATCGACGCCGTTGTATTGCTGCACCTGCTGCACCGGAATCGCTGAACCGGTGTTAATGATCTGACCTGATCCACCGCCAAAGTAAGGCGAGGAACTGTATGTGCTATAGGAATAGTCCGGACTCTGGGCACGGGTCACCCAGGCGGATTCTTCTTGTAATGCCTGATGAAATGGTGACTCGTTTTCCAGACCTGCTGAACCAGGCAACAATGTCGCCAGAAGGAGCATGAAGGGAGTGGTCACTGGGGCACCTTGAAATCGAAAGGAAGCGAAAGACGCAATCATCGGCAAGAACTGCCGGATCGGCGGATTCTTCGGAAAATCCGCAAATGCGTCAAGATCGAGTCAAAGCGACCCGTCAAGCGCTCCTCCCTCGGTTTCAACATCGAGCTTCGTGGCAACGGAATCGAAACAAAAAACAATAGTGAAACAACTTACAACAAAACAAAACCCACAGAGGATTCTCCGATCACCGAAGAATCCGTGTCACCCTAGAGTTCCGGTCTGAAGTTCTTACCTTGAAAAATGTTGCAATTTCAGGGAGATCCCCGTCCAGCAAGCGAGGCATCGCTCTGGGAAGGTGCTCTGGGACGGTGCAGTGCGGCCAGGCAATGTCGGTCTCTCGTATAGACGCGCAACAGTCTTGCCGACGGGAAGACGTGGAATCCCGCTCGTCAGGAAAAAGACTGAATCCCGCGTGTCAGCTACGCAGCACTCGTTCGCGAATTGCTTTAGCGAACAGAGCTTGCTGGAGTTGCTCTTAACCCGCAAGCTGTTCGTGCCCGCTCCAGAACCAACTTGGCCTTTTCCCGGGCCTTAATTGCACTGGTGCGTAAGACTTCTTCGACTTCGTCCAAATGAGTTTCCAGATACGCTCTTTTTTCCCGGGCCTCGGCGAAGTGCTCCATCGCCTTATCATAGAGAGCCTGTTTGGCTTCCCCGTATCCCATACCACCTGCACGGTAACGTTCAGCCAGCGCGGCCTGTTCTTCTGGAGTCGCAAAGAGTTTGTAGAGAGCATAGACCGAATCGGTCTCTGGATTTTTCGGATCCTCAACAGGCGTCGAATCGGTTTTGATTGCCATGAACTTCTTGCGGAGCTTCTTGGCAGGCTCAAAGATCTCGATCGTATTGCCATAACTCTTGGACATCTTTTCGCCGTCGGTTCCCGGCACTTTAGATGTCTCGGCAATCACATGTGCTTCAGGAAGGACGAAAACGTCCTTCTGATAGATGTGATTAAACCGCTGAGCGAGATCGCGAGTCACTTCGAGGTGTTGAATCTGATCCTGTCCGACCGGAACGAGGTTGCTGTCGTAAGCCAGAATGTCGGCAGCCATCAGCACAGGGTAGGTAAACAGCCCTGCATCGGCAGCGATCCCTTTCGCAAGTTTGTCTTTGTAAGCGTGACACTTCTCCAGAAGGCTCATCTGGGTGACGGTCATCAGCAACCAGGTCAGCTCGGTCACTTCCGGAACATCTGACTGGCGAAACAGAGCCGCTTTTGCAGGATCAAGCCCCAATGCCAACAGGTCGAGAGCAGCGTTCAAAGTGTAATCCTGCAATTCCGCAGGATTTCGGACAGTTGTCAATGCGTGCAGATCTGCAATGAAATAAAAGGCCTGCTCGTTATTTTGCAGCGCGATGTACTGACGGATTGCTCCAAAATAGTTTCCGAGATGGAATCGGCCAGTTGGTTGAATTCCGGAGAGCACACGCATGGGACTTCATCTTTCAATCGGATTCAGTATCGCTCCCAACACCAGAGCCCAAAGTCGGCACCTGACGCCAGTGTCAGCAGGAGGATCAGCGAGACTGTAACTTGGACGCTGCCACTTCGCACACCGTCATTTCGAACACAGTGTAATCATCCAGCCGGACTCTGCAGCCGATCGGGAGGATTAAACGGGAAAGAGCCCTGATCCGCACCGGTTTGACTGATCAACTGCGCTGCATTCGTTGACGGGGCATGACTCTTATCAATAATGTGGAAGAGGATGTCATTAATGGATTTACCCGGTCACCTCACAAAAATCGAGAGTTGGCCGGAGAGGGGTCGGCACCGATCAGTAAATGTCTGAGAATTGACGAAACATTCCCCAAAATTCCCCTGAACGGCATCCCTGTATTCAACTTCCGAAGAAATCGCCTCTTACTTTCTGGATCGACATCCGGTTGAACAACAACAGGGTCAACGTCAGAGTGAGACCGATCCCTTGGATATTTCCTGCCCGATTTTGATGTTTTGTTCATTCTAAGGCGGAATCCGCTCCATGATATCACGCTGGTGTTCACCTCAAATTGAAGCCTGCAAGGCGATTCGTCTTCAGGTCATGCTGGTCGTTGCCGCAGGGATCATGTTCTCGCAGGCGGCATTTGCCAACGACGCCAAACTGGAACTCAAAGAAGGAGAGAAGGTTCTCTTTCTTGGTTCGGAGTTGATCGAGCAGGACATCAAACACAACCTGCTGGAAGCAGCGTTGTCCGCACACTGGGCGGACCGCACCATTTCATTTCGAAACATGGGGTGGGCGGGCGACGATCCAACCGGTGTTGCTCGCGGGTACTTCGGAGGAGCTGCCGAAGGCTATAAACGCCTGCTGGAAGAAGTCGATCGACTGAAACCTTCCGTCATTTTTGTGGCATATGGGGAAAACGGCGCCGCTGAAGGGGCTGCAGGTCTCCCTCGGTTCATGGAGAACTACACCCGTCTTGTTAATGATCTGAAGACCCGAACAGGTCGAATCATCATTGTTTCGCCGCCACCTGCTGAACGTCTTCCAGCCCCGCTTCCAAATCCAGACCAACTGAACGAAAACCGTAAGGCGATTGCCCTGAAGCTGAAGGAGTTCGCGGAGGCAGGCGGGTACACGTATGTCGATTTGTTCGATCCAATCAAAACCGTATTCGATGCCGATCATGAACCGTTGACCTACGACACCATTCGCTTCAACGCAGCCGGATATGCACTGATTGCAGAAACCGTTCTGAAGCAATTGAACCTTCCGGCAGACGCGGTGAAGAAGCCAGATCCAACGCTGGTCGATCTGATTCGCAAGAAAAACGACCTCTATTTTCACCGCTATCGCCCACAGAATGAGACGTACCTGCGAGGATTCCGACAGCACGAACAGGGGCAGAACGCCAAAGAGATTTCAGAGTTCGATCCACTGATCCAACGAACCGAAGAACAGATCGCTGCGTTTCTCCAGGGCAAACCAGCACCACCGTCGATTGTGTTGCCGGAGCCGGCACCTCTCGCCTTTCAGCCACTAAGCCCTGAAGACCAGAAGGCCACATTCAAGATGGCCGAAGGTCTGCAGATCGAACTTTTCGCAGCAGAGCCTCTTGTTGCGAACCCGATTCACATGAACTTTGATAGCAAAGGGAGACTCTGGGTTGCCAGCAGCCCCATCTATCCTCAGTTGCGACCGGGTGCGACTCCAAGCGATTTCATTGCCATTCTGGAAGACACTAATGGCGATGGAGTTGCCGATAAGAAGACCATTTTCGCAGACGGACTTCTGATTCCGACAGCGGTTTTGCCTGACGAAAAAGGGGGAGCGTTTATTGCGAACTCAACCGAATTGATCCACGTCGCCGATACCGACGGAGACGGGATTGGCGATGAGCGTCGTGTGCTCCTCTCCGGGTTTGGAACCGAAGATACCCACCATATTCTCCACACATTCCGCTGGAGTCCGGATTCCTTACTCTGCTTCAACCAGTCCATCTATATCCACAGTCAGCTGGAAACCCCTTATGGCGTTGAACAGATGCTCGGCTCTGGAATCTGGCGTTACCGTCAGGGAACAGCGCGAGCAAATACTGTGATGTTCGGGCTGGTAAACCCTTGGGGACACATCTACGACGACTGGGGACAAAACTTTGCCACAGACGGAGCAGGCGGCGAGGGAATCAATTACGTCTTCCCAGGCTCTGCGTTTCTCAGCGCTGTCGGGTACGACCGTATTCTGCACGGCATGAACCCTGGCCAACCGAAACATTGTGGGTTGGAAATCGTGACAGGGAGCCATTTCCCGGCAGATTGGCAGAACTCACTCGTTGCTGCGGACTTCCGAGGAAATCGCATCAACCGATTCAAACTCGCTCCGCAAGGCTCTGGGTACGTTTCGAATCAGTTGGAAGATCTTCTGACTTCCAGTGACCGGGCTTTTCGGCCTGTCGACATGAAGATGGGTCCGGACGGGGCACTTTATATTGCCGACTGGCATGATTCGATCATCAATCACGGAGAAGTCGACTTCCGTGATCCGCGTCGAGACGATCGCCACGGACGTATCTGGAAAGTCACCGTCAAAGGTCAGAAGCCAACCTCTCTGCCCAACTTTGAAAAGGCAACTGTTCCGGAGTTGCTGGCCATGCTGACGCTGCCAGATCAGTGGTCGCGGCAGATGGCTCGTGTTCACCTCACGAACCGAAATCATGATGAGGTTGCAGCGGCCTTGAAAGAATGGGTTGCCAAACTGGATGCAAACAATCCACGTTTTGAGCAATTGCGTCTCGAAGCTCTGTGGGTCAGTCAGGGAATCAATCGCATTCCAGCTGAACTGCTCACGGCGATTCTAAAATCACCTGACCATCGCGCTCGAGCTGCAGGGGTCCGCGCTTTATCGCAGGCTGCTCACGAAGAGTACGGACTGTCCGAATCGTATCCGGTGCTGGAGTCATTCACCGCCGCTGTTGCGGATGCACACCCACAAGTGCGACTCGAAGCCGTCAACGCACTTCGTGATGTTGGAACCGCTCAGGCTGCAGAGATTGCGACTCGGGCACTCGATCAGGAAATCGATACGAACATCGACTATGCCTTGTACCTGACGATGCGTAAGACACAGGGAGGATGGTTGCCGCGACTGGAAAGTGGTGAGGCCGAGTTTGCCAACGATCTGAAGAAAACGCTGTTCGCACTGAAAGCGATTGATAATGCTTCAGCATTGAAGCCACTAATGGGGCTGCTGACATCGGGGAAAATTCCTGCTGACCGTCTGAACGACGTTCTCGTGACCATCGGGAAATTTGCAGGTCAAGCAGAAGTGAAAGTCCTGTTTGATCGAGCCGTCGCCAATAAAGACGAACGTGATGCTCAACTGAATGCACTGGTTAATGCGGCTCAACGTCGACAGGTGACACCAGAAGGCGATTTGTCTGCTCTTGAGAAACTGATGGATACCCCTCAAGGGTTGCGCCTGATTGGCCTTTGGAAGCAGAAGCAGTACAAACCGAAACTGATTGAAATCGTTCGCGACGACAAGCAGCCAACACCTGTCCGCCACGGAGCGATTGACGCTTTGCGGTGGCTGGAAGAACAGGATGTTCTCAATGAATTCGCCACTGACAAAACATTGGCACTTCCATTCCGTCGGCTCGCGGTGATCAATTTGATCCCATTGTCTCAGAGTCAGGCTGCAACGCGTGCCGTTGAAATTTTCACCGTTGCCACCGAACAGCAGAATGCCGAGATGGGCTACATTCTCGACGCATTTTTGAGTGCAAAGAACGGCCCTGAAACGCTTGCGATTGCTCTTATCAATCACAAGGTTCCGCCGCATTTGGCAACACTGGCGATTCGCAAAGGGGATTCCACCGGAGCCCGGGCGCTTCCACTCGTGAACGCCATGAGAAAAGCCGGAGGGCTGGCGATGGTGTCAAAGACACTGACGCCGGAAGAACTGAACGCCCTGCAGGAATCCGTCACAAAGAACGGTGACGCTGCACGCGGACAGGAAATCTATCGTCGCAAAGAACTTGCGTGTATCACCTGTCACTCAATCGGCGGGGCCGGCGGATTGGTTGGCCCGGATATGCTTTCCCTGGGAGCCAGCTCCCCATTGGACTACATCATCCAGTCGCTCCTTGAGCCATCGGCGAAAATCAAGGAAGGCTATCACACCGTTTCCATCGCAACTGTCGACGGAAAAGTCATCAACGGGGTGATCGTCCGTGAAGGGACCGATGATCTTGTCATTCGCGACGCCCAGAACAAGGAAGTCGCGATTCCCAAGGGGGATATTGATGAACGCGCCAACAGCCCGACGTCCATGATGCCAGCGGATCTCACCTCAAAACTACCGAGGGACGAATTCGTCGATCTGGTCGCCTTCCTGAGTTCCCTCGGGAAGGATGGCCCCTACAAAGTTCCCCAGAACCGCTTCGTCCGCCGGTGGAAGAAAAAGGATGGAACAGAGTTGACCAGTCGTGTCGACGGAACGATCAAGGTCGACGAAGTTCCGGAACGGACAATTTCGTTCACCATCAATGTGACATCAGCTGGAAAGATCGGACTCAAACCGAATCACCGACTGGCGTTGTATCTTGTTCGTGGAGACGGAAATCAGGACATTCTCTCCGAAGAGCCTGTAACCGTCCTTGATCTTCCGGTCGGATTACACACCTTCCATCTGAGTATGTTCAAACACCGTCGTGATCCAGTCTCGATCGAGATCGTCGATGTTGACGGATCAACAGGGCGAGCGGAGCCTGTGAACCGGTAACGGGAATCACCTCAGGTTTCTGAACACCCTGAAATTTGATATCTTTCACTGAACGTGGTCCACCGACGCATTCCAACGCTGACGTGAGACCACGTTCTTGAATTGTCAGATCATTGTTTCCGCAGGGGACTCACAGCATTTCAACGGGAGTCACATTCCCGCCCCTGCAATGAATCTGGCATCAGCCCTCGGGAGACACATTCGTGGCGGATGAAAATAAATGGGCAGGTGAGTGCTATCGTCGCGGAAACGATGCGATGCAGAAGCAGAATTGGGATCTCGCCGTTGAGATGTTCAGTTCGTGCGTAAAACTCGTACCTGGCAACCTTCTTTATCGCCAGTTTCTCCGCAACAGCACAAAGAAGAAGTACAACGACAACGGCAAAGGGGCCGGAACATTTGGCAAAACAAAACTGATGGGGATTCGAAGCCGCATCAAGAAAGCCAAACAGGCCGAACAGTGGGAAGAGGCTTCCAAAGCTGCGGAAGAAGGTCTGTATCTCAACCCTTGGGATACCCAGTTAAATGTCGATCTTGCAGAAGCATCGACGGCGCTGGAACGTGGCGAAATTGCCAAATTCGCTTACATGGAAGCGATTCGTTCTGACCAGAAAAATCGTGACCTGTATGTCGCGCTGGCGAAGCTGCTGCATAGCCGAGGCGAATATGACGAAGCGATTAAAACATGGGAAATGGTCTCTCGGCTTGATCCGTCCGACCTGACGGCCATGCGGAAGATCACCGAATTGCAGACTGAGAAAACAACGCATCGCGGTGGTTACGAAGACGCCGAAAAAACACGCGACGTCATGGCGAACAAGAACGCTCTCGCCGCGAAAACCAGTGGGAATGCCGCACCGGGTGAGTCCGCCGAAGCCGATCTCAAACACGCAATCCGCAAAGAGCCGGAACGTGTTGAGCATTACATGAAGTTGGGAACGTACCTGCGACAGAACAAGCGTCTGCAGGAAGCGTATGACATCCTCGAAAAAGGTGTCGAAGTTTCTAAAAACGATCCTGCTGTCATCGAGCAACTTCAAGATGTCGAGTTGCTGTTGATGAAGGCGGAACTCGATGCCGCGAAGGAAAAAGCCAACAGCTCCGGCGATGCCGAAGACCGCAAAGCTGCCGCGGCGAAGTCTGTCGCGCTGCGTGATCGCCGTATTGAAGTTCTCACCGCGAGGGTAGAACGTTATCCATCGAATCTGTCGCTGAAGTACGAACTCGCAGAACTGTTGATGCAATTGCAGAAATGGACTGTCGCGATTCCGCT
Source organism: Planctomicrobium piriforme (assembly GCA_040393865.1). Taxonomy (GTDB): domain Bacteria; phylum Planctomycetota; class Planctomycetia; order Planctomycetales; family Planctomycetaceae; genus Planctomicrobium; species Planctomicrobium piriforme_A. The sequence goes on along the minus strand of JBEBTF010000043.1, from coordinate 7,296 downwards.
GCTGCAGAAATCCAGCCAGGACCCGCGATTGAAGGCCAAGTCGTTCGTGGCACTCGGAAAGTGCTTTGTCTACGACAAAAAATTGCCATTGGCCAAAGGACAGTTCGAACGAGCGATTCCAGACCTCAACGCAGATACCGATCCAGAAACCTTCAAAGACTGCCATTATCTGATGGCAAGAGTCTGTGAAGAACTGAAAGATTTCGTCACCGCCGAGAAGCACTACGGCGAGGTTCTGGTCATCGACTACGAATACAAAGACAGCAAAGACCGGCTGGAGAAACTTCAGACAGGTGGAGCATCTTGATCTGATTTCCCACGTCTTCTTCAGGGAATTCCCTAAATTTCCCAATGAAGACGTCCTTGATCAGTGGTTTTTCACGCGGCGACTATTCTCGTGATTGAATAATTTCACGGCGGCTTCCAGCTCTTCTGGAATCCGCCGTTTTCATTTCAGGAACGCGACGGAACGGCTAATCGCAATCACTGTACGATCACGGTTGAAGACTTCGTTGAGAACTTCTTTCTTGGCCACAGAAATCTGTTAGTTTCGAGTGGAGGATCAAGGTACTGCCCCGTTTATTCAAAGGCGAGCAGGGCTCTCGCAATATGCGGGTTGTCGGCAAGTCAAACAGGAATCGGGCCGGACAGGTTGAAAGAAGATTCATGAACCGCCAATTCACTCTGTTTTTAGACCGTATCGCGCTATCATCGGGCCTGAACTCCAGCTCGATTCTGCCAATCATCTTAGCCGGATGTGCGTTCTTCACTCTTTGTCGCGACACTCAAGCTCAATTCAACAACGGCAATAATTCAAACAATGGCAACAGTGCGGCTGGCGTCATTGTGAACGCTCAAGGCGTCGTATCGTTGCGGGACGAACGGCCACTTTCTCCGGCGAATCTGAAGAAACTGGTTGATCGATATGCTGCAGACAATCTTTCCCGGGAGTTGACCGAGCCGACGAGCGAACGGGTTGTCAGTCTCAATGCCTTATCAGCTGCGATTCGAACCCATCTTGATCAACAAAAGCCGCTGCCTGTTGAATTGATGTATCTCGCAGGGCTGCAACGCCTCGACACGATCGTCTTCGACACAGAGCGAAAGGATATTTATCTCGCAGGTCCAGCCGACGCATTTGGACCTGACGCAACAGGCCGAATGCTTGGACGCACCAGCGGGCGCCCGGTCATGCGACTTGACGATCTGATCACAGCGTTGCGTTGCGAAGGGCTGGCGGAAGGTTCGATTGGATGCTCAATTGACCCTCAGGAAGAGAACCTTGCCAGACTGCAGGAGTACCTGCGAACCAGTTCTGGCCCGAGCCGTTCAGCTCAAGTTCAACAGCGATTTCACACAATGGCAACGATTCTCGGGCCTCAGGAAATCTCCGTCTGGGGAGTGCCGCCGGATTCCCATTTTGCTGCCGGTCTGGTGGAAGCGGATTTACGGATGAAGGCAATTGCTCTCGGAATCAATTCCGCTGGAGTGCCGGGAATTCGCAGTCACCTTTCCCTGTTGCGCCCTCAGGGAAACAGTCTGCAACGCTGGTGGTTCGTGCCGATGTATGACCCGTTAGAAACAAATCAGGAGCAGACACTGTTCCGCCTGTCTGGCCAACGTGCCAAGGTTCTCGCGCAGGAGGAATTTTCTAACGTCAAAGGACAACGAAATAGCGCGCCGATCACGCGTCAAAGCACAGAGAAATTTGCAATGTTATTCACAGAACACTTTCAGGAACTCGCAGACAAATCTCCAACATTCGGAGAACTTCAGAATCTGTACGACGCCGCCGTCTGTGCGACGCTGCTTGTTCAGAATGCACCACGGTTGGGAATGGCTGACCTGTTAGAGACGCTTCGCAAAGACGAGCGCCTGCAACTTTCAACCTATCCTGTCCCGCGAATCATGCCGTCGGTCTCAACATTCCGCATGGGCGGGCCTGGGACTGTTCTGGGGCTGGTTGGCGGAGTCACAATGGACCTGAACCCCGTCGTCCGATCAACAAAACCAGGCAACACGCCTGACGTCAACCACTTTCGGGGACGCGCTGAACAATCAAACTACTTTGGTGAGAAGAACCTGAAATAGATGGAACGCCACGTTACGTTGTCGTTGGCACCACAGGGCTCTTCACGTCGCCGGTTAGCTTCACGGGAGTTTGATTCTCTGAATTCTGCTTCCACAACTCCACCCAAGTCTCCCATGAATAGGCCGGGTCAATCTGGAGAGCATCCGTTCCTTTCAAAATGTCGACTCTCGATCGCTGCAGCAGACCAGAGAGTGCAACATGAATGTGATGCTGGACATCGGCCGGCAACGGGGAGACTAACGGGCTAGGGTCCAATGTGGCGATCAACTTGTTGTCATGATATTCCCAAGTCAGGCGAGTTGTCTGCTCAGGAGCATCATGGTTGAAGAGTTCTACATCGATTCGATTGGTCGCTGCTCGAACCGAGCTGATATCCCAGTTCACGGGGGTCATTTCGCGTGCTTCCTCGAACAGATGAAGAAGCTCACGTTCGATGAAGTGACGGACAGATTCTTCCGCATGAATCACCGCCCCCCATTTCCGCAAGACCCAATTGTGATCAACATGGCTGACCTTGCTGGACTCTCTTCGCAGTGCAGAAAAAGCTTTCGGAAGAGTCCCTGAGTGGAACCCCGGCCGCAGCAGTTGCAGCATGGATTCCCCATGATCTCCAATGATGGCACGCTCCAGACGTGGCCTGCGGTTTGCGGAATAAAGGCGCCAGTTCTCTTTCAACTCCCAGACAAGGAACCCGAACACACCGGGAATCAGCCAGATACAGGTCCAGACAATTGTGTTTGCCTGAGCAACACCAAGATACGGTGTCAGTTCCCGGACAAGGATCGGACCGGTCGGGAGAATGACCTTGTGAGACACGGTCACCACAGGAAAATGCTTCAGCGGGTTAATCTGCGGCTCAACCAGAAGCGTGAAGACAAACACAACAATGTAGGAAACAAGAAACCAGACAACCCCTGCCGCAAGCTTAATGGCATGCGCAACAGGATTGTCCCCGGCTCGAAATCTGAGAAACTCGTCGACCATGTAGACGAAGCGTTCCAGATTGACCATCAGGCTGTCAAACAGATCCGCAATCGCCTGAATGACGGCAGAGAAAATATTGTTCTTCAGTTCATTCCACGCTCTCATCAGAAAATCGCTGGAGCGTTCAGAAACATACCTTCCAATCGGCGACGTCAGGAAAAGAGCCGTCCCCAGATAGAGTTCAAAGCTCAGCCGCCAACTCCAGCGGTATCCCATGAAATAGGCAGGGAGCCACATGAGTATCAGACAGACCGCAGGATCCAGTAAATAATCGCGGAAGATACGGAACCCTCGACTCTTCAGAATCTGTTGGAAATATTCCGAGTTCAGAATCTTCGACGGGAGCTCGATCAGGACGACGCGGATGGCCTGCAGCAAGCGGCCGAGAACTATTCTGTTCCACTGTCGGAAAGCTGGTTTCTGGATCAGCAGTGAAAACCACGTTCCCAGAATCAACACCCCGGCAATCAGCTGAACGCTGGGGCCAACCGACGCAGCGGCAGCTTCTGCACTGGCATGCGCTGTCAGGTGGGCAGGATCAATATTTGAGAAATCAGGAATATCCGGAATCCCGGGCACCATCTCCGCAACCACATTATCTGCAGCGTCAGCTCCCTCACTGAGGGGAATTGCTTCTGGAATCGGCTGTTCGGTTTCAGAAGTTCCTTCAGTAGACGGGGGGTGAACAACCGCGCCATGTGCATCCGATGATCCATGACCATCGGTGAACGATGCAATAACGTGTTCAAAAAACACAATTGCGAGGTAGGCGCCCCCGAATGGGATAAACAGATGCTGAGTGAGGAATCGCCCTGACGGAGTTCCAAAAAAGAGCGAACTGAGAGTCTGTGGCCACCGCTGATAGATGGCACCTGGCCGATAAACCCCGTCCAGCACCGCATCGAATTTCCGGTCGGCGCGTAACAAACCATCGCCAAAGATCACTTCGCGAAAACGGGTCACGTCCGGCAGCTTGAGCTGATTGCGAGAGAGTGTGTCTCGCAGATCAGAGATGCTGAAATAGCTCTTTTCAACGACACGATCGAGAAGTTCTTCCACGATCTTGCGACGCGCCACCTGTTCCGGAATGTTCTCAGGGACAAGGCCGACGGAATCAAACACATCGGTGATGATATTTCGAATTCGGTTTCGCGATCGATGTTCGACTCGCGGCGACGCACTGTTTAACAGATTCAATAATCTCGATCGTTCAACAGCATCGATTCTTGCAACGGAGATTCGACGGCGAATTGTTTTCAGATGACGCAGTGTGAGAGCGTCCTGCATCAAGGGCAGCGGCCTGCGAATCGGGTGTCGGCCAAACGTTCGAATCCAGTCAATCAAATCCAGTTTGAAGACGCCACGTTCCTGCTCAAGACAGACTTTTTGCAGGTCGTAGAGCAGGCGTGCTTCGTTTGACCAGTACCCCTGAGAAGCAGGTTCCAGCAACGGTTTGAGTGCCTCGGTCCATTGATGCACTTCTTCCGGTGGCAGTTCGAGCACCGCCTGCAGGCGTTGGGCAAGGTGGCCCAATTCCGCCATCGCATCTTCGCAGGAAGATTCGACATGCTCTGCCGGAGCTCTCCGCGAGAGCTTCATATGAGAGAGTGTGGCTTTCACACTGTTCCCAGCAGCTGCCGCCCGTTCCGCTTTTGCCTGCAGAATTCGCAGCTGTGCCAGCGTCAATGTCGTCTTGGAAGCCCTTCCGGAATTCGAAGGATGAACAACAATTTCCTGGGTTGCTTCCTGATCCGCAACGAACAGTTTTGTCAGCGGACGAAGACGTTCGAACCGCGAAAAATGATCGAAGTCCTGCTGAATGATTTCATCAACGACGTCCCAGTCACGCAGAGCAGGAAAGTACAGGCGGACTTCATGCGGTGCGAAATACCGCAGTTCGAGATAAGTGGCAACAAACTCAATGTAGATATCCAGATCCGTCGGGGACGGAAACAGGACGTCGTCTTTCAGCAGAATGTCCCGAATCTCTGCAAACTCAACATCCCCGAGTTGCTGCCGACGCAATTGAGCAACTTCTTCGTCGAGCTGTCGGCGCACGACGAGATTTTCAAGCTCGATATGAATCGTCTCATGAAAAGTACGCCGGTGATAGGTGGCCCCGAGATGTGCCAACTCTTTCGCACTGCGGGCGTCTTCTTCCGGCCGAGGCAATAGAATCACCAGACGTGGCAGATCGCTATTGGGAGCAACGTCCAGTTCGCTGAGCTCGACAAACATCAACAGTCTGTCACGCTCGATCGTGTAGCTGAACTCATGAGGAACGAGAAGACGCAACCCCTGGAGATTCCGGTCCATGCGGATCACACGGCGCAGAATTCGTGGTTCCACCAGATAGACCGCTGGTTCCACGGATTGAAGAATCTGTTGCAGTTGTTGAACCGTTTCCAAGCGAATCTGCCCTCACAGAGCTTTCGACTGTCTCAAGTCGATTTTGACGGATAGAATTGCGAAACTATACCGCAACCGGAGAGATCTCCAGCCCGGAAAATATACCACATCGTTGAGAATTTCAGGTTTCTGGATCAATCAGCAAGTTCAGATTTTTCAACAGAATGTGAGTTCCGAAAATCGAGTTCGGAAATGATTTGCGTCCAGCATTGAATGGAATCTGAAAATCCATCAAAACTGTCAATCACCAGTTAGAACCTGAATACTGTCCTTCAATTCGAAAGCCGCTTGCGCATCTCGTGCTGGTTGAAATTTCAAAATGATCGCATTGGGAATCGAGACATCCGGACGAGCGGGCTCTGTGGCGCTGTTGATCGATGGCCATCTGGCAGGGGAAATCGATCTGACCGCTTCCGGGCGTCGACACGCACGCACTCTTGTTCCTGAAATCGCAGACTTGCTGAAATCGCGAGAGCTGAAACCTTCGGACATTCAACTGCTTGCGGTCAGTATTGGACCAGGCAGTTTTACCGGGTTACGTGTTGGTGTCGCGTGTGCCAAGACATATGCCTACGCCTTGGGATGTCAGTTGATTGGCGTCGATACGTTTCTGGCTGTCGCATCTGCCCAACAGAATCATACTCATGTCTGGGTGATCGATAACGCATTGCGTGGTGATGTTTTTGCCGGGGAATACCAAGTCATCAACGGGCAATGGACCTGTGTAACACCGGCCAGCCTGATTCCTCTCCAGACATGGCGAGAACGTCTTCCAGTAGACCATCTCGTAACCGGCCCAGGGCTATCGACACTTCGTCACGAGCTGGAAGGTCTGAATCTGGGCAACGAAGCATTTCGCGAACCGCACGCCAGAGACATCGTTCAAATTGGCGCCCGGTTACATGCTGAAGGTCAGAGCTCTGACCCGTGGACTCTGGTCCCATTTTATATGCGTCGCAGTGCTGCAGAAGAAAAGGCAGACGAAGCGAGCGCAACCGCTTCCTAATGGATGTGTACTCCATCGATTGGTCACATCGCTCAGTTCTCCCGCTGATTAACGCGAACATTGCGTTCAGTCATATGGCCAGGGTGTTCAAGATGAACCTCGAAAGACAGGGACGTCTTCCCTGACCTGTCAGGGAATGAGCGAACGAGAACTCAATCGGAGTATGTCAGGGCAAACAGGCTTGAAACACCTGTTCTGTCCATTCTCCATCCAGACAAATTCGAAGGCACTTCTGTCCATCCCCCTGCGCTCATCACTCAGTGATTGTGGGAAGTGATGAGATGAAGAATCCGGCTTCGAATCGCTCCGTACAAAGGATTCGATTGTGGTTCACGCTGCGCGCTTTTCCTGGGAACGTTCATTCTCTGTCCCTCGGGAAATTACTCACTTCAACTGGGATGATCTCGACGACGTTCAAGATCTCGCTCAGGCGTTTCCTTCCAGACCAACACGAATGCCGACACGGAAAGCAAAAGCGACTTCAGCGTTGCAACCGAGAGTCTCCCACTGAACGCAGCCCTTTAATTACGCGTCTGCCCCGTCAATTCAAAATGCGTTGTCCCTCTGGTTGCTTACCAGAGGGATTTTTTGTTTAGAGCAGCTTGCTCTACCGAGTGCCCGCGCAGCGGCCGTTTTGAATGATGAAACGCAACTCGCCGCGTGGCGGAAGCGTGGAAATGATTTCGCAAGGTTCTCTAAGACAGCTTTCGTCTCCCATGTCGCCTCGCACGAGTCGTTTCGCCAAGGACAACACTGAAACCGCTCGCCGGAGATATTGCTTCAATTCTGAATTGCCACTAAGTGG
>JBEBTF010000042.1:0-24401 GCA_040393865.1 Planctomicrobium piriforme | reverse complement strand
GTCGAAGTGCGTATTCCCAAGGTGGCTGCTCGTCTCATTTTGAAGGCAGCTTCATTCTACTGCCGGGCGGCTCGCTTGTTGTGTAAACTTGCAGATGAGACCAACTCTGCGAGTCTCCAGCTAATGTTGCGTTCTTGTTGACATTTATGCTGCATGCATTGCGTAAAATATTCGGGATGGATGTTCTGATGGCGGAACTTACTGCATCCTGATCTGATGCCTGTTTTTGAGCTCACGCGCCGGGGAATCAATGTCTGCAACTTCGCCTCTGTTCGATTCTTCATTTCCTGGACTTTTTGATCTCCAGACAAACGCATCCGGGCCAGCAGGTTCATTACCGTTGACGGAATCAATGCTGCTCGATTCCCCGAGTGGCGACCTGTTCGGCATGACGCAATCGGCCGGAATGGGATGGGACCCACAACAACTGCTGCGCGATCAGGTGTTGATTCTCAGTACGATGGGAGGCATTCGCGCGGAAGACGGCCACCCGATCGCACTGGGATACCACACAGGCCATTGGGAAGTGGGCCTGCTGATGAAGGCGGCCGCTGAAGAACTCAACAGACTTGAATGCCTGCCATTTGCCGGGTACGTCTCAGACCCGTGCGATGGTCGTTCTCAGGGAACGACGGCAATGATGGATAGTCTGGCTTATCGCAATGACGCCGCGGTCGTTTTGAAACGTCTGATTCGCTCACTCCCTTTGCGAAAAGGAGTTCTTGGGGTCGCCACGTGCGACAAGGGACTTCCGGCGATGATGATGGCCGTCGCAGCGCAACATTCCCTGCCCTGCATCATTATCCCCGGCGGAGTCACACTTCCTCCCACTCAGGGTGAGGATGCCGGAAAAGTTCAAACCATTGGAGCGAGATTCGCCCATGGGGAAATCGATTTGCGACACGCCGCTGACATGGGGTGCCGGGCTTGTGGGACACCGGGAGGAGGATGCCAGTTTTTAGGCACCGCAGCCACCGCTCAGGTGGTCACCGAGGCACTTGGATTGTCCCTGCCTCATACAGCACTGTCTCCATCAGGGCAACCAGTCTGGACTGAAGCGGCAGTGCGGTCGGCTCGTGCAGTCGTCGACATGATCCGCTCAAAGACCACGATTCATGACATCCTGACCCCGGATGCGTTACACAATGCGATGGTGGTTCACGCCGCGTTTGGAGGATCAACAAATCTGTTGCTTCACATTCCGGCAGTGGCATTTGAAGCTGGATTGAAACGCCCAAGCGTCGACGACTGGAACGCCATTAATCGCCTGACTCCGCGAATCGTCGATGTGCTGCCGAATGGCCCGGTCGGACATCCAACAGTACGCGTCTTTCTGGCAGGGGGTGTTCCGGAAGTGATGCTGCACCTGCGCTCACTCAACCTGTTGAAGCTGAATGCACTCACTCCCGCCGGGCGGCCACTCGGCGACGTTCTGGAGGAATGGGAGACCAGCGAGCGGCGAGTCCGTTTCCGCGAGGCTCTCAAGCGTCATGACAATATCGATCCAGACGATGTCATCATGCCTCCTGAAAAGGCGAAAGCACGCGGATTGACCAGCACCGTGACATTCCCGACCGGAAACATTGCTCCGGAAGGATCTGTTATCAAGAGCACTGCGATTGACCCGAGCGTCATTGACGTCGATGGTGTCTATCGCAAACAAGGGCCTGCCAGAGTCTTCACAACCGAACGGGCGGCGATTGCGGCAATTAAAGGACGGGAAGGAAAACCGATCCAGCCAGGCGACATTCTGGTATTGATCTGCCGGGGGCCACTCGGCTCTGGGATGGAAGAGACTTACCAGATCACATCAGCACTGAAGTTCATCCCTTGGGGAAAACAGGTCGCGGTCATTACCGATGCACGGTTCTCTGGCGTGTCCACAGGAGCCTGCATTGGTCACGTTGGGCCAGAAGCGCTCGCTGGAGGCCCCATTGGGAAACTCCGTGACGGCGACCAGATCTCCATCGAGATTGACTGCCGGAATTTGAAGGGATCGATCAACTTCGTCGGGACAAACGAGAAGCCGGTTTCACCAGAAGAAGGAGCGGTGATTCTCGCCGGGCGCAGTCCTTCCGTCGAACTGCATGCTGATCCAAACCTGCCAGCAGAAACTCGACTCTGGGCACTGCTTCAGCATCTCAGCGGAGGAACCTGGGGCGGGTGCGTCTACGACGTCGACGCCATCTCGGCAGCGCTGCAGAAAGCCTGAGCGAGAGACAACGAGCCCAATAAAAAATCTGGCGTTGGCAACACGAGATTACCAACGCCAGCTTTCAATTCAAATTCAGTTTGCTCAGTTATGTTGACGACGCGAGTGATGGGTCAACGACGTCTTCCTTGAATGAGTACAGCAGGTTCTCACCCATCTTGCTTCCGCATTTTGGACACTTGGCTTTGGCGATCCCTTTGGGAGACTTGCCGCCAAGATTTTCCTTCTTGCGCCCCGCTTCGCTGACGGTCATTTTACACGCACCGCACTGATAACCGGCCACTTCAAGTTGAACCGTTGGATCAGCCCTGTAGAGGTCGATGTCCAGCAGCGCCTTGATCGGCGCATCCGTGTAATGACACTTGGTGACGTCACTTCGTGGGGCCATCGGCAAGCCGAGGTCATCTCCTAAACCGGTGATGCCGTAAACCTCTTCCATCCCCTTGGCAAACTTCCAGAACTCCGTAATGCCCATCGACAGATAGAATGGATGTTCTGTCTTTTCGTTGAGCGGAAGCTGAACAGCAATCCGGTTGGTTCCGAATACCGGAATCCCGTGGAAGATCGAACTGGCTCGACTTGGAGCAGGCTGCACCACTTTCACCTGCGGCACATCGTGAGCGGCAAACAGATGCTTCTCGCCTGCTGGTGCTTCTTCAATCGCTTTGTTCTCGGCGAGGTAAGCTTGAAGCGCAGCCCGGACATCTTCTTTCTTTTCTCCCCCTTTGGAGAAGAGTCCGCCCCCCTTCTTGGCGAGCGACGCAACCAGAAGCACGTCTTGCGAGAACGCAACGTCGACTTCGGTAAACTCCTTCATCAAGCTGTCCGCTTTGAGCTTCAGCTTGGAAGGATCAACGACATGCAGATGCAGGTCATTCAACCAGACCGCGAACTTCTCAGCTGCAGTTGTCCCTGATGCCGTTCCGGTTTCAGCAGTTCCGTCTGCCTTCTGTTTCTTGAAGATCGGAGGGTCGATCGGCACGATGAACGGAGCCTGACAGCGCGGGCAGCGTCCAGTCATGCCACGATGAGTCTCCTTAACTTCAACACGGCACCCGTACGGACAAAAAATGATGAGTCCGCCACCCGGAGTTCTCAGGCCGCCGAGAACCTTTCGACCTTTGGATCGCTTTCGAACTTCACGTTCTTCCTGAATCGCAATATCAAGCAGGGCATCCCCACCTGTCGCTACGGAATGAGCAACTCCGGTGTCAGGTTGTGGGCGACGTTCTGCTTTCGGAGAGTCATCACCTGCCGCAGGCTGTTCAGCTTCTGGCTCAATTTTGATCTGGATCGGTGCGTCAACCGATGTGGCAGCCCCTGACGTCGCTGGGCCAGTTGCAGCTGGCGCTGGTGGAGAAACAGGAGCAGCCTGTTCCGAAGGAGCCTGAAACTGTGCCGGAGTAGGGATTTCTCTCGCAATCGGCGTTTTCAACTGAAAATCGTCATCGTCGTCGTCATCGATGTCGCCAGCAGACTGCATCTCACCTTCAGGAACTTCACTGAAGATGATCGGCCGCGGACCGGACTGCATCGCAATAAAGCGCTGCTCGACTTCCGTATTCATGAACGCGCCGCAATTCCAACATCGCAGCGAGTTAACGCGGACCATTTCACCGCAATCGGGACACGGGGTTTCCTTGGGAGAGGCCTGACTCATAAACCCTATCCTGCGAATGCACTAACAACGAATGATGAACGAAAGGAATGGGATTGCTCCAAGATCATCCCGACCTTGGCCACACATGGCAAGTCAACTGCAAGGAATCGCTGTTTTCTCCAGCTTTCCATCCACGATACAATCGTTAAGAAGGCTACAACTTGAGGCGAATCAGACCTTCGTGGCCTTTGAGAGACCGTCACCTGTCCGGTAGACACTTGCAGGCAAACGTCTGCACAAGCAATCAATCGGAACAGATATCAATCATGACCACAAGAATCTCGCAAACCTGTGTCAGATTCTGATGTTTCGACAATTATTGTCGAAGGAAAATGAGTTCGATCATTCTCTGGACAGGTGCCGTACGATCACTTGATCAAGCGATACGATCCAGAAATGAACAAATGAGATTGGGGAATTGTCCCCCTGCAAGTACGCTGTAAGATTGGGCAGCCGAAATTCGAGTTGAAGAAGTTCCGTTTGAGATTGTCTCTGGAAGGCACCGGGAACATGGGGATTGAATATCGCGAATACATGTCGAATGGACCGACGTATCGCGGATCAGGTGTTCAAGGCTGGTCTGCCGTGAAGACGTTGATTGTCCTCAACGTCATCATCTTCGTTTTGCAGGTGATGTTCCCGCAACTACTTGAGACTTTTTTCGCACTCGACACAAAGGCCGTGCTGTATGGTCAGATCTGGCGATTGACGACCTACGATTTCCTGCATGATGCGACGAGTGATCTTCCCTTTCACCTGTTGTTCAACATGCTGCTTTTGTGGGTGGCTGGTGGTCGAGTCGAGGCTGCATTAGGCAAAAAAGAGTTTCTGGCGTTCTACCTCCTGGCCGGGATTTTCTCCGGAATCGTCTTCATGCTCTGGGGGATATTCACAAACACGGCCGGAGTCGCAATCGGGGCCTCGGGAGCAGCAATCTCGGTGATGATTTTGTATGCGATGTATTGGCCGACAACCCGCTGGTACATCTGGGGGATACTGCCGATTCCAGTCGGAATTCTGGCGTTACTGGCCGCTGCATCCGACATTTTCCCCATGATTCATCAGCTCACCGGCCGCGGCCCCGGTAGCAATATCGCCCATGCTGCCCACTTGGGAGGCATGATCTTTGGCGTTCTCTATGCCAGAAATCGCTGGGAAATTCTGAGCTGGTTCCACTCCCGTCGTCGGAGTGGAATAAAGAACCCATTCAAGAAACGCCCCAACCTGAAAGTGCTGAACCCAACAGCCGACGACGATTACGAAGAGGCCGACAACACCATTCCGCCTGCCGTCGAAGCCCGTCTGGACCGCTTGCTGGAGAAGATACTGGAGCAGGGAGAATCCAGCCTGACCGACGAGGAACGTCAATTCCTCTCCGACGTCAGCCGCCGCTACAAGAACCGGCGCCACTAGACCGGATCGGTCTATCATGTAGCCGCGCAGCAGCCTTCTCAATAGGAGAAACGCTAAATCCCGCGTGCCAGATGCGCCACAGAATTGCTGGAAGAATTCGACAGCAGTTCGCTCTACCGAGTGCCCGCGCAGCGGCCGTTTCGATAGATGAAACGCAACTCGCCGCGTGGCGGAAGCGTGGAAACGATTTCCCAAAGTGGTTTAAGTCGGCGACCACAAACCAACAATGCAGAAGCAGCCGTTTCAGCGTGTGAAACGACTGCTTCGTAACTCTTCAGAAATTTTGATCGAAGAACTCTATTAAAAAACGTTCTGGTGCGAGGGATGAAAGACCGAATCGGCCTACAACCCTGCGAGTCTTTCGGTTGCATCGCCAAACTCGCTCACGCTGACTCCCATTCGATCCATGATCGAAAGATACAAGCTGCACAACTTGCGGTTCTCGTCGCCCTTGTCTGTGTAATCCAGAACCCGACCGGTTTCGATCGTGCCTCCAAGCCCACCGGCCAGCAGCAACGGCACCTTGCTTGCGTCGTGTCGTGATCCGGAAAACATGCTGTTAACAAACTGGAGGCAAGTATTATCGAGAACTGTCCCTTCCCCTTCCTGCATCGAATCCAGACGCGAGATCAGGTAAGCAAACTGGCTGACGTAATACTGGGTCACTCGTTCATAGGCTTCTGACTTATCATCATGCGATGCACCGTGATGAGCCGCCCGAACATCAAGGAATGGATAAAACAGCCCAGAAATATCGCGACAGAGCAAGAGTGACGCGATTCGGGTCTTATCGGTCTGGAATCCGAGTGCAATCAAATCGCACATCAGCCGCATGTGATCGCGAATATCTTCCGGAAGTCCGTTCTCTGGACGCGGCATGGTCAAAGCAGGCTGCCCTGCCTTGCTGGCGCGCGAGTCACCGGCATCCTTCTCTTTTCGCATCGGAGTAATCCGGCGTTCGACCTCGCGTACGCTTGTTAAATACTCATCGAGTTTTGCTCGGTCGGCCACACTCACCCGACGAGTCAAACCGGAAGTGTCTTCGCGAACCCGATCAAGAATGCTTTTGTTGCGCTGGCTGCCACGGTTTTCAAACAGAGCGTCAAACGCCAGTGACGGATAGACCTCCATCGGGACAGGCGATGTCGCACTCTGCCAGGAAATATGTGAGCTGTAGGCCATCGAGAAGTTTGTCTCGTGATAGCCAGTGATCGGTTGCTCACACCCGAGAACCATACTTGGTTGAACGGTCTCTTCACCGAGATGTCTGGCGAGCAACTGATCAACACTAATGCCTCCCTTCAGCTCAGACCCTTTTTGCAGGGCCGCTCCGGAGAGGATGTTGCCTGTCTGGCCTGGGTGAATTCCGACACCGGTTGCCTGTTTATTGAAGAGTCCCTGAATGACATTGATCTTCGTACGATGCGGAGTCAACGGTTCAAGGCAACGTCCCAGTTCCATCTCGTTTCCGGAACCGCTGGCAAACCATTGATCTGGATTGACGCCGCACCCCATAAACATCGCGGCGTATCGCTTGGGAAACACGGTTGCCCCTGCCGCTGTCGATTGACCTGCAAATGCAGCAACCGACTCTAACCAAGGCAATCCCAGTGTGACTCCGACTCCCCGAAGAAATGTTCGACGACTCACGCCATATCGAGGACTCGCGGGATTGTTCGCCGATTCGTTGTATTGGCTCATAGGGATTCAATCCTTTGTCTGCACGTGAGTGACGCGTTTATTCAAGAACTGCGGACTCGTCACAATGACTTCGACCAGATCGCCTAAGCTTCCTTCATTCGATTCGATTTTTGCAGTCATTTTCATGATCGTTGAATCGTCGGATGGAAGCAATGTTCGTCCCAGCCCGTAGGCGAGCAACTTTCGACACAGATTCTCGTTGAAATCATCCTGACGAGACGAGATCAAATAGTCTCGCAGGCCATTCAGACCGTCTCCCTCGCCGCCGTTCGGATACGTGACTTGGGTTTCAACCGGACGCCCTCCCAAATCGAGAGTGCGATACTCTCCAACTGGTCCGTATGCTTCAAACGCCAGTCCAAAACTGTCAATTCGTTCGTGGCATCCTGAGCACGCCTTGTCGGCGCGGTGGCGACTCAACACTTCCCGCAGCGTCAGATCTCCGAGCTTCGTTTCATCCTCAGGGAGTTCAGGCACATCCGGAGGAGGCGCCGGAATGTTCTCCCCGAGCAGACGCTTCACGACCCAATACCCTCGCTTCACAGGGCTGGTCCGCAACCCCGGCGAGTTCTGCGTCATGAAGACCGCCATCGGAAGCAATCCGCCTCGCCCGGACGAAATGGCATCGTCAACCCGAACCCATTCATCCGGCTTCTGACTCGGAATCGTTAACCCGTAATGTTTGGCAAGCGACGCATTGACAAAGGTATGCTTCCCTTCGAGGAACTCGGAAACCGGGCGATCGTTTTGGGCGAGATCGAGGAAGAACCGAATCGGTTCTTCAAACATCGAGCGCCGCAAGGTGTCGTCGAACATCGGGAAGCGTTCTCGGTCGACGCTGTTATGTGCTTCGAAGCGACGAAAATCGAGCCAGTTGCCGCAGAACTCAGTCGCCAGTCCGCGCACGCGATCGTCTTTCAACATGCGTCTGGCCTGTTGGGCTAACACTTCAGGTTTCTGCAGTTCGCCTGCCGTTGCAAGTTCAAGAAGCTCTTTATCCGGCATGCTGGCCCAGAGAAAGTAGCTCAATCGGTTTGCGAGATCGATTCCAGCGAGAGGATGAATCTGCTGGCCTTCACCGGGAAGGTCAACGCGATAGCAGAAATGGGGAGACATCAGAATCCCGACCACAGAGTCACGTATCGCGTCTTCATGGCTTAACCCATCCTGATCACGCAACCGCCGGTAAAACTGAACAATGCCCTCACGTTCTGCCTCAGTTAACGGCCGACGAAATGCCTGTTCAGCAAACTCCTTCAACCTTTCGATATGGGCAGGCTCTGCCTCGCGGCGACTCTTTTCAAATTCACGAACCGTTTTTGCGAAAACCTGAAACTGTTCTTCAATCGCTTGATAAGCCAGATCACTCGCTTTGACCTCTTTGGCCTTTTCCAGATAGGCCGCAGCAAAGCGACGCATGTTCTCTTCAGAGATCGCATCTTTGGATTCTGCTCGAACAAAATCGAACCGTGCATCCCCTTGGATATATCCGTTCTCAGCCCGTTCGTACCACAAATAACTCGCGTACTGACGCACAGGGGAGGTGGTCACGAAGTAGAACTCATTCCAAAGCTGGTCCAACTCTTTTTGCTGTTCCTCATCGAGCATCAGTTCATAAAGTGGGCCATCATCACGGAAGAATCCCGTCATGCTGTGAAACCCGGCACTGAGCAGGCGCCCTTTGTTCCCTTTATCCCCATTGTCCAGATAAAACCGAGCCCGTTCTTTGACATAAAACTGGTCCGGAAAGATTCCACAAAAGCGGTGGAATCCCTCTTCAAATGCAGCTCGATCGACCTCGGATTCAGGAGCCTTCAACATCAGTTTCAGGTCGTCAGGGATCTTCAGATCATCGACTTTGATGGCAGCAGAGTTCGAGACATACCGCATCCGATTTGCGGCCATCTGTCGATTCTTCCACATCACAAACGGCTGAGACCCTTTCCCAATGCGAGGAGCTGTCAAGTTCTCAATCTCAGGCACAAGTTGGGTACGTAGTGCAATGACAAATTCGGCGATTTCTTTACAGCGAAGACGTACCGTATCCGCATCAGCACTTCCCGGCGCAGGCATTGCACGCCACATCGCCTGGAGCACTGCGATTGGACCGGTCTGCTCTGTTTTCCCGTTCAGAATCGAGTCAACCGCCGCCAGATACCGACGGCTGAGTCCCTCCTGTTGTGCAATTCCAGAGAGGGTCAGTTCCGGTTCTCCCAGAGCGACCCGGTGCTGGTAACGCCAAAGTGAACGGAAGTAATCCGCGTAGTCTGTCCGTTGTTTCAAATAGAATGCAACGATCCGATTCACGCTGTAACGATCGCGATCGGTGTCAGCCAACACATTGTATGGGGCAAACGTAAACCCATCCGGTTTTAGAACGAGATGGTCAGAAACATAACGAGCTGCATCAAGATACTTTTTGACCAGTGCTGGAGACATCGCAAGCGACTCAGCAGTGTTGTCGAACCCCTCTTTGTTTGCAGGATCAACCGGAAACTCTTTCGTGGGTTTCAGGTCCATGCCCGTCAGATCCCGGATCGAGTTGTCATACTCTGAATTGCTCAGACGTCGGGCAGCCACCACTCCCGGGTCGCCTTCATTTTTCGACGCCTCCTGCTTCCGAAAATCTTTGATCCACTTCACAACCGCCGCGACCGTTTCTCGATTCGGTTGTTCCTCAATCTGTGGAGGAGGCATCGACGCAGTCTCAATCTGCTCCTTCACCAACTGCAAGAGATCGAGGCTTCCAGAAAGCGAAGCGGCGCTCTCAAACTTCTCCAGATTCAGGCCACCTTCTGCTTCGAGTTCGCCATGGCAATCGGCGCAATGCTTCAAAAAAAATGGCTGAACAATCTGGCGATATCGGGTGTTGATTTCAGCTTCAGATGAAACATTTTTCGAGACGGCTGGATCACCTGCCAGAGTGACCAGGCCAACAAGCGATGTCGCCCCGAGAAATCCCAACGTCAGAAATCCCATCAGCCGCATTGTTAAAGCTTCCTCGTTCAATCGACGCCTGTGTCAAAGGCATCTGTCGAGTTCGTCTGGCTCTCATCAGATCACGATTGCTTTGTCTCATTTCCAAATGCATCAAGAAGTTGCATTTGTCGCTGATCGGCAAATGGTACTACGTTCCATGTCGCAAACTCTACCCTGACACAAGTGATTTCTGATACAGAGGCGGAATATGCAAACGACAAAAACACCCTGTCCGCAACACGGAAGGGTGTTTTGAATTTCAAATTGCGCAACAGAATACAACCTCACCTTAAAGGAGAGATTATACTCCTATCGCGATCGCTCCGAACAGCAGATGGCGGCACAACCCAGAGTGCCCCAACGTGCTGATCAGTCAAACGAATTAGGATTTTTGTTCGACGATTTCGAGGTTTGGAACCTTAATCGCAGTGATCTTCACGCCTGTGTATTTCTGGCGGTGACCGGTGTGACGACGTGAATTCTTACGTCGGCGGAACTTCTGAACTTCGATCTTTGGGCCCTTGACGATTGATTCAACAACCTGAGCTTCAACAACGGCTCCTGCCAGTGTTGGAAGCCCGATCTGGCTAGCGCCGCCGCCATTGGCCAGCAGCACCTGATCGAACGTCAGAGTCGAACCAACTTCCACTCCGTCGCGGTAATCGATCGTCAGCACTTGGCCTGGTTCGACACGGAGTTGGTGACCGCTCTCTTCAATGATGGCGAACATGTTCAATCACTCACAATGAAAAACGAATCTCGAGTTCCCGGGGCGGAAACCACCGGTGGCACCTGAGCATTTTTCTGCATAGCAGGTGCAATTCAACCTGGGCTGCATCCAATTGCCGACCAACAGGGAATCGAGGAAGATAGAAACTTTGCCGCGAAATTGCGAGACCGCGAAGGTTCATTTTTTCGGACTCATCGAATCTCATCAACTTTTTTCGTCAAAAGAATCCAGATTGGCGACATCCTGCGGATTACGGCGATCGTCGCGGCATCAAGACTTGCGATCAACTGTTGTTTCTGCCTGACGCCCAACATCAATATTGATACGCGGCAATTCCACCAGAAGATACGGACCAGAAGATACAGATAAAGGGGACATGCAGAATCGTGGTAGCCGCCCCTCTACTGATTACAGGCTAAGAATCACCAGCAGGTGTCGTTGCCTACGGTCGGCAGACACCCACCAACAACCATAAAATTCGATCTATTCGTATTGAGCATAACGCATAATTCAATCGCCACCATCCTCACAATTGTGGGGGACAGGGCAATCTGCCTAACTAAAACGTCAAACTTGAATTAATTCTTAAAGAACAATCAGTTCGGCAAAGAAAACCGATTTGACACACCCCCGACTACTGGTAAAACAGGCAAAGTGGAGGCAGTTATTGAACGGATTCTCCAGTCAGGACGGCGAAGAAGAGTCTGGATTTCTAAGAGGGAAGGCCCTTACCTTATGCAAGTCGCCAAACGCCGCAAGATCTGGAAGATTCTAGGCTTATCCGTAATCACTTCTCTTGCAGGACCATTGAGTGCCCCCGCTCAGGCAGGGTTGATCCCATGGGCATATAATGCCGTATTCGGTTATGGCCCAGTGTTCCCAAACCGCGGAGCACCGGTAGCTTACGGGGCTGGTTACGCTCCTTATTACGGTGGCGCCTATTACGGAGGCGGTTACCCGACTTCAATCACCAGTGGGTACAGCCCGTACTACGGTGGGGGAATGGATTGGTCCGCTGGATATGGTTACGGCGGGTATGGCTGCGCAACCAACTATGGATGCAGCCCATGCGGAAGTTCTCCATGCGGTGACGCCTGTTCCGGACAAGCGAATTGCGGATGTGACTCCTGCGGGAACAACTGTAACGCAGGAACTGCTCCCCCTCTGTCAAACGGTCCAACACCTGAACCGATTCAGAACCAGCAGAAGCCCGCAGAACCAACAACCCAGCCGACGTATCGTAAAGATCCACCACCGGACGAATTCGTTCCGGTTCGCCCACGAGAACAGGACTCACGGCCGAACCTTCCGAACTCAACAATTCCCGGAAGCCCACGCACAAATGAGCCCGCCCCAGGCACACCAGGCGGCGGGAATGCACCGAGTTCCACAATTCCAGGCGGAAACCTGCCAGGCAATTCCGGATTCCCGAACTCAGGGAACCCAGCCGGAAACCCGGGGGCAATCAATCCAAACTCCAGCGTCCCGAGCTCAACTGTTCCAAGCTCTGGACTGCCCGGGGGAACCATCCCGAATTCAAGCATTCCTAGCATGAATCAACCGGGAGGGGCACCGGCGAACTCGATTCCAAACAGTTCAATCCCAAACAGCTCGCTGCCAGGCGGAAACCCTGCCGGATCGACGATTCCAAACGCGAACGATCTCCCAGGCGGAGCCAATCCGGCACCGAAAGAGAATCCAAACGGCGCATTTGACTTGTTCAAAATGCCGACAGACCTCTCTCGGGAACCTGCCCCGTTGGATCCAACAAATCGCCCGGCAACACCTGCCCCAGAACAGAAGGAAGAATCCGGAGCATCTGTTGCACCGATCGACACTGAACTGCAATTGACGGCAGATGTCCGTATTTCTCGCCGACGAGTTTTGCGTGACGCAACCTACTCAACACCGGCAGTTGTCCGTGTTGACGTGGTGCCAGGAGCAGTAGCAACTTCAACCGAAACACTGGCGCAGAAGTAACACTGGAGGAACTGTTCTTCGCAGCCACCTTCAATTATGAACATCGAGCCCTCTGGGCTCGGGCCGCAATTCAGTAAATGCCTTATTCAATCTGAAACCGAATTGGCCCCCCGGCTGATTCGGTTTCTTTTTATTTGCGGACAGCAGCATTCAAAGACTGCACTCGGCAAGCATCTTCCTGCCGAAGATCTCAGCTTCCTTTGTGAATACGTCCCAAATCCGCTTCAGTCACCGTGATTTTACGAATGAAACCGGTGTGCGTCCGTTCGTAGGAAAGAATCGACGCCAGCGCTGGGAGGCGATGAATCGCCTGAGCAACTTCCCTCTTTTTGTCCGCTGGCAAATTTTCTAGCCCTTTGTCCCAATCTGTTGCGACTTCAACAACCAGAGACTCAAGTCGGGCATCAAACTTATCGTAACCTGCCATATGATATCGCTTTAAAACAGAACGCCTAACCTGAAGCTTCGGCAACGCCCGCTGTGAAACCCTCACCGAGCAGCGCAACTGTCCTTTCGAAATGAAAAGAAGAAGTTCCACATGCCAGTTCCGCCATCGTATTTTGCGAGGACCGTAAGAGCAAACTGCCCCGCAAATGCCCACAAAAAATCGTGTACCAGCAGTTCCAATCACGATTGAACGTGATATTTGGCCCCCGCAATTCAGACCTGTGAAATCTTGAAAATCCCTCCCCCGGAGAACTCAAGTAAAATTTGCCACCGACAGCTCTGACCTATGGAATCAACGTCAACTGATTGGTACTCTTATTGATGGAAACACAACGCATCTGCTCTTGCTTACATTTTGACGCGAGCGGATTCGTGAAGTTTTTACACCGCCCGCCGTACCACTCAATCAGATGTGCTGGTGCATCCCTTCCGTTTGATCTCCGTTAATGATCAGGATTGTCCGCTGATGAAAAGTGCTTTTCGCATCGGGACCAGTCTGAGAGTACAAACATTACTCTCCCTCTTCCTATTTGGATCATTCGCAACCGCTGCTGAACCACAGTCAGGCGAAAAGTCCCCTGCCCCGAAACCGTCTGCGGCTTCCGCGACAGACGATTACTCAAAACTCGTCATCCGTGATGGCGCGGTTGCATACTGGCGGTTCACTGCCCCTCAGCACGGGCCGATTCCGAACGAAGTGAATCTGTCTGACAGCAGTTTACAACTCGTCCCGAATTCCACGCCTCCAGTTGGCATTGCAGGCCCGGTTCCCAACGAATTCCCAAAGTTCGGTGCTGATAACCGCGCTGTGGAGATGAAAGAGGCCAGCCAGTTCTACCGCATCGTCGATCCCGGTGAGAAAAGCGCGCTCGACTTCGATCTCGGAGACGCGATCACGATCGAAGCTTGGGTTAACCCTTCGCAAGACTTGAATGGCAGCGTTTACCTCATTGGGAAAGGACGTCTGGCTCCGAACAAGAACAATCAGAATTTTGCGTTTCGACTGAATTCAACAGGCTCAGGTCTCGCACCGGGGTTTCTGTTTCGCAGTCGTGGCGACAAACCAGGTTGGCACCGCTGGACATCGACTGACACGCTGGCTACCGGCGATGGCTGGCACCACGTTGCTCTGACATACAAATTCGGCGAAGGAAAAAGTCTCGCCGTTTATATCGATGGCGTCCTCTGCAAAGGACGCTGGGATATGGACGGGATGACCGACAATGCTCCAGTTGTTGACGATGACGAAGTCTGGGTCGGAACGTCGATGGGCGCAACCCAGGCGGTGACATATCAGGGTGGACTCGATGAAGTTGCTCTGTATCGCACCGCACTTCCTGCCAAAACAATTCAGGAGCATTACAAATACGTTGCACCAAAACTGGAAATCGTAAACAACAAGATTCCAGAAAAAGGGGTACTTGTCGACATCTACGAAAATGTCGGTGGTCGAAAGTCATGGAATTTCCGACCGCCAAAGTATTCAGAGAGCTTCGAAGTTCCCTCGTTTGGTTTCATTGATCTCCCAAAGAAATACAACGAGAAGGCGTTGATCACTGATCGCAGCAATCCATTTTTGATGCGAGCCTCTGGTAATGTGGTCATCCCGGAAGGGGAACATCGCCTGCTGGTTCGTTCCAGAAACTCCGCCCGGGTTTACCTCGATGGGAAACAGGTTGCTGAAACTCCGTTTCATAGTCTCGGCGGAGATAACGGCCCAGTCTTTGAAATCGATCGCTCTCTCGCGCCGAACATTCGTCCGCTTCATCGTGGCGACAATGAAAAAGTTGTCACCATTCAGGGTGATGGCAAAACGCACCTGTTAACGCTTGAAACAATTGTCGGCGGAAATGGTCGACGCCCGGAACTGGGAGAAACCGGAGTTTATCTGGCAACTCCAACAGGTGACTTCCGGCTACTCGGTACGGATCAGGAATTCCTGCTCACCGACGAAAATTGGAACGAGTACATTGAAAGTCAGGAAGCCTTTCTTACGGCCGCAAATCAGCAACGTCGTGCCGATGCGGACGTGAAAGAATCCCAGTATTGGGTTCGCCGGCACACTTGGGCGAAGGAGGTCGTTTCCACACGTCCTGCGATCCCCGTGCCAGAAGTCAGCAAGAAATGGCAAGGCAACAACTGGATCGACAAGTTCATCGGGCAGAAGCTTGAAGCTGCCGGAACCGAGCCGGGGGAGGTAATTGATGACGCGACATTCCTGCGTCGAGTCACTCTTGATACCACAGGCCGGATGCCAACGATTGCAGAGATCGAAAAGTATTTTGCAGATCCTGCTGATCAGCGTCGGAATCTTGCCATTGATCGGCTGCTGGCATCACCAGAATGGGCAGATCACTGGACCGGTTACTGGCAGGATGTTCTGGCAGAAAACCCGAACATCATTAACCCGACATTAAACAACACCGGACCGTTCCGTTACTGGATTCATGAGTCTTTTCAAGACAACAAACCATTTGATCGGTTCGTTACCGAACTGGTCATGATGGAAGGCAGCCGGTATTTCGGAGGTCCTGCTGGCTTTGAAATGGCATCTCAGAATGATGCCCCGATGGCAGCAAAATCTCACATTCTTGGAGAAGCATTCCTTGCTGTTGAAATGAATTGTGCCCGTTGCCACGACGCCCCATTTCATGACGTCAAACAACGCGACCTGTTTGCGCTATCAGCGATGCTGAATCGTGGAGAGGTCAAACTTCCTGGAACAAGCACTGTCCCCGGCGGCTCTAATTCGCTCCTGATTGAAATCACACTGCATCCCGGAGATGTCATTCCGCCTGAATGGCCATTCGCGAAGTTCAGCGAAGAAGCTCCGCTTGAAGAGATGATGCGCAACCCGAAAGACACTCGCGAAAAACTCGCGCTGCTGCTCACCTCACCTCACAGCACTCGATTCGCTCCAGTCTTTGTGAATCGATTGTGGTTGCGTTATCTCGGACATGGGTTCGTAGAAAAGCCAGAGGACTGGGAACACGCAGAACCATCACACCCAGAACTTCTCGAAGCTCTGTCTCGGGAATTCGTGACAAACAACTACGACATTAAGCATCTCGCCCGACTCATTTTCCAGTCGGAAGCGTATCAGCGAGTGACAGCCGAGCAAGATGCCGCACTGGCCGATGGTCCTTATCTGTTCGCCAGACCGATTCAGCGACGCCTGAGTGCGGAGCAGTTTGTCGATTCGATTTTCGCCATTTCCGACAAGGATTTCGACGCTGATGTCATGTGCATCGATATCGACACCAGCCGCACTCTGACATCGTCACTGAATCTTGGACGGCCAACCCGATCCTGGCAGTTCGGGTCATTGTCAAACGAGCGAGACCGTCCAAGTCTGGCTCTCCCGTTTGCTCAACCGTTTGTTACGACACTGGAAGGCTTTGGCTGGCGCAGCTCACGGCAAGATCCGATTACCATAAGAGAGACGGCTCCAACGCCAATGCAACCTGCCGAAGTTGCCAACGGATTGCTCACCCGTCGAATTTGCACCCTGTGCGAAGAAAGTGGTTTCACTTCACTGGCAATGGAGGATCAGACCGTTGATCAACTTGTTGACAACATCTTCCGCAAAGTGTTGACCAGACTTCCGACTCCATCTGAGCGAGAGATGTTCACCAAACTGCTTGCAGAGGGCTATGACGCAAGGCGAGTCCCTGACGCAGTCGTAAAACCAAGAGTTCGCATGCATCGAAATCAGGTGGCCTGGACAAACCACCTGCATCCAGATGCAAACACGATCAAACTGAAACTGGAAGAGGAAGTTCGTCAGGGCGATCCTCCAACTGTTCGACTGCAAGCCGACTGGCGCGAACGAATGGAAGATGTGATTTGGGTGCTTGTGAATTCACCTGAGTTCATGTTTGTTCCATAACCCCTCCAAAACAGAGATTCGTACGTTTGAAATACTCGAAGACCATCGCTGACGCATTGAGTTTGCGATAGTTTCATCGAGCAGAATTCATTCCAAGTCAGGGAGACCGAGAATGTTCGACACCTCGTCACGACGGGATTTTCTGAAGTACGCCGCTGCAGGCACCGCTGGCCTTGTCGCCGGTTCAGCCGGGCTCAATCCGTTGCTCGCCAGTTCAGCAAAGAAGGCTTTTCCAAAAGGAAAAGCCGAACACTGCATCATGATCTGGCTGGGGGGAGGCTCTGCCCAGATCGATACATGGGACCCCAAACGTCGTGGGGACGCCAAAGCCAATGTCGCCGGCTCTTACTATGATGCCATCGATACCGCTGTGCCGGGTGTGCAGGTGTGTGAACATCTGAAACACTGTGCTCAATTGATGGATCGCTTTAATCTGCTGCGAACAGTCAAGCACGACGTCATCGACGAGCACGCTGCCGCAACTAACAGAATGCACACTGGGCGTCCGACTGCCGGGACAATCATTTACCCATCAATCGGGTCTCTGATTTCCTACAAGCGAGGTCCGGTAAGCGAAAATGCTCCTCCGTACATCCTGATTGGCTATCCAAACCTGACTCGCGGGCCGGGCTTCCTTGGCTCCAAAGCCGGGTATGTGTATCTGACAAGCACCGAGACTGGTCCAGAGAGTTTCACCCGGTCACCTGACATTTCGACTTCCCGACAATCTCGCCGGGAACGCATGTTAGAGCAGGTACGTGCCGAATACCGCGAACGGGCAACAGGCGGAAAGACCATTCAAGACTACGATGCAACAGTGAGCGCCGCACTGCGTCTGTCTGGCCCAGAGTTCATGAATGTCTTCAAACTCGATGAAGAGAAGGCAGATCTGAGAAACCGCTATGGAAGCGAGTTTGGTCAACGTCTGCTGTTGTCACGGCGGTTGCTCCAGTCTGGTGTCCGGTTCATTGAAGTGTCTCACAACATGAACTTTGTGAACGGCAGCGGTTGGGATACTCACAATTCCGGACAACTGAATCAGCACATGCTGATTCAAGATCTGGATCAGGGACTTTCAGCCCTCATCGTCGATCTCGAAGCTCATAATATGCTCGATAAGACATTGATTGTGGTGGCCTCGGAATTCGGACGACCAGCGAGCTTCGACAGCGGCGGAGGGCGTGGACATCATGCCGAAGCCTTTACCGTTGCGATGGCAGGTGGGGGTCTGCAGAACGGCAAGATGATTGGAACAACGGACGAACTGGCGATGAAACCGCTGGATCGTTCGGTGACCGTTCCAGACATGTTCGCAACGATGTGTTGTGCACTCGGCATCAATCCCGCTGAAGAACTCTATGCAGCCGGAGATCGACCAGTTCCAATCACCGACCAAGGCGAACCAATTCGCGAACTGTTCTCATAATTCTTCTCACAAACAATTCGACGGCGTGTGCAATCAATCAACTTGCACACGCCGTTTCTCGTTTTCAGTTTGTAATTACCTGATCAACGGCATTCATCTGGACACGTATGACTACGCAGAATCACTTCTTGAGAATTCCTTTGTCCCGTTTCCTTGGAGTGTGTGCTGTTCTCGCACTCTTCGCGAGTCTTGCGAAGGCCGAAGACGCCCCAATCACATACAAAACAGTCGAAGGAATTCCCTATCGGAATCATTCCACTGATCTGGACGAATACGCGAAATCTCAGTGTGTCGTTGATCTGTATGTCCCGGCGAACAGAAAGAATTTTCCCACCGTCGTCTGGTTTCATGGCGGTGGCCTGACCGGAGGTCATCGACAGATACCTGCGGAGTTAAAAGACAAAGGAATTGCCATCGTCGGGGTCGGATATCGCCTCAGCCCTAAAGTCAAAGTTGAGCAATGCGTCGATGATGCCGCGGCGGCTGTCGCATGGGCATTCAAAAATATTGAGCAGTATGACGGTTCGCCAAAGTTGATCTTCGTCAGCGGTGCTTCGGCTGGTGGATACCTGTCAGCACTGGTCACGCTCGACAAGCGGCTTCTGGAAAAATACGAAGTCGATGCGAATCAGATTGCAGGTTCCATTCCGTTCACAGGGCAAGCCATTACACACTTCACAGCGCGAGCCGAACGCGGAATTCCCAATCACCAACCGGTCATTGATGAACTGGCTCCCCTTTACCATGTTCGCGGGGATGCACCTCCACTTCTGATCATCTCTGGAGATCGGGAACTCGATTTGCCCAGTCGCTATGAAGAGAATGCGTACCTCTACCGACTCTTGAAGCTGGTCAAACACCCGGATGCCGAACTCGTCGAGATCAAAGGAACCAATCACGGTACTGTCGTCCCGGCTGGCTTTCCGCATCTGCTGAAGTTCGTCTCCCGGTTGTCACAAAACTGAGACGAGATCGTTTCCGTGTCTCATGTGGCCGCGCAGCAACCTTCCCCACAGGGGAGAGAAATAAAATTCCAGTTCAACAAAAAAGGCCGTCTCCAATCAGGAAACGGCCTTTTTTAGTTGTCAGTAATGAGACCGCTGAAAGCTGATCTGCAGACGAAAGCCTTATGGACTATTCGTCTCCACCACCTTTCTTCTTGGCGGCTTTTTTCGCAGACTTCTTTTTCGGTGCAGCTTTCTTCTTGGGAGACGCAGCCTTCTTCTTCGTTCCCTTTTTCCCGCTGGTCCCTGCTCTGGCTTCCAGCAGTTTGATGGCTTCTTCCAACGTCACAGCCATCGGATCAGATTCTTTGGGGATCGTGGCATTGACCTTACCCCATTTGACGTAGGCGCCGTATCGACCTTCATAGATCGCAACGGGCTTCTCGTCTTCAGGGTGAACTCCCAGTTCTTTCAACGGAGTTGCCGCAGCACGTCCTTTGAAATCCTTGAACAGTTCCACTGCCCGTTCGAGCGTGATCGTCAAAATGTCGTCGTCTTTTCCAAGCGATTTATACCGTCCTGCATGCTGCACGTATGGACCAAATCGCCCGACGCCAGCATTCACAACTTTATTGTCGTCTGGATGGTGCCCCAAACGGCGCGGGAGTTCCAGAAGCTTCATCGCGATATCAAAATCGACATCGGATGGAGAAATGTTCTTCGGAATCGACACCCGTTTCGGCTTTGGTCCGTCCTCGACAACTTCGCCCAACTGGAGATAAGGACCGAACGGACCTGACATCAGGAAAATCGGTACCCCTTCTTCTGGATGCATGCCCAGCGAAAGTGGCCCCTGTTTCTTCAGCTTAATCAGGTTCGCAGCGAGTTCGTCGTTCAATTCGGCCGGGGCAATATCGTCCGGCAACGATGCATTGACCGTTTCGCCATTTTCCTGAGCTTCGAGATAAGGACCATAACGCCCCACCCGAACTGCTGATGACAATCCGCTTAGCTGAATCGTGCATGCATCGCGAGGGTCGATCGATTCTTTCTTGGATTCAACCTGTTGGTTCAACCCAGTTTCGCCGGAATAAAACTTCTCCAGATATGGCAAACGCTGCGTTTCTCCGTTGGAGATATCATCCAGCGATTGCTCCATCTGCGCGGTGAACTGCGTATCGACCAGATTGGGGAAGTATGTTTCCAGCAAACGAGTAACTGCCAACGCGGTGAAGGTTGGAATCAGCTGGTTGTTTGCCTTGCGAACATACCCGCGGTCTTGCACGGTGCTGATGATGCTCGCGTATGTTGACGGACGGCCAATGCCTTCTGCTTCGAGTTTGCGAACAAGCGTCGCTTCCGTGTAGCGAGCCGGTGGCTTGGTTTCGTGGAAGAGAGATTCGATCTCTTTGCAATCGACCTTCTGCCCCTCTTTCAGATCCGGCAGAACAGAATCCTGATCTTCCAGTGCCGCTTCCGGATCGTCTGATCCTTCCACATACGCACGAAAATATCCTGGGAATTCGACCTTACGACCCGTCGCTTTGAACTCGGCATCGCCAGCAACGATCGTGACGGTATCGAATCGCAACTGAGCTTCCGCCATTTGGGTCGCGATCGTTCGCTTCCAAATCATGTCATAGAGACGTGCTTCCCGCCCGCTCAACCCGAGCTGATCGGCGGTCTTCATCTCTTCTCCGGCAGGACGAATTGCTTCGTGAGCCTCCTGAGCGTTCTTGGTCTTATTGCTGTACTGACGCGGTGTCGGGCTGAGGAATGCCGCACCGTAGTTACTCTCAATCCGCTTCCGTGACGCGTCCACTGCCTCTTGAGACAGAGTGACGCTGTCGGTACGCATGTAAGTGATATAACCGTCTTCGTACAGTCGCTGTGCCGTCTGCATTGTCTCACGAGCAGACAGATTCAGCTTCCGGTTCGCTTCCTGCTGCAGCGTACTTGTCGTAAACGGTGCTGGTGGCTTGCGAACCTGCTGGCGGTGTTCGATGGAACTGACCGACCAGCTTGCAGAATCGAGACGTGACTTCAAATCCCTTGCAGCTGTTTCGCTCAGCAGCAGGACATCGACCCCGTCGGTAATACGTCCGGTTGCTTCGTCGAAGTCTTTACCGGCTGCAACGCGTTTCCCTCCAACGGTTGCGAGCTGCGCCGAGAATGCAGCACCATCCGGGGACTTCAGATTCGCTTTCAAGTCCCAATAAGTTCCGCTTTTGAATGCCAACCGTTCCAGTTCGCGTTGAACAAGAATACGGACAGCCACACTCTGAACACGTCCGGCCGAGAGACCACGACGAATCTTCGTCCAGAGCAAAGGAGACAAGGTGTAGCCATATAAGCGGTCGAGAATTCGACGGGTTTCCTGAGCCTCCACCAGATTCATGTCCAAGTCGCGCGTATGCGACAGGGCATCCAGAATCGCCTTTTTTGTAATTTCCGAGAATGTCATTCGTTTGACAGGCACGGTCGGCTTGAGCGTATCGACAAGATGCCAGCCGATACTTTCTCCTTCGCGGTCTTCGTCCGTCGCGACAATGAGTTCTTCAGAGTTTTTGAGAAGATCCTTAAGTTCTTTGACCGTCTTATTCTTCTCTGGCGAGATGATATAAAGCGGTTTGAACCCATCGTCGACATTGACGCCCAGTCTGGTCCACGATTCGGACTTCAAACCTTCCGGAATATCAGCGGCCTTTTCCGGCAGATCGCGCACGTGTCCCATGCTGGCACGGACTTCATAGTCGCTTCCCAGAAAGCCTGCGATTTTTTTGGCTTTTGCCGGTGATTCCACGATCACCAGCCCCCGCTTTTTCTTTTGCGAACTTGCCATCCGAACAGTCAATCTCGTTTTTCAGTCAGTGTCTGTATAAAGGTTTCCGTATTTACCGTCTCAGTGGCATGGCCACTCTGTCCGACAGGTTCGCGAACTCAAACGTCCCCGAACACTGCCCACAGGCTCGCTGGCCTGCATGCAACACGTTCTTCAAACTGTGTCTCAACAGTTTTGAAGATCAGTCAGGTCAAATCGGATTTGGCAATCAATGTGCAGTCTGGAAAACTTGAAGTTTTGGACCACTTTCCTCTGCCCTGACACACGATGAGACAGACCTCTCAGCGAAAGTGCAATCCAGATTGTCACTTTCGCCAATCCAGCCTGTACAGGCTGGGCTTGTCATCAATGAATGCAGAGCTAAAATGCGGCTCGTCGAATCAGAATAATCTCTGGAATTGACAGACTTCATCTGATTTCAAAGATGAATATTCTGAATTTGACAGGAAGTTCCCCTTCAAAATGACCCATTTGCTTTCTCGCAAAGATTATTCTGCAGTGGAACGACCATCTTGATTTTGCAATCAATATGATTGTGGCGTCGCTGAAAAACTTCGCCACAAGTGTGAGTGATTAAGTGATCGTTTGTGAGATTGTCAAGAGTCGATCAGTCGACAAGCCGTCAAAGGCGAACTCCCCTCACGTCGGCGTGACCGGGAATTGATTAGTCATCGCCGCATCTTTTTCGCGAATTTGACAAGGGACAAGGATGAGCTCGCCGTTTTCGATATTCCGCCGCTACGAAAAAATCCTGATGGTGATCCTGACAGGGTTGGCGATGGTCACTTTCGTGTTGCTTGGGGCTGTTCAAGACCCGACCAACCTTCCTCCTTCCATGCTGGTGCTGGTGATCGCGGCAACACTGGGAGCCGTGTCCTGGCTGGCAGGGTTGAGCAGAGGCAAAGGGGCCGAATGGGGTCTCTCCGGAATTCTTGTCGGGGTCATCATCGGGATGGCATCACTGGTGTTTAACCGCCAGGCCAGTGCTGTTCTGATCGATAACGGAAACCTGACATCCCAACAGGTTTCAGAACTGCGACGTCAACGAAGCATTGCCAATCAGTTCGTGCTTCTCGCCTTCCAGAACAGCTTTGGCATGGACCTGCGTGGAATGCCAGCTCCTGTCCAAAGACAATACCTGTTCGGCAGCACATTCGGGGAAACAATCGACACCAGCGACATCGTGCTGAGCGAATTGCTGCGTCGGGAAGCCGACCAGATGGGGATGACCATTTCAAACAAGGTCGTCACCGAATTCCTCGGACAAGTCAGCAGCAAGCAACGCCTGCAGGATTCCGTTCGCCGCGTCGAATCACAACTCGACCAGCGCGAACGTTTCATCCTTCCGTTCTATATTCAACAGGTTAAAGAACGCCCATTGACCGGCGAGGCATTCACTGCAATCCGCCAGCAAATGCGTGTTTCGGAAAGCGAACTGCTTGAAGCCCTTCGAAGCGAACTCAAGGCTGTGCAGGCATTCGAACTCCTGTACGGGCGAAACGAACTGGCGCCAGAATCCTTCTGGGAATTCTATCGCCAGATGAACGTGCAACAGACCGCTGACATTGCTGTTGTCCCAGTTGCCGATTTTGAAAATGCAGACGCAAAGCCTTCAGAAAACGAACTGCAGGAACTGTTCAACAAATACCGTGACAACACTCCAGGATTCACCTCGGACGGTCGCGTTGAGGAAGGCCGCCCAGGCTTCTTCCAGCCACGTCGCTTCAAGGTCGGCTATCTCGAAGCTGCGTACGACAACATCGAAGCTCTGATTGGCGACATCTCGGAAGACGACGTCAAGAAGCGTTACGAAGAAAAGTACCTGCGTGATGTCCCGAAAGCGGACGCACCTGGCACCGAAAAACCTGCAATGCCAGCACCGGCGACAGAAACTCCTGCCGGGGAAAAACCTGCTCCAGCAGCAGAACCAAAAGCTGAATCGAAAGACGCACCAAAAGCAGAACCAGCAAAAGAAGAGAAGCCAGCTCCGGAGAAAGCACCTGAAAAGGCCGATGCTCCAAAGGCTGAAGAAAAGAAGGAAGAACCGAAACCTGAGGAAGCTCCAAAATCAGAGAACCCTGCTTCTTTGATGAGCGTTCCAGCTTCCCGAAAACTTGCCTTCTTTGATGCAGCAGAAGCAAAAGCAGACGCGGCACCAGAATCGAAACCAGCAGAAAA